>CAYXMF010000205.1:0-1021 GCA_964465845.1 uncultured Eubacteriales bacterium | reverse complement strand
ATGAAATCAAGGTGACACTGCAGGTTATCGGCGACTTCATTTATCTTGCGGGACAAAATCTTGAGCTAAAGGACTTCGGATTTTACAGCGGGAAGTACTGCATCGAAAAGGCGACGCACTCGGTGGGCAAGGGCTATACTTGCTCATTGGAGTTGCGCCGCTGTCTGAAGGGTTACTGATTCTATCGAGTAGAAAGTGGTAAGTGGTAAGTGGTAAGTGGTAAGTGGTAAGTGGTAAGTGGCTAACTACTTATCACTTACCACTTTTCGCTTAACTGATTCTATCGAGTAGAAGGTGAAGAGATGGAAACGACATCGGACGCGCGGGAAATCGTGCGGGAAGGAATAGTGAGCGTGGTGTATCCTGAAAGGCATTCGGCGCGAGTGACATTTCCGGACAAAGACGACGTGGTGAGCGCGGAGTTGCCGATACTTATATCTTGCGGGAGTCAGAACAAGGCGTATTCATTACCGGACGTGGGCGAGAGCGTGGTGTGTCTTTTTTCGACTAACGACGATATGAGCGGGACGGGATTTATCTTGGGCGCGAGGTATGATGACAAGAATCCGCCGGCAGTGAATTCGCAGGACGTGACTCGATTGGATTTCAAGGACGGCACTTACATACAATTCGACCGAGCGAAGTCTGAATTAAAAATCGAGTGCAAAGGGAACATCATCATCAACGGGAAGAGGATATATTTGAACGGGTGAGAGAATGAACGCGACGAGATTAGGCGATAGTGACAGCGGTCACGACCTTTGCCCGCCGAGAAGTTTAAGTTCAGCGAGCGGGAACGTTTTTATCAACGGAAAAGGGGCGGGTCGTATGGGCGACGAATACCCTTCTCACAAGTGTATAGACCACCCGCCACACACGGGCGTAATCGCGTCTGGAAGTGCAAGCGTATATATTAATGGAAAACGCGCGGCGAGAGTTGGGGACGCTGTGAGCTGTGGAGGCACGGTAGCTGAAGGTTCGCCGAATGTTTTCATCGGTGGATAGGTGGAAAGTGGAAAGC
>CAYXMF010000204.1:0-1027 GCA_964465845.1 uncultured Eubacteriales bacterium | reverse complement strand
GGCATAATAAGTGTATTTGTTTCTTGCCTGTGACTCACCTGCAAAAGCTGTCATAAGATTTGCTTCAGTTCTTGAACCTTTAAGTTCCATTGAAATCACTCCTTAAATTTTATAATATTATTCTACCATATTTTTCAAAAAATACAACTATGTAGAAAAAAATTTAAAAATGTGTTATTATTAGCCTGAGGTGAAAAATATGGGAAGAATAACAATTGAACCTATTGGTTATATTAAAAACGATTATAAGGAAAAATTTGGAATACCAAGACAAAGCGGATTGTCAGAAACCATGATTTCAAAAATTGTTTTTGAAGATGATTACAAAGCTCCATGTTTTTTCAAGGGTATTGAACAATTTTCGCACATCTGGCTGATATGGTATTTTTCTAAGATCAATAAGAAACAGATCCAGCCAACAGTACGACCGCCAAAACTGGGCGGAAACAAACGCGTAGGCGTGTTTGCAAGCCGTTCACCATTTAGGCCTAACAGATTAGGACTTTCTTGTGTAAAGGTGATTAAAACCGATTTTAACAACAAAGACGGCAAGTCAATTTACGTTGTCGGTGCTGATTTGATGGACGGAACTCCAATTATTGATATAAAGCCATACTTACCATATACGGACAGCCGCCCTGATGCGTCAAATGGGTTCGCAATGGATGAATCAGGTGGATTGCTTGATGTAAAATGCAGTGATGAGCTTTTAAGTAAAATTCCATTCGATAAAATTGACGGATTATTAGAAACCTTAAAATATGACCCCCGCCCAGCATATCAGAATGACAGTGAAAGAATTTACGGTATGAGTTATGGTGAATTTCAGGTTAAGTTTAAAGTAAATGATAAAGAACTTGAAATTATTGATATAATAGTTAAATAAACTATATCCACAGACGAGTTGAAGTGAACCCTAAAGTTTAGACAAAATAAAATATTAAATTGATAGTGAATGAGTTCAGTATTATACTGGACTCACACCTTTCATTGATTTTTGGGTATAAAAAAAGACCCACCGAAGTGA
>CAYXMF010000203.1:0-1090 GCA_964465845.1 uncultured Eubacteriales bacterium | reverse complement strand
TTGTAATCGATGCCCTCATAGATAAAAATCACGGAGTTATTGCCGATATGAGTGAAATCGGTGCAGTAGGTCACCGTGTTGTACATGGCGGCGAAAGCTTCAGCGGTAGTGTTATTATTGACGATGCAGTTAAGGGTGCTCTTAATGACTGCATTGAGCTTGCTCCGCTTCATAACCCCGCAAACATCATCGGTATCGAAGCTTGCGAAAAGGTTATGCCCGGAATTACACAGGTTGGTGTATTTGATACAGCATTCCATCAGACAATGCCCGAAGAAGCTTATCTTTACGGAATTCCGTACGAATACTATGAAAAGTACAAAATCAGACGTTACGGCTTCCACGGAACAAGCCATAAGTACGTTTCAGGCAAGGCAGCAGAGCTTATGGGTAAAAACATTGAGGACCTTAAGATTATTACATGCCACCTTGGTAACGGTTCTTCAATCACAGCAGTTAAGGGTGGCAAGGTTATTGACACAACAATGGGTCTTACTCCACTTGACGGTGTTATCATGGGTACACGTTGCGGTAACATTGACCCCTCAGTTGTACTTTTCCTTATGGAAAAAGAAAATCTTTCAATCAAAGAAATGGATACTCTTCTTAACAAAAAATCAGGTATTGCAGCAATTTCAGGCGTAGGCTCTGACGACCGTGACGTTAAAAAAGAAATGGCAGAAAACAATTTGGGACTTGCTGAACGCTGCAAGCTTGCAAGAGGCATTCAGATGTATGAAATCAAAAAGTATATCGGTGCTTTTGCCGCTGCTATGGACGGTGTTGATGCTATCGTATTCACAGGCGGTATCGGTGAGAATGCTGACGATATGAGAACTAAGATTTGTAACGAGCTTTCATATCTTGGTGTTAAGGTTGACGAGGAAATCGGTAAAAATCTTATCAGAGGTGCCGAGGGCGAGCTTTCAACCGCTGATTCAAAGGTTAAGGTTTATGTTCTTCCCACAAACGAAGAGCTTGCAATCGCAAGAGATACAAAAGATATCGTAAACGCTCTTTAATCCACATTTAAGTAAAGATTAAGCCGTGCTTTTTAGAAAAGCACGGCTTTTTTAATTGATTAGATTAG
>CAYXMF010000202.1:0-1149 GCA_964465845.1 uncultured Eubacteriales bacterium | reverse complement strand
CCCTCAGTCTCTCTATCGCTCGACAGCTCCCTCGTCAGAGGGAGCCAATATTTATTTTTTATTTGTTGCTAATCTTCGCAATGCTTTCTTCAAGCATTGCAAGTTTTTCGTTATACTTGTTGAGCTTTTCGCGCTGTTCGTTAACAAGTGCTTCAGGTGCTTTTGCAACGAAGTTTGCGTTGTTAAGTTTGCCTGAAACAAATGCAATTTCTTTAAGCACGCCTGCTTTTTCTTTTTCGAGGCGTTCTAACTCTGCCTTGAAATCAACAAGTTCATCAAGTGGAATGAAAAGACGAGCGTCTTCTGTGATAATTGCAACTGCTTCGTCATTTTCATAACCCTTAACGAGTTCAACTTCACTTGCTGATGCAAGTCTTACGAAGAAGTTTGCACCCTCTGAGAATGTCTTTTCATAAGCAGTTTCAATGAAAATCTTTGCTTTCTTTGATGGCGGAACATTCATTTCTGCACGGCGGTTACGAACAGCCTTAATTGCAGTCATAACTCTTTCCATTTCAGCTTCGTCTTTCTGGAATGAAAGTTCGTCACTGTAAACAGGCCAATCTGAAATCATAATTGACTCGCCATCGTGCGGAAGTGTCTGCCAGATTTCTTCTGTGATAAATGGCATAAACGGATGTAAGAGTTTAAGAGTATTTGACATTACATAAACGAGAACTGCTTTAACAGTAGCCTTTGCAGTTGGACATTCGCCATTAAGACGGATTTTTGAAATTTCAATATACCAATCGCAGAATACGTCCCAGATAAAGTCATAGAGTTTCTGTACTGCAAGACCGAGTTCAAACTTCTCAAGTGAGTCTGTAACATCCTTAACAAGGTCATTGTACTTACTCAAAATCCACTTGTCTTCAATTGCAAGGTTCTTTGGAACATAAGGTGCATATTCGTTTTCATCAAGATTCATAAGAATAAAACGTGCAGCATTCCAAATCTTATTAGCAAAGTTTCTGCTTGCCTCAACCTTTTCGTCAGAGAAACGCATATCGTTTCCGGGGCTGTTACCTGTTGCAAGAGTAAATCTTAAAGCGTCAGCACCGTACTGGTCGATAATCTCAAGTGGGTCGATACCATTACCGAGAGATTTTGACATCTTTCTACCCTGAGCATCACGAACAAGACCGTGAA
>CAYXMF010000201.1:0-1151 GCA_964465845.1 uncultured Eubacteriales bacterium | reverse complement strand
CTTGAAGAACAGCAGGCGGCTGAAGGCTTCTGGGATGACATTCAAAATTCGCAGAAAGTCTTACAGCGTACAAGCGTATTAAAGAACAAGGTTGCTTCTTATGAAAGATTAAAAGCAGACTATGAGGATGCACTTGTTATGATCGAGCTTGCTGATGAAGAAGAGGACGAAAGTCTTGTTGATGAGTGCACACAGGGTGTTGACAAGTTTGAAAAGGACCTTGATGCACAAACTCTTGCAACACTTCTTACAGGTGAATACGACTCTAAAAATGCAATTCTCACATTCCACGCAGGTGCAGGCGGAACAGAGGCTCAGGACTGGGCACAGATGCTTTTCAGAATGTATAACCGTTGGGGTGAACGCCACGGCTACAAGGTGTCAACTCTTGACTATCTTGACGGTGACGAGGCAGGTCTTAAATCTGCTTGTATTCTTATTGAGGGCGAAAACGCTTACGGATTTATGAAGAGTGAGGCAGGTATTCACCGCCTTGTCCGTGTTTCACCATTTGACGCATCGGGCAGACGTCATACTTCGTTCGCATCTCTTGAAGTAATGCCCGAAATCGATGAAGATACAAATGTTGATATTAACCCTGACGATATTGAAATGGCAGTTTACCGTGCAAGCGGTGCAGGTGGACAAAAGGTTAATAAAACTTCATCTGCAGTTCGTCTTACACATAAGCCAACAGGCATTGTAGTTTCTTGTCAGGTTGAACGTAGCCAGCATCAGAATCGTGAAGTTGCTATGACAATGCTCAAATCAAAACTTATTGAGATTAAAGAGCGTGAGCACCTTGCAAAGATTGAAGACATCAAAGGTGACCACAAAGAAATTGCATGGGGCAGTCAGATCCGTTCCTATGTATTTATGCCATATACACTTGCAAAAGACCACAGAACATCTTTTGAAAATGGTAATATAAATGCGGTTATGGATGGCGACCTTGACGGATTTATCAATGCATACCTTAAAATGCAGTCACAAAAGAATTTAGAAAACAATTAAACAAAAACAAAAAAGGCTCGGTTTTACCGAGCCTTTAACTTTTACAATATGCACTTATCTGTGACTTCTTGCGGCTTCTTTCATAGCCTTTTCTTTTTCTTCACTTTTGTTTACAACAAGCACTGCAATTGACCAGA
>CAYXMF010000200.1:0-1152 GCA_964465845.1 uncultured Eubacteriales bacterium | reverse complement strand
CATCGTCTTGAAGGACAGACTCTCGGTATGATTTTCCAGAAATCATCAACAAGAACAAGAGTTTCTTTTGAAACAGGTATGTATCAGTTAGGCGGTCAGGCACTTTTCCTTTCAAACCGTGACCTTCAAATCGGTCGTGGCGAGCCAATTCAAGATACTGCTCGCGTTCTTTCACGTTACCTTGACGGTATTATGATAAGAACTTTTGAACAGAGTGAAGTTGAAAATCTTGCAAAATACGGCTCAATCCCGATTATTAACGGACTTACTGACTTCTGTCATCCATGTCAGGTGCTTGCTGACCTTATGACTGTCCGTGAACATAAAGGTCACCTTGACGGACTTAAAATGACTTATATCGGTGACGGTAACAATATGGCAAATTCACTTATCGTCGGCGGTCTTAAAATGGGTATGGATGTAACAGTTGCTTGTCCTGAGGGATTTGACCCTGATAAACGAGTTCTCGAATTTGCAAACAATAATGGCCATTTCGGTCTTTACCGTGATCCGATTGAAGCTTCTGCCGGTGCTGATGTAATCTTTACTGATGTCTGGGCATCAATGGGACAAGAGGAAGAAGCCGCATACCGCAGACAAGTATTCCAGGGCGTTTATCAGATTAACAAGAAAACACTTGAAGCAGCAAATTCCGGTTGTATGGTACAGCATTGCTTACCTGCTCACCGTGGCGAAGAAATTACAGAAGAAGTGTTTGAAACACATGCTGACGAAATCTTCGATGAAGCAGAAAACAGACTTCATGCTCAAAAGGCAGTTATGGTTACTCTTATGGAACGCAAGTAATTCTTTTTGGTATATTTTTCGCAATACTGCGTGTCTATCGGCTCGCAGTATTTTTATACAGCTTAGTTTCGGCAAGATTGTCTAACAAAAAAATCATTAAATTTATGATATTTTTGTAAAATCAGAAAATGTAGGAGAGATTCACGAATCGCCCTTTTCACTTGTGTAATAATTTTTTGAAAAAAGTTAAAAATATTTGTAAAAAGTTGTTGACAAAACAAAACTCTTATATTATAATAATCAAGCCGTCGTACAGACGGCAACTATGGCGGCATAGCTTAGTTGGCTAGAGCGTCCGGTTCATACCCGGAAGGTCACAGGTTCAAGTCCCGTTGCCGCTACCAA
>CAYXMF010000199.1:0-1166 GCA_964465845.1 uncultured Eubacteriales bacterium | reverse complement strand
TTCTTTTTTATTTTAATTAACTATCTGCTTACATTCCATTCCGTCAACTGTGACGGTTTCAGTTTTATCTGGAAGCTTGCAGGTCCATTTTATTGGTTTTTGGCTTTTGTTTGTTATTGTAGCACTATCTTTGCAAAGTGTTATGTCAACAATATTTTTACCAAAAACTAAATCTGTCAGCGTGATTTCGTTGATTTCATTCGGAAAATGGGGATAAGTTGTGATTTCACTTTTTTCTGCATTTACGCTTATTCCCATAATTCCCTGAACGGTCTGAGCAATAAACGTGAACGATATTTCGGGGTAATCGCCGTTTGTACCTTGACTTGCACGCTCGTGAGGTAGATCTTTTTGCTCAATAATGTGCTTCATCCAATACCACGCACGGTCATTCTGAAAATATGGAAAGAAAACCTCAGGCAGATATGTGAGACTTTCAATATTATCTTCTCTTGTGAGAGGATTTTTTTCTTTTTTGAAGATATAATCAAGCAGCTTGTTGTTTCGCTCACCGATTTCAGTTATTTCTTTCATAGGTATGAAAATCAGTGATGCACCGCCGTGAATTTCTTTGCCGATTTTAAGCCATTTATAATGCTTTTTACCTTTGTTGTCTATGGCATAGCAAAACTTGTCACTATTTGGTACAACCGACCACTCGTTATTAAAATAATCTTTAAGATTTTCAGCTCGTTTCAACTGAATTTGCGATTTTTCTTCATCTCCACGGATTTTCAGAATTTTACTGTAACAAAGCAAGGCTTTATACATTGCGGCTATACTGTCACCTGCTTCGGCAGCGTGAAAGCTACGCTCGTTGTAGGTGCAACTGCCGTCAAATATGTCGCCCTTGCCCTCGGGAATTCCGTTTTTTTCGTCAAGGATTATACCATCCTGCAAATCAATGAAATCGCTCATTATTTTTTCAATGAAAAGAAAATTCTGTTCATCGCATATGTAACGTCGGTCACCCGTCCACAAATAAAGCTCATAAGATTTTTCAACAAGCTCAAATTGAGCTGTGATTTCACGGACAAAACGGGTAAGATTGGGCGTGTCCATAAAGTAAACACTGTTATCAAAATTGAATGCCCAAGGAGCATACCAACCTGTCTTTTCGTTTGCGTTTTTTGCAAACGTATGGAACATGTTATAGAGTTCACAAT
>CAYXMF010000198.1:0-1172 GCA_964465845.1 uncultured Eubacteriales bacterium | reverse complement strand
TTTCCAACCCTTTTCCTTTGAAACTCTTAAAATCTCCTCCGCTTTTTCGATGGGGAAGCTTTTAAGCTTTTCAATTCGGTTTTTAGTTAAAATATTCAAGCTGAAAATTTCGTTATACGTCGCACCGTAAATCTCATACGGATTCCACTCAAAATGTGAAACCAAATCAAGACAAGACGCTCCTGCCCCAAGTCCACAGGACAACCAAATCCAATATAAATCGTAATTCATTTTACCAATTCCCACATTGTTATTGATGCGGCAGCGGCGGCATTAAGGGATTCTGCTCTGCCTTGCATTTTAATTGTGATTTTCTTATCACATACATCAATAATCTGTTTAGATACGCCGTTACCCTCGTTACCGATTATGCAAAGTGCACCGCCCGAAAAATCCGTTTTCGTAATGTCTTCAGCATCTCTGTCAGGCACGGTTGCAAAACTTTGAATGCCTGCATTTCTACAAGCCTGAATTTCTTCTTCAAGACTTTTACAAACCTTAACAGGCAAGCGGAAAAGTGCGCCCATTGATGCCCTGAGTGCCTTAGGATTATAAATATCACAACCGCCACAAATAACCATACCGTCAATGCCAAATGCTTCAGCAGTACGGGAAATTGCGCCTAAATTATCAGGATTCTGAATTGTGTCAAGAGCAATATACTTTTTACCCTGTTTATATTCGACACCCTTTGGCTGCATTTTTACAGTACAAACTACCCCTTGCGGAGTTACTGTGTCACTTATGCTTTTAAGCACATCTTCGCTTACAACATAAAAATCCTTACAGGCATTTTTGAGTTCAGAAATGTTATCTGCATATTTTGACTCACAGTTTTCAGTGCAGAAAACAGAGGTGATTTCGCATCCGCTTTTTACGGCATCAAGGCATAAGCGGACCCCTTCAAGCACGAAAAGTCCACTGTTTTTACGGTCTTTTGAAGAAGTCAAAAGAGCCTTGATTTCTTTAATTTTCGGGTTGTTTTTTGCGGTTATAATAAAATCTGTCATAATTTAAAAAACGGAAAAACCACGCGCGAGGGGAATCCTCATGCGTGGTTAAATTCTTATTTAAGTGCTTCTTTAGCTTTTTCTGTAAGAGCTGTGAATGCTGCAGGATCAGCAATAGCAATCTCTGAGAGCATCTTTCTGTTAAGGTCAATACCAGCCTTC
>CAYXMF010000197.1:0-1213 GCA_964465845.1 uncultured Eubacteriales bacterium | reverse complement strand
TCTTCAACAATTTCTTCCGTTGGTGCGATTACTTCGTCTATTGATTCGACTATTGCTGACTGATTCATTTCTTCCTGATGCTTTTCTGATTTTTCGTTAAGCCAGTCAATAATATCAGCATAAACTTCGTCACGATTGATTTCATTAAGAATTTCGTGTCGTGCACCTTCATAAAGTTTTATTGAAACGTTTTTATGCCCTGTCTTTTTAAGATTTTTATAAACTTCATTTACACCTTTGCTGTAATCACCAACAGGGTCCATAGTACCTGAAATCAGGTAAATGGGCATACTGAGCGGTACCGTGTTGTACCAACGCTTTGACGATACCTGCTTTAAAAGTGTGAAAAGAGCTTTCATTCCGCTTGCGGTATAAGTGTAACCGCAAAGCTCATCAGCGTTGAACTTATCAACTTCGGCTTCATCACGTGATGCCCAATCATTTTCTGTGCGTTTCTCTGTTTTGCGGTTGTATGCACCAAATGCAATTACATCAAGAACTTCTGAACGATGCATACTTCCGTTTTGCTTGATAAGAGCATTTGCAAGCTGAATTCCAATGCCGAGTGCAGGATTTTCACCGCTTGTACCGCCGTAAATTACGCCGTCAAGAAGATAACCGTATTTTGCAGTGTATTTTCTTGCAATAAGACTGCCCATACCGTGACCGAACATAAAGAACGGTAAATCGGGGTACTCACTTTTAATAATATCTGTCAAAGACTTTAAGTCCTCAACAAAATGCTCTTCGCCTTCGGCTTCACCGAAGAAGCCAAGCATATCACGGTCAGTGACAGACGAGCCGTGACCTATGTGGTCGCTGACAAATACAGCGTAACCTGCCTTGCAAAGTTCAAGGGCAAAACGTGCATAACGGTTTGAGTATTCAGCCATTCCGTGAGAAATCTGCACGATTCCCTTGATTGAACCGTAGTCAATAGGCGCAGCACTTTGTGCATATATGTCGCATAATCCCGAATGTGACGGGAAAGAATATTCTTTCGTAAGAAATTCCAAAAATATCACCTTATAATAATTGATAAGATATTTTACCACATAAAACTGTATTTTTCTACAAGCTCATAACATTTTAGGCATATATGACAAATAACAGAGCCAATAATTATAAAAAAGGACCAAAACACAAAAGTTGAAAATTACAAGAATTTATGCTACAATATTTGCACATTTGGGGGCGTAGCTCAGCTGGGAGC
>CAYXMF010000196.1:0-1224 GCA_964465845.1 uncultured Eubacteriales bacterium | reverse complement strand
CCTGTACGGCACGTGCAAAAGATGCGATAGGTGCGTTGAACGCACTGAGTACAGTAGCAAGCAATACTTCTCTTGATGGAAGCTTTGCAAGACTGTCAAGCTTATCAAGACCGATAACTTCACCGTCAAGATAACCTGTCTTGAGCTTAAAGTTTTCGCTCTTATCGGCATATTTGCCGAGAATTCTTGCTGCTGCAACATAGTCATCATTACTTGTTGCGATAGCTGTTGTACCTTCAAGGGCACTGCTCATATCAGCAAGGCTTGTTCCGTCGATGGCACGACCGAGAATTGTGTTCTTTACAACTGTGTATTCAACACCTGCTTCACGGAGCTCTTTACGAAGCTTTGTATCGTCTTCAACTGTGATGCCCTTGTAATCTACAACAACACCTGCGATTGAACCGTCAAGTCTTTCTTTAAGAGCAGCCACCTGCTGTTTCTTTAATTCTAAAACCTTCTCGCTTGGCAAACGATTCACCTCCTGTTAAATTTTAAATGCGCTTGCAAGGGAGAAAAAATATGCCTCTTCTGCAAAGACAGAAAAGGCATAGAAACATTTTAATTAAATGCTAATATCCTCGGTAGGCAGTTAAAACTTTATGCAAAATGCACCTACTGTCTTTGGCAAGCTTAAATATATTAACATACCCTTTTGGGTTTGTCAATAGTTAAATTATTCAGCAGCAACTGTTACTGCGAATTTGTTTGGGTTGATTTTTACACCAGGGCCCATTGTTGAAGCAACTGCAACTGACTTAATGTACTGTCCTTTTGTTGCTGCCGGCTTTGCCTTAACGATTGCTTCCATAAGTGTGTCAAGGTTTTCCTTAAGCTTTTCAGGGCCGAATGAAACCTTACCGATTGGGCAGTGGATGATGTTTGTCTTATCAAGACGGTACTCAATCTTACCTGCCTTAGCTTCTGTAACAGCCTTAGCAACGTCAGGAGTAACTGTACCAGCCTTTGGGCTTGGCATAAGACCACGAGGACCGAGAACCTTACCAAGACGACCAACAAGACCCATCATGTCAGGGCTTGCGATACATACGTCGAAGTCCATAAAGCCTTCCTGAATTTTTGCAAGAAGATCTTCAGCACCAACAACCTCAGCACCTGCTGCTACAGCTGCGTCAGCCTTGTCACCCTTTGCAAAAACAGCAACTCTAACGTTTTTACCTGTACCGTTAGGAAGAACAACAGCGCCTCTAACCTGCTGGTCAG
>CAYXMF010000195.1:0-1288 GCA_964465845.1 uncultured Eubacteriales bacterium | reverse complement strand
GAATAAAAATACAAAGTATTACGGACTTTTGTCAATAATACGAAAGCACTCCATCAATAAATGATGACAGTTGCATTACTGTTAATAATACAACCAGAAAAAACAAATCCCAAAGCTATGTTTTTTCTTCGGCAACAAACCCTTTCACGTTTTATCAAAAACTCTTGGGAGTTTCAAAAACGATACTGATTTTTGTTGCGCCTCAATCGCTCTAATATAATACCATTATAGAGCCTTTGTGTCAAACATTTTTAGCAATTTCTATATTTTTACGGAGAAACACGATGAAAAAATCTGATTTTTATTACGATTTGCCCAAAGAATTGATAGCTCAGACTCCAATTGAGCCTCGTGACCATTCAAGAATGATGGTTTTATCAAAAGAAAATAACACTATCGAGCATAAGCATTTTTATGATTTTATTGATTATTTAAATCCCGGCGACTGCTTGATTTTGAACAATACAAGAGTTCTTCCAGCACGTATTTACGGCATTAAAAAAGATACAGGTGCAATAGTTGAATTCCTTTTACTTAACAATCTCGGAAATGACCGTTGGGAAACCATTACAGGACCTGGCAAAAGGGCGAAAATTGATACCGAATTTACTTTTGGTGATGGTATCCTTTCTTGCAAGATTGAAGAAGTACTTGAAAACGGTAACAGAATAGCAAAATTCAGTTATAATGCATCAAATATTTATGAAGTTCTTGATAAAGTCGGTGAAATGCCGTTGCCACATTATATAACTGAAAAACTTGAAGATAAAGAACGCTATCAGACTGTTTATTCAAAAGAATTAGGCTCAGCCGCAGCACCAACTGCAGGTCTCCATTTTACTGATGAAATAATGGATAAAATACAGGAGAAAGGTATTAAAATAGGTTATGTGACCTTGCATGTAGGTATTGGAACTTTCCGTCCTGTAAAGGCTGAAAATATTGAGGACCACCAAATGCATTCTGAGCATTATCATATTCCGAAAGAAACTGCTGATTTGATTAATGAAACCAAGAAAAACGGCGGTAGAGTTATTGGGGTTGGCACAACTTGTTGTCGTACTCTTGAAAGTGTAATGCAAAGTCAGGGTGAAATGAAAGAGTTTGACGACTGGACAAGTATTTTTATTTACCCAGGTTATAAGTTTAAATGCATAGATGCATTGCTTACTAACTTCCATTTACCTGAAAGTACTCTTATTATGCTTGTTTCGGCATTTTATAATAGAGAAAAAGTTCTTGATGCCTATAAAACTGCTGTTGATGAAAAATACAGATTCTTTTCATT
>CAYXMF010000194.1:0-1296 GCA_964465845.1 uncultured Eubacteriales bacterium | reverse complement strand
CCGTCGTTACCGTGGTCCTTTCCATTGGCGTTACCAAGATGTCCCAGCGCAACGCGGTTATCCGCCGTCTGACCGCTGTGGAGACTCTGGGCTGTACCCTGCCAATTATCATTGATGATGAGTGGCTTGAAGAAATTAAGGCAAATAAGCCCGTTGCAGTTGATGAAAAAGCAGAGGCTTATCGTGAAGCAGGAATTTCTGAAAAAGAAATCGATATGCTTATTTCAAACCACAAGATCGCAAAAATGCTTGATGATATTGTGGCTATGGGATGCAATCCGAAAGATACTGCAACTTGGATTCTCACAGACTGCGCAGGCGTTCTTCGTAAAGATGGTAAGACACTCAACGACCTTACAATGACTGCGGAAACTCTTGCAACAATCATTAAAATGGTTGACAGTGGCAAGATTAACCGTAATGCAGGTAAGAAAGTTCTTATCGCGGTTGTTGAAGATAATGTTGACCCTGAAGAATTCGTTAAGGCACAGGGACTTGATAAGAAGTTCGATTCTTCTGCAATCGATAGCGTAATCGATAAGGTGATTGCTGAAAACGAAAAAGCAGTTGCCGACTATAAGAATGGTAAAGAAAAAGCACTTATGTCAATCTTCGGCGCTTGCATGAAAGAACTTCGTGGTGCAGGTGACCCGGCTCTCATTAAAGAACTTCTCTTAAAGAAGTTGTCATAAACAAAAAACAAATAGTACGGCAGGTGAAAACCTGCCGTTTTTTATGTTTTTGAGCAATTTTTGCTATACCTATTATATATAGGAAATTTTTCACTCAAAAAATAATGATTTTTTGTGCCGATTGTTCTTGAAAAACACTATATATTGTGGCTACATTTATTCAGAAAAATTTTCTGCGAAATTCACAAACTTTTTTTAAAAAACTTATTGCATTTTCACAAATAGTATGGTAAAATACCAAAGCACGCGTGGAGAAGGGCGAATTGTGCCCATTTCTAACAAGTGCGATATGCGATGAAGTGGTAGGTGGCTGCACGCTGATGCAGGGAATTACCACGGAGTATGTCTGATTTTAAATCGGGCGACCAATAATGCTTTCAAAACCTTAAAGCGTACCCCAACTGCGCTTTCATGGTACTTGCAGGGAGCATTCTGCGCTATTTTACGCCGTCCGAAAAATCAAAACCGATTTTTCGGTTTTAAAAATGGTAGGGTTGAAACACCCGGCTAAGTTGCAAGTAAAATAACGTGCCCAGAAAATTAGGAGGAAACCAAAATGGCAGCAACAAAAGGTAAGAAAATCAGAATCAGACTTAAGGGTTAT
>CAYXMF010000193.1:0-1297 GCA_964465845.1 uncultured Eubacteriales bacterium | reverse complement strand
CTGAAGCTGAAGGCATTGCAGAATTCTATGCAAAATTCGGTGACAGACTTCCTGAAACACTTGCAGCAGAGCTTGAAACACTCAAAGCAAATCTTAAATAATTTAAGTTATAATGAAACAACCACCTTGAATAAGGTGGTTGTTTTTGTTATACTATTCTCGGTGATATTATGGAACTTAAATTCAACAACGGAAAATTCAGAATAATGCAGATTGCTGATACTCAGGACACAAGCTGGACTTCGCCTGATACGGTGAATTTCATTCGCTGTGCTCTTAAAAAGGCAAAACCCGATTTGGTAGTATTCAGCGGTGACCAGTTAAAAGGTTACGGAATAACATTTAATATTGGCGACAGAAAAGCAAATCCAAAGGTTGCTATTGATAATCTTCTCAAACCACTTGACGAAATGGGCGTGCCGTTTACATTTGTATTCGGTAATCACGACGACCAGTGTGCTGCAAACAAGCAACAGCAGTTAGAAATCTATAAAGAACACGAGAATTGCCTTGCTTTTAATGCTGATGATACTATTGATGGCTATTGTAACCACAATCTTCTTATTATGGGTGAGAACGGCAATCCTAAACTTAATGTGCTTTTGATCGATAGCCTTTCAATGAGCCTTAACGGCAGATGCAGTCCTGTGTCAGAAAATCAGATTGAGTGGTACAAAGGGCTTCGTGACGAGCTTAAAGAGAATTACGGGGACTTCATACCAACAATTATGTTCCAGCATATTCCTGTGCCTGAAATGTGGAATTTACTTATGGAAGTTCCAAAGAGAAAAGGCGTTGCAACGGGCTATCGTGACCACGCAGGCAAGTTTTTTGATTTGAACCCTGAATGTTGCGTAATTAATGACCGTTCTTTCGTGTGGGAAACTCCTGCAACACCAGAGGTGAATACAGGCGAATTTGACGCTCTTAATGAAAAAGGCGATGTGTTCGCAATGTTCTTCGGTCACGACCATAACAACTCATTTATGGGCGAATATAAGGGAATGAAAATGGGTTACACTCAAGGTTGTGGATTTAATGTTTATGGCCCTGCAGATAAAAGGGGAGTACGCATTTTCGATTTCGATGAAAACGACGTAAAGAACTTTGAAACCACTACTATTGAAATTAAGGATTTACCCGATTTCAAGGTAGAAAAGAAAATCCGTTATAATGCTTACACTTATGCACCAAATAGCTTTGATGCCGCAATGCCACTGATTAAAGGTGCTGTAGCAGGTATCGTAGCAACAGTAGGACTTGTGACTGCAAGAAAAATTATAAAGAAAAAGAAATA
>CAYXMF010000192.1:0-1316 GCA_964465845.1 uncultured Eubacteriales bacterium | reverse complement strand
GGTGTAGCGCAGATGGTAGCGCGCTTGCTTTGGGAGCAAGATGCCGCAGGTTCGACTCCTGTCACTCCGACCAAGGGATTTCTGAAAAGAAGTCCCTTTTATTTTTTTGATTTTGAGGCATCTTTGCGAGCAAAGCAACCTTTGGGAGCAGGCGACGAAGCCGAGCGCTGCCGGTGGCAGAAAAAGCGAGGCGTAGGAAGAGAAAAATACGGAGTATCACGAAGTGCTCCAAACTAGTGATGCGA
Organism: uncultured Eubacteriales bacterium; assembly: GCA_964465845.1. Classification (GTDB taxonomy): domain Bacteria; phylum Bacillota; class Clostridia; order Oscillospirales; family Acutalibacteraceae; genus Fimenecus. The sequence continues at coordinate 1,071 of CAYXMF010000192.1, read as the reverse complement.
CAATATTTTTCTCGGTAGCCGCAGGTTCGACTCCTGTCACGACCACCAAGGGATTTCTGAAAAGAAGTCCCTTTTATTTTTTTGATTTTGAGGTATAATAAAAGTAATTTTAAGTTGAAAGTGTGACGTCTATGTCAGTTTTTGAACAGATTTATGAGGTTGTGAAAAATATTCCCAAAGGCAAGGTAGCGACTTACGGTCAGGTGGCAATGCTTGCAGGCAATCCACGTTGGGCACGTGTGGTGGGTTATGCTTTGCACAATAATCCGTTACCTGGCGTAATCCCTTGTCACAGAGTAGTAAACCGTGAGGGCAGGGTGGCAACAAACTTTGCCTTTGGCGGCGGTGCAACCCAACGCGAGCTTCTTGAAAAAGAGGGCATAATATTTGAACCCGACGGACACATAGATTTAGACAAGTTCGGAATTTTCGCTGAATAAAAAAGTAAGGACTACGAGCAAGTACTCGCAGTCCTTTTTCTCTACTTAACTATTTTTCTCTTTTTCACATTATACCCGATTATTACGCCTATGGCTTCAATGAAATATACGGCCACAATGCAGGTGTTGATTGCATTTGTTATTTGGTTAGCGCGCCAATGGTCTTCTTCTGTGTATGTATATACCGTAACCTTGTCGCCGTCATATTCAACATCTATATTCAGCACATTGGTGTTAATATGCTTATATTCGCAAAGCACCGTGCCGTCGGGAGACTCAATTGTAAAGGTTTCGTAATCGTCGTAATTCGATGCATCGTCAATTTCTTCATTTCTTGAGTAATCTTCGTCGTAGTTATCTTCAAATACGCCCGTCGCATATTCAACATAAGGATTTCCGATAGGTTCCTCATCAGTTTCAATATATTCCTTGAATTCCGCTAAATCGGTGTATTCTCTTCCGTCTGCGGCGGCTCGCCAAATGCTGCCATATAATTCTCCATCAAGGATGCAATGAACGGCAAAGGTTATACTGAGCATAATAACAAGAATTATTGCGGATTTCTTTTTAAGCTTAAGAATCTTGTCGGCATTCTTCTGTTCTTTTTCGCTGAGTGTGAAAAATCCTTTTT
>CAYXMF010000191.1:0-1344 GCA_964465845.1 uncultured Eubacteriales bacterium | reverse complement strand
GAATCCCCGATTTCTCGGGGATTTTTTAATGTGAATTTTAAATTATTTCACAACTTTAATTGTATTGATTTCGAATGGTTTGAAATCGACTGTTACGGTGTTATCTGTAACATCTAATTCGCTGATATTATTTTCAAGCATATCGCAAAGGTATGCTTTTTTAATTGGGAAACCGAATTTCACATTTGCGGTTGTGCGTTTGTTGTAATACTCGCAGCCACGAATAATGATTGTATCTTCTTTTTCCGCTTTCTTTGCAGTTTCAAAGATTACATTATCGCAATCAACTGTAAAGAATGAGAATTCGTTTGCAAGTGTGCCCTTATTCTCCCCTGCTTTTACGCAAAGCATCGGAATATTAAGGTCATAAGCCTTTTGAATTGTGCCTGCTTCACGGTAGTCCCCTGCGTGTGGGTAAAGTGAATATGTGAAATAATGCTCGCACTTATCTGCGTCAAGGTCAGGGAATGTGCCACATTTAAGCATTGTTAAACTCATTACACCATTGTGAATTGCATGACCATATTTACAATCGTTCATAAGGCTGACACCATAGCCATACTCTGACAAATCACAATACTTATGAGCACAAACTTCAAATCTTGCAGCGTCCCAGCTTGTGTTTTTATGAGTTGGTCTTTCAACTGAGCCAAACTGAATATCATAAGTAGCCTTATTTGTATTAACATCAACAGGGAATGCGGTTTTGAGAACTAAATGTGACTCTTTCCAATCCATATAAGTTTCAAAATCAATCTTATCAATGTTATTGTAAAGGTAGATATTCTGAACGATTGTGCTGTTCTTAAATTTCTTTGTAATTTTAAGACCTGCACGCTCGCCTTCGTTAAGAATTTCTACATTCTCAACTTGGTCTGCTTCCCAATGCTTTTCAGTATAATAACTGCTGATTTCCCAGTTATCGTATTCTCTTGGGTAGTCCTCATAAGCGGTGAACACATTACCACGCTGACCGTTTTTAAGAACTTCACGGTTATTTCTCTTATCAAAAATACTTGTAAAAGTGCCTTTTTCGTCAAGAGTAAGGCGGAAGAAATCGTTTTCGATTGAATTGTCAGTAACAGTTACTTTGCTTTCTGCAACTGTTGGGTTGATTACCTTATAGCCCTTTGCAGGAACATTTTCAGCATAAACCCATTTGCCGTCAATCTCAACTGCACTGCTATTCACAAATGAATGTGGATTGAAAACAACGTAACCGTCAGTAGCCTCTACATTATTTGCAATTTCAGTTGTTGTGTCATCGATGATTTCATTACCAACTGCGCCGATTTCTTCATATTGTTTATGAGAAACCTCGTAAACCTCTTTAATTGATGAGCC
>CAYXMF010000190.1:0-1355 GCA_964465845.1 uncultured Eubacteriales bacterium | reverse complement strand
TCAGGAAGTCTGTCACCGAATTTTGCATAGAATTCTGCAATGCCTTCAGCTTCAGCTGCCCAAAGGTCTTTATCAACGTCAAGGATGCTTTCAAGTGATTCAACTGAAACTTCACCTTCAAGACCTTCAATATTGATGTCTTTAGCGAATGGCAAGTAACCGATTGCTGTTTCCTGAGCATCAACTTCGCCTTCACAACGCTTGATAATCCATTCAAGAACGCGAAGGTTGTCACCGAAACCTGGCCACATAAAGTTGCCTTCATCGTCTTTTCTAAACCAGTTAACATTGAAGATTTTTGGTGCTTTATCGGCATCAAGAGTCTTACCAATGTTAATCCAGTGCTGCCAGTAGTCACCCATATTGTAACCGCAGAATGGAAGCATAGCCATTGGGTCACGACGAACAACGCCAACTGCACCTGCTGCTGCAGCTGTTGTTTCAGAAGCCATAATTGAGCCAACGAATACACCGTGATTCCAGTCGCGTGACTGATATACAAGTGGAGCAAGCTTTGCACGACGTCCGCCGAATACGAATGCTGAAATTGGAACACCTGCCGGGTTTTCAAATTCAGAACTGATGCATGGGCAGTTAACTGCAGGAGCTGTGAAACGGCTGTTTGGATGAGCAAGGTTCTTGCCTTCTGCTTTCCATTCAACACCGTTTGTCTTGATTCCTGTCCATTCCTCTGCATTTACAGGAGGATTCTTGTCAAGACCTTCCCACCAAACTGTGTTGTTATCAAGATTAAGAGCAACGTTTGTAAAGATTGTGCCCTTCTTTGTTGATGCAAGAGCATTTGGGTTTGACTTAACGTTTGTACCAGGTGCAACACCGAAGAAACCGTTTTCAGGGTTAATAGCGTAAAGTCTGCCGTCTTCACCCTTACGAATCCAAGAAATATCGTCACCTACGCACCATACTTTGTAGCCTTTTGCAAGGTAGCCTTCCGGTGGAATAAGCATAGCAAGGTTTGTTTTACCGCAAGCTGATGGGAAAGCAGCACAGATGTACTTAACTTCGCCCTTTGGATTTTCGATACCGAGAATGAGCATATGCTCTGCCTGCCAACCTTCGTTTTTACCCTGATATGATGCAATACGAAGAGCAAAGCACTTTTTACCGAGAAGAACGTTTCCGCCGTAAGCTGAGTTAACTGAGATAATTGTGTTATCTTCTGGGAACTGGCAAATCCATCTCTTTTCAGGGTCAACATCACATTTACAGTGAAGACCACGAACCCAGTCATTGCTGTCGCCAAGAGCTTCCATAACCTTTGCGCCAACGCGAGTCATAATAGCCATGTTAAGAACAACATAGATTGAGTCTGTAAGCTCAATACCGATTTTTGC
>CAYXMF010000189.1:0-1356 GCA_964465845.1 uncultured Eubacteriales bacterium | reverse complement strand
GTTTCCTGTTTTGTTGCTACGCTTATCAAGTTCTGCCATAACATCTTCTACAGCAATGCCCTCGTTTGCCATCATAACAAAAAGGTGGAAAATCAAATCACTGATTTCGCCAACGGTTTCCTCTTTGTTACCGTTTTTTGCAGCAATAATTGTTTCAGAACATTCCTCGCCTACTTTTTTAAGGATTTTATCGAGTCCTTTTTCAAAAAGGTAGCAAGTGTATGAACCCTCTTGGCTGTTTGCTTTTCTTTCAAGGATTGTTTCATAAAGATTTACTAAAGTATCGTTCATAATGTCGCCTCATTTGATTTTATTGAAAAAGCAAGATTTACTGCCCGTATGACAAGCAGGACCTGTCTGTTCAACCTTTATAAGTAATGTGTCGTCATCGCAATCGCCGTGGATTGAAATCACCTTTTGCAGATGACCTGACGTTGCACCTTTGTTCCATAATTCTTGTCTTGAACGGCTCCAGAACCAAGTGTAGCCTGTTTCAAGAGTTTTTGCCATTGATTCCTTATTCATATAGGCAAGCATCAGTATTTCGCCTGTGCTTTCTTCCTGAATTATGGCAGGAATAAGGTCTGCTTTCACAAAATATTTGTCAAGTTCCAAACCTTTACACCTCGCATTCTTTAATTGCTTCCGTTAAATTAAGTGTACCGCTGTAAATCGAACGTCCACAGATTGCGCCGTACATATTAACAGCCTTTAAAGCCTTGATATTACTCAGATCTTTAATTCCGCCACTTGCGGTTATGTTGCAAGAAACCGCCTCATTAAGCTTAACTAATTGTTCAAGATTTGGTCCTGAAAGCATACCGTCGCAGTCAATATCTGTAAAGACAATGTACTTTACACCGAAATCTTCCATTCGCTTTGCAAGGTCGATATAGTGAGTATCGCTTTTTTCTGTCCAGCCCTCAGTTGCAACCATTTCATTTTTAGCGTCAATACCAACTGCAATTCTGTCGCCAAATTCACGGCAAGCCTCACGTACTAACTGTGGATTTTTAAGTGCGGCTGAACCGATAATCACGCGTTCAATTCCGTTCTGAATGTAAAAATCAACGTCTTTCATTGTACGGATTCCGCCGCCAACCTCAACTTTAAGTCCGCTGTTTTTAGCTACATCAAGAAATATATCACTATTGATGCGGACACCGTCAAGTGCGCCGTTTAAATCTACCATATGAATCCACTCTGCACCTGCTTTGCGGAAATTAAGTGCTGTTTCCATATATGAATCTGCAACTTTACCTGCAGTTGCAAAATCACCGTTTTAAAGTCGCACACATTATTTGTCTTTAATATATAATTCAGGAAAAATTATCATTTATTAAATAGTACCCTTTG
>CAYXMF010000188.1:0-1356 GCA_964465845.1 uncultured Eubacteriales bacterium | reverse complement strand
TTAACAGGGTTCCTTTTACTTATCTCGTCGTTGTTTAATTTTCAAGGTTCAGTCTGTCCACCCCGTTTTTGCGGGTGGAGTTTTATTGTACCAAAACTCCGCAAGGTTGTCAACAGTTTTTTAAAACTTTTTTAAGTTTTTTGCCTGTCGGACTTCGTCCTCTCGCAGACAGCTTTGATATAATATCACAACAAAATCGACTTGTCAACAACTTTTTTTAATTTTTTTAAATTTTTTCTAATTTATTTTTCAGGCCTATATATATTGTATATAGTATGCACTTCAACCACAATCACTCCTGTTTTTTGAATAAAAAAACCTATAAAGGAAAACATAATACTGAATAAAAGATGCGGAGTGATATATAAAATGGACGCAAAAAAGCAAATTCGAAGCAAAAAACAAATATTATGGCAAATAGTTGCCATTATACTTGTAAATGTAATGGTAATTACTGCAATCGCATACACATACAGTGAAAGTGCGCAAACATTATCTCAATTAGGCTCACGCGGACAAGAAGTCCGACAGATTCAGCAGAAGTTAAAAGAAATTGGATTGTATTCGGGTTCAGTTGATGGTATTTACGGAACAGCAACTCAAAAAGCAGTACGTCAGTTCCAGAAAAACTGCGGACTTACCGTTGACGGAATTGCGGGACGTAAAACATTATTATATTTAGGGCTTGGTTCAGGCACCAGTTCATCGACAGGCGGTTACAGTTCAAGTGACGTGTATCTTCTTGCACGAATAATTTCTGCTGAAGCACGAGGCGAGAGTTATGTAGGTCAGGTAGCAGTCGGCGCCGTTGTTCTGAACAGAGTTCGCCACTCATCCTTCCCCGATTCAATTGCCGGTGTAGTTTATCAGTCAGGAGCATTCTCGGCAGTACGTGACAGCAACTGGAGTGTAGCACCCGATGACACCGCAAAAAAAGCCGCCCGTGATGCCATTAACGGATGGGACCCCACAGGCGGTGCTATATACTATTATAATCCTGCAAAAACAAGCAACCAATGGATTAGAACAAGACCTGTTGTAACTACAATCGGCAGCCACGTGTTTTGTAAGTGAGTGCAAAGTGCAAAACGCAAAATGATATAACGAAACCCCATTCTCATTTGTGAGAATGGGTTATTTTTATGATTTTGGCAAATTGGGGTTTGTAGAGCTGATTAAATAGCGCTATTTCGCCTCCCTCTGACGAGGGAGGTGGCATTTTCGTAAGAAAATGACGGAGGGAGAGATAAAGTTTTTAACGGCTCGTATCTCTCCCTCAGTCTCGCTATCGCTCGACAGCTCCCTCGTCAGAGGGAGCCGATCATAAATTGCAACGCAGTTCCGAAATTATTCATT
>CAYXMF010000187.1:0-1425 GCA_964465845.1 uncultured Eubacteriales bacterium | reverse complement strand
ATTTCAATAGTAATTCTTATTGTTTCAATTTACGGTGTAGGGCATCTTGCAGTTGCGATTTACAGAATAGGCATTTTAATGTACGGCAAGCCGCCAAAATTCAATGAAATTGTAAGGGCGCTTAAAAAAAATAAATAATTCGGAATTCACAGAATGTTAAAGGTTTATATATTTTTCTTCCACATTTATATGTTATTCTTTAAACGTGGTCAGGGAAACTCGTTCCCGACCAATCCCCTTTCATTTTCATTCTCCTTTTAAAAGAAAAAGAGCTTTCACCCGGAAAGCTCTTTTTTCTTTATGTATTTTATTACGGTTTATCTTTCAACCCTAAAACAAAATCGGCTGAAAGATTTAACTCTTTGCATAATTTTATAATTTGACTTGACTTCATTTCTCTCTGACCTGTTTCGTACAAAGATATTTGTTGTTGAGTCGTATTTAATATTTCAGCAACATTCTTTTGCTCTAAATTTCTATACTCTCTTGCTCTTCTTAACGCTTCATTGTAATTCATGATAATCCCTCCGCAAAAGTTTTACTATACATTCATAAAAATGTATTGATTTTACATTCAAATAAATGTATGATTGTAAAAACAAATAAAGGCGATTATCATGCAACAAGATTTTTAGTTGAAGAGTTATATGAAGAATAGAAAAAACGGACTGTCAAATGACAGTCCGTTCCACTTTAATTGATTGTTTAATCTTTATTCTTTGATGTTGCTCTTTGAATTGCTTTAACAATTTCTACAATCGGAATGATTAAGAATGCAAGTCCAAGAGAAATTGCATATTCAAGAGCTGAAAGTTGTGTGAACTCAAACATATTTGCAAGGAATGGAATTTCAACAACGGCTGTTGTGAGAAGGAATGAACCAATCATAGCACCATAAAGAGCTACGTTATGATGTCCCTTAAATACCATCGCTACTGCTGAGCCACGCTGTGAACGCATATTGAAGGAGTGGAAGATTTCGCACATTGCCATTGTAAAGAATGCCATTGTCATGCCGTCTTCACTATCTGCTATATTTCTGAAAACAAGGTGTCCTGTTTCAATGAATTCGCCAATATAGAAAGCTGTAACTGTAAGAACTGTTACAATAAAGCCTTGGTAGAAGCAATCTACACCAAGTCCGCCTGCAAAGATACCGTCGTTCTTACTTCTTGGTTTTCTTCTCATAATATTCTCTTCAGGCTTTTCAAGACCGAGAGCGAGTGCAGGGAAGCAGTCTGTTACAAGGTTAATGAAGAGAAGATGCGGTGCACGCAAGATTGTGAAGTTCATAATTGTTGCAAAGAAAATAGAAAGAACTTCTGAAAGGTTTGAGCCGAGAAGGAACTGAATTGCTTTACGGATGTTGTCGTAAATTCTTCTGCCTTCACCAACTGCTGAAACGATTGTTGCAAAGTTGTCATC
>CAYXMF010000186.1:0-1446 GCA_964465845.1 uncultured Eubacteriales bacterium | reverse complement strand
ATTGTTCTTTTTTCTTTTTGTTTTTGATTATCAAGAAGATAATCAAACCGATAAGTGCTTCAATCCCTAAAACTGCTAAAACTGTAATTGCAACTGTTTTTGGTGTTGAAGATTTCTCTACTATATCAACTGTGGGATTTATTGCTTCTTCTGTTGTTGTAGATTCTGTTGTTTCTTCTTTCTCTGTTGCAGTTTCGGTAGTGGTTGTAGTAATTACCGGAATTGCTTGTTCATTTTTATCACTACAAACAGTACATTTTGCCCATTTAAGACCTTTTTCTGTTTCAGTTGCTTCTTTTTCAACTGTCCACTTGCCGTATGTATGACCTTTTGCAGAAATACTTTCAGTTATTTTTTCCTTACAAACTGAACAAGTGGCTGTTTTTTCGCCCTTTTCTGTGCAAGTAGGTTCTTTTGTCACAGTAAAATTGCCATATGTATGCTCTGTTTTTGCGATAGCCTCTGTTGTTGTGTACCCACAAGTACAAGTTCCCTTTTTCTCGCCTTTTTCAGTACAGGTTGCTTTTTTGGTAACCGTCCACTTCAAATCTGCGTGTGAACATTTTACTGTTGCGCCGTTTGTTGAAAATGATGATGTAATGTCAGTATCATCACCATTAATAGCATCAGCAACCGACAAAGTAATTTTGCCGCCTGTTTTAAGCACTTTAAGTTTAAAAGTCATAAGCGTACCTGTTGACTTAACAGTATCAGCAGAAACGCCTGCATATCTTATACTTCCGCTTCCCACATTAGTATCAGCCATTAACAGCGAGCCGGCACTTACTGAGCCGGAAACAAGTTGAAATTCAGATGTATTGAATTTTACGGTAAAATCCAACCCTCCCAACCCTGAATTTGCAGTAAGATTAACCGAAACGGTAATTGTTTCACCGACAGCCGCCGTACTTGGAGCTTTAACTGATATTGTATAGCTTGCAGCGTATGATGGAATTATGCTCATACAAAGCAAAAGTATTGCAAAGAAAATGCTGAAAAGTTTTTTCATTATTCACACCTCTGCTTTTAATTATACATTTATCAAGAAAAAAGTCAATTAATATGGTGGGAATGGTACACTTTTCGGGTAATCTGTTGAGAATAATATTCGGTCAGTTGTTTGCCTATAATTCTTGTATCTCTCTCCATTTCACGAAGAACGGTAATTTTGCTGTTCAGTTCGTAAAGTTCAATTCCGTTCATCTGATTTTTGCGGACAGAATAACCTTTAATCACTTCCTTTAAATCATCTGCCTGTTTCAAATACTGTTCACCTAATTGTTCCAAAGTCATTTCTGCCTCCTTTCTATACCGAACATTTGTTCTGTACGAAAGTATAATATCACGACAAATGACATATTTCAACGAAGGCAAAAGAAAAACAGTCCACAAAAATGGACTGTTTTTTTAAATTTAACGTAACAAAAATATAATCAGCTTTTTCGT
>CAYXMF010000185.1:0-1482 GCA_964465845.1 uncultured Eubacteriales bacterium | reverse complement strand
GCTCGTGCTTTGGCAGTAAATCCAAGAGTTGTGCTTCTTGATGAGCCTCTTGGTGCTCTTGACCTTAAGTTGCGCAAGGATATGCAGATTGAACTTAAAAACATTCAGCAGAAATTGGGCATTACTTTTATATATGTTACTCATGATCAGGAAGAAGCCCTTTCAATGTCTGATACCGTTGTTGTTATGAATGGCGGCGAAATTCAGCAAATCGGCACTCCTCTTGATATTTATAACGAGCCTAAAAATGCTTTTGTTGCTGATTTCATTGGCGAAAGTAATATTCTTGACGGCGTTATGAAAGAAGATTTCACAGTTGAATTCAATAATATCAAATTCCAGTGCGTTGATAAAGGCTTTAAACACAATGAGCCTGTTGACGTTGTAATCCGTCCTGAAGATATTGACGTTGTTCCGCCTGAAAAGGGTATGCTTCAGGGCACAGTTACATCTGTGACCTTTAAAGGCGTTCATTATGAGATTATTGTTGATATTGATAATTTCAAGTGGATGATTCAGACTACCGAAAAAAGTGAAGTAGGCGATGTTATCGGCATCTCTATTGACCCCGATGAAATGCATATTATGAAAAAATCACAGTATTCAGGTCTTTATGGTGACTACAGTTCGTTCAGTGATGAATTTGACGAGCTTTCAGAGGTTGGTGAGGAATAATGAAAAAGTCCTCATTTCTTCAGAAGATGCTTAATGCACCTTATATGCTCTGGTCGGTGTTATTTATAGTAGCACCGCTCATAATGGTTATTTATTACGCTTTCACAGATACCAGCGGTAACTTTACGCTTGATAACATTTCACAGATTGGTGATTACACAAACACTTTTATTCTGTCAATAAGTTACGGCGCAGTTGCAACGGCAATCAGCCTTGTGATTGCTTACCCGTTTGCTTATGCCCTTGCACAGACAAAGGCATCTTTTCAGCGTGTGGCAACAATGCTTGTTATGTTACCTATGTGGATGAGTTTCTTAATTAGAACTTATTCGTGGATTACAATTTTAGGTGAATCAGGCGTAATAAACAGATTTTTAGGACTGTTCGGAATTGAGCCTTTGCAGATGCTCAATACAGGCGGAGCGGTCATTTTGGGTATGGTTTATAACTTCTTACCCTATATGATTCTGCCTTTATATACCGCACTCTCAAAAATGGACAATTCTCTTGTTGAAGCGGCACAGGATTTGGGTTGCAACAAGTGGTATTGTCTTCGCAAGGTTATATTCCCATTGTCAGTACCCGGAATTGCAAGTGGCGTGACTATGGTTTTCGTACCGAGTGTAAGTACTTTCTATATCACTCAGAAATTGGGTGGCGGTCAGATTACGCTTATCGGTGACGTTATTGAAGGTCAGTTTCAGACTGCGTACAACTATAACCTTGGTGCTGCGTTGTCACTTGTGCTTATGGTTATGATTTTAATCTGTCTTGGTGTGCTTAATTACTTTACTGACAGTGATGATG
>CAYXMF010000184.1:0-1492 GCA_964465845.1 uncultured Eubacteriales bacterium | reverse complement strand
AGTCCCCTTAATTAAAGGGGACTTTCATTTTGCATTCGGCATTTTAATGGTATTCCATTCCAAATAATTCAATATAGACGGGCGAAAGACGGTCATTTATAAGCGAATACAAATCAATATCAGCCAATTCTTTATAATTTCGTGCTTTTTCAAAAATCATAACTGCACAGGTTTCGATGGGGGACTGCTCAATAAAAAATCTGCCGTTTGATTTCCGGCAAACTTTACGTACAAAATCCAATCCTTTGCCGTTTGGACTTTGAATAAAAGCACCGCCACTCTGCACCTCTAACCGCACGAAATCGTTCATTTCAATTGTTTTCACAGTTACAAGGTTTTCGCAACCGTAAAGATAAGCGTTTGAAAGTAAATTTAAAAGTGCTTTTGTAGTTAAACGTTGATTGCACAGCACGGGTGAGGTGTCATTTCCACAGAATATAAAAGATGCTCCCGTTTGCGATACAATAATATCACAAGCAATAGTGATGTTCTCTGCAAGGGATGATATATTTACAGTTTCATTGTCAAAATCAATGTCAGCATTCAGTTCAAGCTGACGCAATATTCGGTATTGCTCACGAAGTGATGATTTGTCTCCGTTGCGGAATGAACGGTCAAAAAGCAGTTGTAATCGTTCGCGTTGTTCATTTTTATACGGCGTTTTGCACGGCTCAGTGCTGTTAAAGTGCATTTCTTACACCCCCATACTATAAATTTTATACCCATTTTGGCGGAATATTCACCGATTTTTATGCCACTTGACAAAAAATTCACAAAAAAGTAATTTTTTCAAAAATACTCTTGCATATTTGCTTGAAAAGATATAAAATAATACTGCACTAATGCGAAATAATATTAGTATTAATTTATTTGGAGGAATTCAAAATGTCAGTTAAAGTTGCTATTAACGGTTTCGGCCGTATCGGACGTCTTGCATTCAGACAGATGTTCGGCGCAGAAGGCTATGATGTTGTTGCTATCAATGACCTCACAAAGCCATCAATGCTTGCTACTCTTCTTAAGTATGACACAGCTCAGGGCGGTTACTGCGGAAGAATCGGCGAAGGTCTTCACACAGTTGAAGCTGACGACGAAGCAGGTACAATTACAGTTGACGGTAAAACTCTTAAAATCTATGCTATGGCTAACGCTGCAGAGCTTCCTTGGGGCGAAATCGGTGTTGACGTAGTTCTTGAGTGCACAGGTTTCTATTGCTCAAAGGCAAAGAGCCAGGCTCATATCGATGCTGGTGCTAAGAAAGTTGTTATTTCTGCTCCTGCAGGTAACGACCTTAAGACAATCGTTTACTCAGTAAACGAAAACACTCTTACAGCTGAAGATACAATCATTTCAGCTGCATCTTGCACAACAAACTGCCTTGCTCCTATGGCAAAGGCTCTCAATGATTATGCTCCAATCCAGAGCGGTATCATGGCTACAATTCACGCTTACACAGGCGACCAGATGATTCTCGACGGTCCTCACAGAAAGG
>CAYXMF010000183.1:0-1597 GCA_964465845.1 uncultured Eubacteriales bacterium | reverse complement strand
CTTCACGAACATCATCACCTGAAAGATTTTTGTCGTTATCTTTAAGTAACTTGAATTTTCTGCCGTATTCATTAAATACTCTTGTAAGTGCAGTTTTAAAACCGTTTTCGTGAGTACCACCGTCAATTGTACGAACACCGTTAGCAAAACTCAAAATGATTTCATTATAACCATCGTTATATGAAATTGAAACTTCAGCACTTCTGTCACCACTTACAGTTGTAAAGTGCATAATATCGTCTGTAACAGGAGTAAGTCCACGGCTTGTATTAATATAATCAACGAATGACTTAATACCGCCCTCGTAACAGAAATTTTCTTCAACTATATTTTCAGGATCACGCTTGTCTGTAAGTGTGATTGAAAGACCTGCATTAAGGAATGCTTGCTCACGAAGTCTGCGCTGTAATGTTTCATATTCATAAACAGTTGTTTCTGTGAAAATTTCAGGGTCAGCCTTGAACATAATGAATGTTCCTGTTTCGTTTGTGTCACCTACGATTTCAAGGTCACTTGCAATATTACCACGCTCAAATCTTTGACGGTGAACATGACCGTTCTGGCTTACTTCAACAACGAACCACTCTGAAAGTGCATTTACTACTGATGAACCAACACCGTGCAAACCACCTGATACTTTGTAACCGCTGCCGCCGAACTTACCGCCTGCGTGAAGAACTGTCAAAACAACAGTTACTGCAGGAAGTCCTTGTTGTTCATTAATACCAACAGGAATACCACGGCCGTTATCGCGTACTGTAATAATATCATCAGGCAAAATTTCAACCTCAATATGTGAACAGTAGCCTGCAAGTGCTTCGTCGATTGAGTTATCAACGATTTCATAAACCAGGTGATGAAGTCCTTTCGGTCCTGTTGAACCGATATACATACCCGGACGCTTTCTTACAGCTTCAAGTCCTTCAAGAACCTGAATGGCAGAGGCGTCATATGTTTCGGTAACAACCGTATCCATAACCTCTTCTTCAATTGTGTTTTTAATCTGGTCGCTCATTTTTTTCCTCCGTCAAAAATTGACTTATTTTATTCGTTTAAAAATTGTTGATGTGTTAAGTGGTGAAATATAAACTTCTCTTTTATCATTTTCAGTTACAACAATAAAAGATTTCGGTAATTCTTCAAATGAAACCGTTATACATTCACCGTTTTTTGCTGCAGTATTTATGTATTCTCTTGTAGATTTGGAAACAGTTGTATTATCAAGGTCAAAAATACCTAAAATATTTTTGTCAGTAATAACTGAATCCTGACCAATATTAAGATACATCAATCCACCGCTTTTCCGTTTTCTATTCTAAATACCTTACCTGCGTGAAGTCTTGAAATAGTTTCTTTTTCACAACAGGTTATAAATACTTGTTTATCTGTCATTTTATTAAGGATGTAATTTTGGCGTGTGCTGTCAAGCTCGCTCATTACATCATCAAGCAGAATTATCGGGTGCTCACCCTTTAAATCCTTAATAATTTCAGCCTCACCAAGTTTTAATGCAAGAGAAGCACTTCTCTGCTGACCTTGTGAGCCGAATTTTCGTGCAGAAATCTTATTAATAAGAATTTCAATATCATCACGATGC
>CAYXMF010000182.1:0-1637 GCA_964465845.1 uncultured Eubacteriales bacterium | reverse complement strand
GTTAGAGTCTTTTCCCTTATCACTTTTCCCTTATCGCTTGCCACTTAAATGCTTTTCGCTTTTCACTTAACACTAACCACTACTCATCCCCGACTCCCCGAATCAGAATTTTGGAAGGAGGAGTCAGAATGGCGGAATTTACCCCGATAAACACGATGAGCGTAAAAATGAACGTTGATATGACGAGTGCGGGAAATATTGCGCAGAGCGGCGATCCGGTGAGCAGTACGAAGGCGATGACCTTGCCTGGAATTTCGACTTCGGCGAACTTGGCGGGCGCGAAGGCAGTGTTTGAAGCATTCGTCGGGAATATCGCGGGCGGAAGTTACGACTCGTTGAGTGCGAAAAGAACGATGACAGGAGGTGTGACGGCGTGAGCAAGGCGGTAATCAAACTTACGACGGCGTTTGCGGATAACACGACGCGCGACTTGGAGATTGGACCTTTGGCGGTTGAGGCGGCCGGAGCGTCCACAATCCGCACGCGCGTGAAGGCTTTTAATCCGGCGGATGTCGCGGGGCTTTACGTTTCGGACGGCGGTTCGTCTTGCACGGCCATCACTGCCGCAAGCATTACTATTACGAACGAGACCGAAATCAATTTGAACTAGGAGGCGATTTGAATGACTGACACAACATTAACCGTCGCCTATCTCGATCCGGATAACAAGGCGGGGCAGAAGTCGATAACATACGCCAATCCTGCGGCGGCGAATGCTGATCTGGTGAATTTTGCGAAAGGTTGCTTCAACCTCACGGACAACACCTACGTCAGCACGACGCGCGTTGACAAAATTAAGCTCGATTGAGGGGAGGCGTGAGAAGTGGCGGACACGATTAAAAGCTCCAATGAGCTGAAAATGGAATTTGGGTTTGCGGATTACGACACACGCACGGTAACGCTTGAAAATCCGAAGAGTGGGCTGGTGAAAGCCGACATCAAAGCCCTTGAGACTTTGGCGGTGAACACGCAGCCGATCATCGGGGACAAAGGCGGCGCGACGGTCGTGGGAATTAACCGCGCCAAAATTTTCGAGAAGTCGGTTACACAGCTTGACTTGAGCTGAGTTATTTTCGATTCGGGGAGTCGGGGAGAAGTAGTGGTTAGTGGAAAGGTGGAAAGGTGGAAAGGTGGAAAGGTGGATAGGTGGATAGGTGGATAGGTGGAAAGTGGAAAGGTGGAAAGGTGGAAAGGTGGAAAGGTGGAAAGTGGAAAGGTGGAAAGGTGGAAAGGTGGAAAGTGGAAAGTGAATTCTACTCGATAGAACTGTCACCTATCCACTGTAACCTGTTCACTAAAAAGGAGAGATAAAGATGATAGACACGAATAAACTTGAGGAAAGATTGGGGATGCTGAAAGGGCACGACTTTGAGCTGGCGGAATTTGCGGAGAGGAACAAAGGAAACACGATGCCGATAATTACGTTCAGTTCGTCATTTCAAGCGAGATTGGCGGCGATAGCGTTGGAATGTACGCCGGATGATCTGAAAGACTTACCGATAAAAGAATACACCGGGATAATCAATCGCACGGCAAATTTTCTGCTCGGCTCTTCGGAGAGCGAAAAAATCCCGTCCGCGAACTCCGAAAAATCGCAGTAAATCTAAGCGAAGTCGGCGGCGTTGAGTTTTGGCTGA
>CAYXMF010000181.1:0-1709 GCA_964465845.1 uncultured Eubacteriales bacterium | reverse complement strand
TCTTGAGTTCAACTACATTGATTTTAAGCACTTTTTCAATAGCCTTTTTAAGACCGTCATTTTTTGCACAACCGCCTGTAAGAGTAATGCTGTCAACAGCACCTGCTTTTTTGGCCATAACAAAGCAACGCTTTGCGACTGCCAACTGAATACCTGCAGCAATTTCATCCATAGGTTTGCCTTCACCAACAAGTGAAATAACTTCTGATTCTGCAAAAACAGTGCATTGTGCAGTAATCGGGATTGTATTTTTAGCATTAAGTGAAAGCTTTGAAAATTCAGGTAACGTCATTTCAAAAGCATTAGCCATGGCTTCATAGAAACGACCTGTACCAGCAGCACACTTATCATTCATAGCAAAGTTTTTAACTGTACCGTCAGTATCTATTGAAATACCTTTAACGTCTTGACCGCCGATGTCAATAATTGCCTTAACTTCAGGATTTGTAACGTGAACACCCATAGCATGACAACTGATTTCTGAAATGTTTTCGTCTGCAAAAGGAACTTTGTTACGACCGTAACCTGTACCTATAAGATATGAAAGCTCTTTTGCAGAATTCAAACCTTCAACTTGTGCTACTGCGTCTTCAAGTGCAATTTCAGCACTCTGAACAGGATTAATTTTACTTCTGTTTGTAACATTGGCAACCATATTGCCATTTTCATCAAGGATTACGCATTTAGTGTAGGTAGAACCTACGTCACATCCACCAAAATATTTCATTTTCCATTACTCCTTTACCAAGCCAAATCGTCTTCAAAATCTACAAGTGAGGGATCTAACGGTTCCTCTTGTAAAACTGTCTGCATATATTTGTTAATCTGGTCACGCATTTCACGACGTGATATTGTGCGTGGGTCCATAATGTCTTGTTTAACCCAGATAAAGTTTACATTCCTCTCTCTTGCCTGGTCATCAAAGATACCTGTAAGACCGTCCATACCTTTACAAGAAATCTGGTCATACATAATAACTGTATCAGCATTGTATTCGTCAACGATTCTCCAAAGCTCGTCAACAACGTTCTGATAACCGCCCTTGGTATGCTTTCTCATAATTGAACGCTGATAAGTTTTTGCAAGGTCCTTGAGTGCTTGATCTTTGTCTTCTGTGTTGATTGGAAGATATGAAATCATAGTTTCCATATCCATAACAACATTTACACCCCAGCAGTTTTCAAGCCAGTTCGCAAGGCTTGTATAGTAGTTAGCAGGGCAGGACCAGACAACCGCTCTATGACGCATTTCTTTTGATACAGGAGTCTTATTTTCATAAGCCTTCATCATAATTTTATTTACTTTTTTATCAACCTTAAGGAACTTTTCGTTTGAGCCGCCTGAAAGATTGAAATAGAAAATTCTGTAAAGCCAGAAACAAGCACCTGTCATTTGTGGGTAATCAGTTCTGTTAATGTCCCACTTCTGAAGTTCATAATCAAGCTGTTCGTTATATTGCTTTGCACGTTTAAAAAATGCATCCCAATCGAATTTTTCGCCAGTCTGGTCTTCAATGAATTTAATAAGTGACTTGATTTCATCAACAGCATACTCCTGAACATCTTCACCGTTATAACGAAGCGGAACACCAAAACAGTGAGTAGGTAACTGAAGTCGTCTGTCAAGGAATGATGAGTTCATAATTGAACCGTCGCAAGGCATATTGGTTGCAATCATACAACAACCCATTTTGGGATAATCGTCTTCAA
>CAYXMF010000180.1:0-1723 GCA_964465845.1 uncultured Eubacteriales bacterium | reverse complement strand
TGCTGTAGAAGATGTTATGGCAGAACTTGATAAGCGTAGCAACAAAACAGGAAACTTAAAAACTTTTCATACTGTTGACAAGAACACCTGATAAGGAGAAATAAATATGGAAATTTTGTGGATTATTCTCGGGCTTTTAGGTCTTTTTATTGTGGTAACGCTTATTCGTGCCGCATTCTTCAAAGAGCCTAAAAAAGAGAATGTAAAACTTGAACCTGAAATGGTTAATATGGAAAAATACTGTCAGGATTTAAGCGATGCAATTAAAATTAAGACAATTTCTAACTATGACCGTGACCTTGTTGATTGGAACGAGTTCGACAAGTTTCACGCATTTTTAGAGGAACGCTTTCCACTTGTGCATAAAACAATGACAAGAACAAAGGTTGCCGATGCAAGCCTTGTTTTCAAGTGGGAGGGAACAGACCCAACACTCGACGGTATTGCTATGCTTGCACATCAGGATGTTGTTCCGATTACTGCAGGCACAGAACAAGATTGGGAACACGAGCCATTCAGCGGTTATAATGACGGTGAGTTTATCTGGGGACGTGGCGCTATGGATATGAAAAACCACCTCATCGCCGTTATGGAATGTATGGAAGAACTCATCAATGAGGGTTATCAGCCAAAACGTTCAATTTATATCTGCCTTGGCCATAACGAAGAGGTTGTTGCAGCACCCGACAACGGTGCAAAACAGATTGCCGCATATCTTAAAGAACAGGGTGTTCATCTTGAAGCAGTTCTTGATGAGGGTGGCGCAATTCTTCCTGTTAAACTTGGCAAACTTCTCGATATCAACCTTACAGGCGTTGGTATTGCTGAAAAAGGTAGCGTAAACTACAAGGTCAGCGTAAATGCAAAAGGCGGACATTCTTCACAACCGCCAAAGCATACTGCAGTTGGCAAACTTGCTGATGTCATTAAAGATATTGAAAATCATCAGTTCAAGGCAACAATGCCTGATTATCTTAAACAGCTTATTGCAAGAGTAGGTAAAAATGCAGGTTACCCACTTAAAGTTGTGCTTGTAAATGCACCAATTTTACAACCACTCATTCTTGCAATTATGAAGAAAATTCCTGCGGCAGCATCACTTATTCGTACTTGCACCGCAGTTACAATGGCAGAGGGCAGTCCTCAGTTCAATGTGCTTCCACAGAAAGCATCAGTAACCGTTAACTTCCGTACAATGCCGGGCGTTACAATCAAAGATGTGGAACAGCATATTCGCGATAGCGTTAAGAATAAAGATATTGACGTTGAATTTCTTGTTGGTAAAGAATCTTCACAGGTTTCACCAACAGATTCACGAGCATTCCAGACCATTAAGGAATTAAGCGAAGCACAGAACAGTAAAAACCTTGTTACACCATTCTTGGTAATGGGTGGCACAGATGCTTACAACTATGAGCCTGTTTGTGAGAATATTTATCGTTTTGCACCGTTCGTTGCAGATACTAAACTTCTTCTTTGCACACACGGTACAAATGAAAGAATCCCAATCTCTTGTTGTGAAGATGCCATCGCATTTTTCAAACGATATACGCGTCGAATGACTCAAGACTAAAAATATATGGTGGGAGAAAACTCCCACCATTTTCTTTTACAAATTTGAGTTTGTCGAATTGAATGCAGAGTGCAAAATGCAAAATGCAAAGTGTAGGAACTGCGTTGCTGATTTGTAGTAGGGGCGATTCACGAATCGCCCGTTTTCTTT
>CAYXMF010000179.1:0-1753 GCA_964465845.1 uncultured Eubacteriales bacterium | reverse complement strand
CCCTCAACAAACAAATCCTGAGGCATTGCAAAGACTGAGCCTGTTTTTTCTGCAAGATATGAATGTTCAAAGAATGCAGAGTTAAATCTACCGGGAGTAAGCACTACATTTATTCCGCCTGTGTTTACATAATCGAGAGTGTTGCGAAGTAAATCACCATAATTACGGTTATCAATAACTGTGTTTGCACGGAATGTGTCAGGGCTTGCACGACGGCACAACTCCCTTGCTATCATCGGGTATGACGCACCTGATGGAATACGAAGATTATCTTCAAGCACGTACCAACGCATATCATTGCCCTGCACCAAGTCAATACCTGAAATGTGGCTGAACACGTCTTTTGGCGGAACTGCGCCCTCACATTCCATCATATAGCCTGCCGCACCGTAAACAAATTCTTCGGGAATAATCTTATCTTTAATAATCTGCTTTTTGGTGTAGATATCTTTAAGGAAAATATTGAGTGCCTTTACACGTTGTTTAAGTCCACGTTCAAGATAATCAAATTCGTCTTTTGAGATAATACGTGGTACTGCATCAAACGGGAAAAGTCGCTCATTGAATACATTGTTTTTGTAAATACCGAATTTTACACCGTAACGTGCTAAAAGTCGGTTGATTTCATCGGTATGTTCTATAAGTCCGTACAATTTTTTCACTCCCGAAATTCAAATAGAATTATACATTATAATTATAGACTTTTTTATTCTTTTTTTCTATTGTTTAATATGAAAAATAATTGAGCCTTTACTTATTGAAGATATACAAAAGAAACCTCTCAAGTTGAACTTGAGAGGTTATTTTTATTCTAAATATTCATTTATCAATACTTTAACATTTACTGAAAAATGCTCCTGTATTTCAAATAGTGTTTCAACCGTAAAATCATCTGTAAAACGACCATTTTCAAGTTCAGTTATTGTTTTCACATCTACACACAAAATTTCTGCCATTTGTTCTGCTGATAACCCGTAATGTTCTTTCAACCACAAAGTATTCTGAATTATCTTCTTGCAAAATTCATCATAATAATCAACTTTCATATAATCACCCACCTGATTTTAGTGATTATATTGTAACTTATTTTTGATATGCAGGAACAAAATACTGCAAATTGCAGTAAAAAGGGTGATTCGCAATGAATCGTCCTTTAATTCTATCTTTATTCAATTGGTTTTGAAACATCAATCCACTCTTTGTAGTTTGAGTATTTTTCCAGTTCGGTAATTGTCAACTCAATAGCACTGTTACTACTACCAACTGCTGGAAATACAGTTTCAAATCGTTTCATTGAAGTGTCAAGGTAAACTTCAACGCCGTCTTTAATACCAAACGGACAAACGCCACCAATCTGATGACCTACGAATTCTTCTAACTGGTCGGGTGACATCATTTTTGCTTTTGTATGAAACTGAGCTTTATATTTAGGATTATCAACCTTAACGTCACCTGCCATAAGAATAAGAATTGGCTGTTCCCCTACCATAAATGACAAGGTTTTAGCAATTCTTGCGCCTTCAACGCCTAAGGCCTGTGCCGCAAGCTCAACAGTTGCACTTGAAACCTCAAATTCCTGCACTTTATTTTCCATACCAAACTGGCGGAAATATTCTCTGCCTTTTTCTATAGACATTTTTATTCATTCCTTAAAAATATGGGCGAGTTTCCTCGCCCAATTGTTTTTATTAGTTAATCTCTGAAAGTTTAACAGGTCTGCCTTCGTTTGCTGATTTTTCAGCAGCAAGAGCAA
>CAYXMF010000178.1:0-1845 GCA_964465845.1 uncultured Eubacteriales bacterium | reverse complement strand
GACCTTTTGTAACATAAGGGTCAGCACGTTCGGGAATAAATGGGTTTGGGTAGTTCATAGGTAAATCTCCTTTGGAGGCTTAACTTGTGCAAGCACAAGTTAAATGTGCCTCACACACTATATTAAATTGATTTTATCATAAATGTAGTTAAAGTTCAATAATGAAAAAAGCAGTCACCACAAATGTAGTAACTGCTTTTATTGGCTGGGGAATAGGGATTCGAACCCCAACAAACAGAGTCAGAGTCTGTCGTGCTACCGTTACACTATTCCCCAACGAGCAAAAGCAATTATATATCAACAATTCTCAATTGTCAAGAGTTTTTTAAGAAAAATTAAAAATCTTTTGTGAGATTTGTGACATTTTCAGTTTTGAGGATTTCGGGGCAAGTTGAGACGGTATTGTCTTTTATAATTACATTGTCGGTTGATTTGATATCGAAACAGGCTTTTTCACATTTTTTGAAAGTATTGCCGATAATATTGATGTTTTTATGAACTGCACCTGCGTGAACGGCGTTTTCAGGTTTGATAAGAATACCGTTTTCTCCACAGTAATCAAAGGTGTTATTTTTAATAGTCATATCAAGGCACGCACCGCTCTCGTACCAGTTGTCAGCGTCATCAGAAAGAAGTATTCCGCTCATAGTGGTGCTTGTGAAATGATTATTTTCAATAATAGTTTTGCCTCTTGTAGTGAGCAGAAGTCCGCGAGTAATAATTCTGTCAACTGTATTGTTTGTAAATGTTACATTTGGGCAAGCAGTGACATTTTCAACAAACTCACCGATTACTGCGTCATCAGCATTATCAAGTGCAAGTTCAATATCATATTCATTGGTAAGATTTGAATACTCAATTTTTGCTGTACCTTTTTCAAGCATTGTTTTTGAATTTACAAATGTTATTTCATCACCTACATTAAAAGGATTAAACCCGTGGGATTGCGGATGCATAAAGCGAACTGTAATTGAATTTTCTTTTTTCTCTACAATTTTAAAATGGAAGCCGTGAGCGTTAAGGCAATCGTCACCTGCCCCGCTGAAATAACTGTCTTTTACTAAAACTTGTCCGCGACACATACAAATCTGTATGAAATCGGCAACTGAGCACATAACCCTGTCATTTTCGGGTGCGAAATACACATTGTCGATGGTTATATTTTCAGTATTCTGCGCCACGAAAGCAAGAGAATAATTGAAATGTTGTTTTACGTTTTCCAACGTCACATTTTTACTGTCCTGAACGAAAATGCCTACATATTGACGGCGAACATCAAAAAGGTAATATTTATCTCCTACCGTAAATTTCTTTGCAGAAAAACAGTATGAACGGAATTTATTATTACCTATCTCTTTAATTTTAATTGAATCGCACAAAGGGTGACGCACACGCTGACAAAAATGTGGTCTGTCAGCAGGGAAATGTGCATTCCACCAACTAAATTTTGCCTTATCTGTAAAAGCACGTTTATAATCATGACCTACAAAATAGAATTTGCAATTTTCATTTATGTATTCTGACTGCTTGTCCAACTCAAAATCAACATAAAAACTACCCTTGCCAATTACCTTAAGTTCGTGCATTTCGGGATTTTCAGCAGTAATTGTAAGATTTTTAATATTAATATTTTCACATTCCGTAATTACCACATTTGTTGATTTACCGTGAATTACGAATTTAGCGTCATTACCCTCTACAGTTATATTTTTAAGATTTTCAAAGCAAAACGGAGCACGGTTTAAGTGAGGAGTTTCGCCCTTTGAAAATTCCTCATCCCCAACTGTATTTGTTATGTAAAGCATTTGCTTTTTAAGATTTTGAGCATCAATCAAATACTCGCCA
>CAYXMF010000177.1:0-1864 GCA_964465845.1 uncultured Eubacteriales bacterium | reverse complement strand
CTTATCGGTTTGATTATCTTCTTGATAATCAAAAACAAAAAGAAAAAAGAACAATAAAAAGAGCAGGTTGAACACCTGCTCTTAATTTTTTAATCTAAATTAAAATACTTCTTTGCGTTTGTGAATGAAACTCCTTCAACAACTTCTGAAAGGAATTCCACGTCGTCGGGGTATTTGCCGTCTTCTACCAAATCACCAATAATCTCGCAAAGAATTCTTCTGAAATACTCGTGACGTGGGTATGAAAGGAAACTACGTGAGTCTGTAACCATACCAACGAATTTGCCAAGCACGCCAAGGTTTGCGAGAGTTTTCATCTGTTCACGCATACCGTCGTAGTTGTCATTAAACCACCATGCAGAGCCGAACTGAATTTTTGACTGTGCTTCACTTGACTGGAAGTTGCCAAGCATTGTGCCAAGCACGTAATTGTCTTTCGGGTTAAGTGTGAAAAGAATTGTCTTTGGTAATTTACCCTGAACATCAAGTGAGTCAAGGTAGCGTGAAAGTCCGTAAGCTAACTGATGGTCGTGAACTGAGTCGAAACCTGTGTCAGCACCCACTGACTTGAACATTCTTGCGTTATTGTTTCTCATTGCGCCAAAATGCAATTCCATGGCCCAGCCAAGCTCGGCATATTTCGCACCAAAGAACTGTAAAAGTGCAGTTCTGTACTGATCAAGCTCTTTAACTGTAAAACTTTCGCCACCCTTGATTGCTTTTGCAAAGATTTCTTCTAATTCTTCGTCAGTTGCAGGCTCAAACGGGCAGTATTCAAGTGCGTGGTCACTTGCTCTGCAACCCATTTCATCAAAGAATGCGATTCTCTTTTCGAGTGCTGTTAAAAGGTCTGCAAAACTCTTGATTTCCATTTCTGCAGCCTTTTCCATAGCGACAATCCACTCTTTGAATGCAGGAGTGTCAATAAGGAAAGATTTGTCAGGACGGAATGCAGGAAGCACCTTGCATTTGAAAGATTTATCTTCTGCCAAAAGTTTGTGATATTCAAGTGTGTCTGCGGCATCGTCAGTTGTGCATACACAGTAAACATTTGACTTTTCAATAAGTGAGCGTGGAGTAAATCCGCCTGCCTTAATCTGCTTGTTACATTCTTCCCAAATCATATCAGCAGTTTTTGGACTTAATGGCTCGTAAATACTAAAATATCTCTGTAATTCAAGATGAGTCCAATGGTAAAGAGGGTTGCCGATGCAATATGGCAAACTCTCAGCCCATTTCATAAATTTTTCGTAATCAGAAGCATCGCCTGTAATGTATTTTTCATCTACGCCACAGCCTCGCATTGCACGCCATTTGTAGTGGTCGCCACCAAGCCATACTTGTGTAATATTTTCAAAAGGCTTGTCCTCATAAATCTCTTTTGGAGAAAGGTGGCAATGCCAGTCAAAAATAGGAGTGTTTCGAGCACCCTTGTCAAAGATTTTCTGTGCGGTTTCAGTTGTCAACAGAAAATCGTCACCCATAAATTTTCTCATATTTATCACCTGAAAATTTAAATTTTGATTTTACTTAATCAGTATAACATATTTATTTAAAATGTTAAATAGTTTTTAAATAGTTTTTAAATAGTTTTTTAGTTTTTAATATTGATAACTGTTGAAAAAACGACTGCAATATGATAAAATAAACTGATTAATAATATTTTAATATCGAGAGGTATGTTTTTATGTCAGGACATTCAAAATGGAGCACAATTAAAAGAAAAAAGGAAAAGACTGATAACGCCCGTGCAAAGGTGTTTACAAAAATCGGCCGTGAAATTGCAGTTGCAGTTAAAGAGGGTGGACCTGACCCTGCAGGTAACTCAAAACTCAAAGAGTTGATTCAGAAGGCTAAAGCAAAC
>CAYXMF010000176.1:0-1883 GCA_964465845.1 uncultured Eubacteriales bacterium | reverse complement strand
TCATAAATGAAAAATTTGAGTTGTTTATGGGTGACGATTTACAGGGCAGAAAAGACTTTATCGCAGAAAATGGTCATATGTATATCGACCTTGCAGACATTTCATAAAAGGAGGGGTATGAATGGCACGTAAAAAGAAACCTGTTGAAACCGAAATCACAGAAGAGCAATTAAATGCTCACATTCTTGGTGCAGGTGAGGTTGTAACACAGAAAATTACACATACAATTGAAACAAACTTTATGCCATACGCAATGAGCGTAATCGTATCCCGTGCAATTCCCGAAATTGACGGCTTTAAACCATCACACAGAAAATTGCTTTACACAATGTATAAAATGGGACTTTTAAACGGTGGCAGAGTAAAATCTGCAAATATCGTTGGTCGTACAATGCAGTTAAACCCTCACGGTGATGCTGCAATTTATGAAACAATGGTGCGTCTTTCTCGCGGTAACGAAAGTCTTTTGCATCCTTATGTTGATTCAAAGGGTAACTTCGGTAAAGCATATTCAAAAAATATGGTTTTCGCCGCATCTCGATATACTGAGGCAAAGCTTGAAGTAATTGCAAGCGAACTTTTCCGTGATATTGATAAAGAAACAGTCGATTTTGTAGATAACTATGATGCTACAATGCAAGAGCCAACTCTCTTGCCTGTAACATTCCCGTCAATTCTTGTAAACTCAAATACAGGTATTGCGGTTGGTATGGCATCATCAATCTGCTCATTCAATCTTCGCGAAATCTGTGAAACAACAATCGGGCTTATTAAAGATAAAGATTTTGATATTATGGAAACTCTTAAAGCCCCCGATTTTATCGGCGGAGGTAAGATTATCTATGACCGTGACCAGATGCGCGAAATTTATCGTACAGGTCGTGGCGGATTTAAAGTAAGAGCAAAATATGAGTATGATAAATCAAATAACTGTATTGATATTACTGAAATCCCGCCAACAACAACTGCTGAGGCAATAATTGATAAGATTATCGAGCGTGTTAAGGCAAATGCTATCCGTGAAATCAGCGACATCCGTGATGAAACCGACAAGAAAGGTCTTAAAATCACAATCGATTTAAAACGTGGTACTGATGCCGATAAACTTATGCAAAAGCTTTATAAAATGACACCTCTTGAAGATACTTTCTCTTGCAATTTCAATGTACTTATTGCAGGCGTTCCTCAGGTGCTTGGCGTTGCAGATTTGCTTTTAGAGTGGATTGCATTCCGTACAGAATGTGTAAACCGTAGAGTTTACTTCGATTTGACAAAGGCAAAAGATAAGTTGCATCTTCTTTTGGGACTTCAGAAAATCCTTCTTGATATTGATAAGGCAATTAAAATTGTCCGTGAAACTGAAGAGGAATCAGAGGTTGTTCCTAACTTGATGATTGGCTTCGGTATTGATAAAATCCAGGCTGAATACGTTGCTGAAATCAAACTTCGTCATTTGAATCGTGAGTATATTCTTAAACGCTTAAAGGACGTTGAAGACCTTAAAAAGCAGATTGAAGATATGGAAGATATTCTTTCAAGCAAAGCACGTGTTAAGAGAATTATCGTTGACGAGCTTAAAGGCGTTGTTGATAAATATGGTAAGGACAGACGCAGTGAAATTATCTACGCTCAGGAAATTGAAGAGGTAGAAGACGTAGCTGAAGAAATTCCTGATTACCCCGTTACTCTTTTCTTTACAAAAGAGGGCTATTTCAAGAAGATTACACCATTGTCACTTCGTATGAGCGGTGAGCATAAGCTTAAAGAGAATGACGAAATTATCTCAACTGTTGAAACTACTAACAGTACAGAATTGTTGTTCTTTACAAATAAGTGTCAGGTTTATAAATCAAGAGCAAACGAGTTTGATGATACAAAAGCAA
>CAYXMF010000175.1:0-1950 GCA_964465845.1 uncultured Eubacteriales bacterium | reverse complement strand
GGATACCGTAGCCGCGTTCTGTGAAGTTGAGACCATTACGAACTGTTCTGCCGATACCGTCATATTTAACCCATTTAATGAGGGATGTATCAACACCACCCTGCATAATGAAGTCTTCAAGAAGACGACCAACTTCGTTATCTGCAAATGCAGTTACAACTGCAGTTTTCATACCGAAGCAACGACGAAGTCCACGAGCAACGTTATATTCACCGCCGCCTTCCCAAGCACGGAATGAACGAGCAGTTTTAATTCTGCCCTCGCCCGGGTCAAGACGAAGCATAATTTCACCAAGTGAAATCATATCAAACATACAATCTTCTTTTTTTCTAAGGTTTAAATTCATAGTTATACCTCCAATTATACGCCACTATATGCTGAGAAACCGCCATCTACACAAATGCTTGTACCTGTAATGAAACTTGAATATGCTTCATCGCAAAGGAACAACAACGCGCCTGTAAGTTCTTCTGATTCACCAAATCTTTTCATTGGTGTAGCATTAAGAATCTTCTTTGTTCTATCAGTTGGTGTGCCGTCTTCATTCCAAAGAAGTGTTTTATTCTGGTTCGTTGAGAAGAAACCGGGTGCAATAGCATTTACACGGATTCCAACGTCAGCAAAATGAACTGCCATAAACTCTGTAAAGTTCTTAACTGCTGCTTTTGCTGCTGAATATGCAGGAATTTTTGTAAGAGGACGATAAGCATTCATTGATGTTACCATAACAATACAGGTATTTTCTTTTTCTGCCATATCACGAGCAAAAACCTGTGTAGGAATAAGAGTTCCTAAGAAGTTAAGGTTGAAAACGAATGAAATTCCGTTTGCATCAAGGTCAAAGAATGTTTTAATATCGTCATTTTTCTCGATTAAGTCAATCTTTTCGAGAGTTTCTTTTGTAGTTGTGCCCTTTGGATTGTTTCCGCCTGCACCGTTGAGAAGAATGTCACAAGTACCAAGTTTTTCATTGATAATTGCACGTGCATTTTCCATACTTTCTTTTTCAAGTACGTTACAGCCAACTGCAATAGCAACGCCACCGTCAGCATTGATTTCGTCAGCAACTTTCTGTGCTGCTGCTTCATTCAGGTCAAGAACAGCAACTTTAACGCCCTGTTTTGCAAGAGCTTTTGCGAAATCACCACAAAGAACTCCGCCACCGCCTGTAACAACTGCTACTCTGCCTTTTAAGTTTTCGTGTACCATAGGTTTACTTACTTCCTTTCTCAACAGCTTCAAAAAGCCCGTTAATGTATGTTGCACCAAGTGCTCTGTCGAAAAGACCATAACCGGGTTTTCCTGTTTCGCCCCAAATCATTCTACCGTGGTCGGGACGAACATATCCGTCAAAGCCTGTATCTACAAGTGCCTTAACTACCTCATACATATCAAGACTACCACAATCTGAAAGATGTCCGCTTTCTTCAAAACTTCCGTCTTCCATAATCAAAATATTTCTGATATGCATAAATGCAATTCTGTTCATTGCACTGTATTTTCTAATCATTTTTACTACGTCATTTGATTTTGCACAACCTAATGAACCGGTACAAAGGCAAAGACTATTTGCCTCACTATCAACAAGCTTCAACATTCTGTCAATGTTTTCTTCACAAGTGATAATTCTTGGAATACCAAAAATTGGATATGGCGGGTCGTCAGGATGAATTGCCATTTTAACGCCACACTCTTCAGCCACAGGAATAACCTTTTTAAGGAATTTTTCAAGGTTTTTCCAAAGTCCCTCTTCACCGAGCTCGCCATAAGCTGAAATTAATTCTCTAACTTCTTCCTGACTATAGCTTGAATCCCAACCAGGAAGATGAATATCATCTTTAAGTGGGTCAAGGCCCTTCATCTGTTCCCAATACATAACAAGACTTGTTGAACCGTCCTCTGCCTCTTTATCAAGCTGTGTACGAGTCCAGTCAAAAACAGGCATAAAGT
>CAYXMF010000174.1:0-1969 GCA_964465845.1 uncultured Eubacteriales bacterium | reverse complement strand
TTAAAGGTAAGCAGGGACGTTTCCGTCAGAACCTTCTTGGTAAGCGTGTTGACTACTCAGGTCGTTCAGTTATCGTTGTTGGTCCTGAACTTAAGCTTTACCAGTGCGGTCTTCCAAAGGAAATGGCACTTGAACTTTTCAAACCGTTCGTAATGAAGAATTTGGTTGAAAAAGGCCTTGCAAGCAATATGAAATCTGCTAAGAAGAAGGTTGAGCGTGCAAGCACAGAAGTTTGGGATTGCCTTGAAGAGGTAATTAAAGACCATCCTGTAATGCTTAACCGTGCTCCTACTCTTCACAGACTTGGTATTCAGGCATTCGAGCCTGTTCTTGTAGAAGGCAGAGCTATCAAACTTCACCCACTTGTTTGTACAGCGTTCAACGCTGACTTCGACGGTGACCAGATGGCTGTTCACGTACCTCTTTCCGCAGAAGCACAGGCAGAAGCAAGACTCCTTATGCTTGCTGCTAATAACCTTCTTAAACCATCAGACGGTAAACCTGTTGCTGTTCCTACACAGGATATGATTCTTGGTTCATATTATCTTACAATGGACAAAGATGATGAACCGGGCAACGGTAAGGTATTCCGTGATGTTGATGAAGCTACAATGGCTTATGATGAGGGCGATATCGGTCTTCATTCACAGATTAAAATCCGTATGACTAAAGAAGTTAACGGTGAAATGGTAACAAAGCTTGTTCCAACAACTCTTGGTCGTGTAATCTTCAATAATCCTATTCCTCAGGACTTAGGTTTTGTTGACAGAACTGACCCTGAAAACGCATTCAAGCTTGAAGTTGAATTCCTTGTAAACAAGAAAACACTTGGTCAGATTATTGATAAGTGTATTAAAGTTCACGGTGTAACAGTTGCTGCTGAAATGCTTGATAAAATCAAGGCTCAGGGTCTTAAATATTCAACAAAGAGCGGTATTACAGTTGCAGTTTGTGATGCTAAAATTCCTGAAAGCAAGAAAGACTTGCTTGCTGCCGCAGAAGAACAGGTTGACGTTATCAACGGCTACTACAATATGGGTCTTTACAGCGCTGATGAACGCTCAAGAGCAGTTATCAGAGTATGGGAAGACACAACTAACGAAGTTTCTTCAGGTATTTTGGAAAGCCTTGGCAAGTACAACCCAATCTATATGATGGTTGACTCTGGTGCCCGTGGTTCTAAGGCTCAGCTTCGTCAGCTTGCAGGTATGCGTGGTCTTATTGCCAATACAGCAGGTAAAACAATCGAAGTTCCGATTCGTGCTAACTACCGTGAAGGACTTAACGTTCTTGAATACTTCATTTCTTCTCGTGGTGCTCGTAAAGGTCTTGCCGATACAGCTCTTCGTACAGCTGACTCTGGTTACCTTACACGTCGTCTTGTTGACGTTTCACAGGACGTTATCATCCGTGAAGAAGATTGTCATTGCCACGAAGGTATCGAAGTTTACGATATCACAGAAGGCAAGGAAATGATCGAAAAACTCAGCGAAAGACTTACAGGCAGATATCTTCTTGAAGACTTCTATGATGCTGACGGTAATCTTGTTGCATCAAAGGATGAAATGATTACAGAAGAAAAAGCAAAAGTTGTTGCTGATATGGTTAATGCAAGAGAAAATCCTGCTGACCGCAGAATTAAGATTCGTTCACTTCTTACTTGTGATTCTGAACACGGCGTATGTATTAAGTGTTATGGTGCAAACCTTGCAACAGGTGATCCTGTTACAGTTGGTGAAGCAGTTGGTATTATCGCTGCTCAGTCAATCGGTGAACCAGGTACTCAGCTTACAATGAGAACATTCCATACAGGTGGTGTTGCTTCAAGCCAGGATATTACACAGGGTCTTCCTCGTGTTGAAGAATTGTTTGAAGCAAGAAAACCAAAAACACTTGCAATTCTTTCAGAAATTGACGGTATCCTTTCATTCCGTGAAATCAAGGGTAACGAACATATCGTTATTACTGA
>CAYXMF010000173.1:0-2001 GCA_964465845.1 uncultured Eubacteriales bacterium | reverse complement strand
ACACTTTGCACTTTGCGCTTTGCATTTTGCATTCACATCGCCAAACTCAAATTTATCGAAATGTTTACAGCAAAAAAGGAACCCTCAAATTTGAGAGTTCCTTAATTTGTTGTATTAAACTTTATTTACCAGCCTGCTTTGAATACTTGAGTTTGTAAACAAGTCTCATAATTCTTGTTTCAACAGGGTTGATTGGCTGAACCTTATCAAACATCTGTGCGCTGATCTGAATTTTAGCGCCTTTGTTTGTAATAAACTCAATAGCACCTGCATCGTATTCACTACCGGCAACACAAAGTGCACCGTTGTTTTCAAGAAGAACAGCATTTCTGCCTTTAAGCTTCTTAACAACTTTATTTGCAGTCTGGAGTGAGTTGTTAGGATCATACTTTGCACTCTTAACATTTACACCAACAATCTGAGCGAAGTCGTCAATAAGAGGACGCATTTTTTTGCCCATTTTTGAGCATGCAACTGTGTAAGGATCTTTTGTATGAGTAATAAAGTTAACATCTGCACGTTTCTTGTAAACTGCACGGTGAAGCTCGATTGATTCGTTACTTGCATCACCTGCAATAATGTCGCCTGACTCAATGTCAATTCTTGTAACAGAGCCGTCGCCATCGATTACTGAAATATTGAATACTGTGCCTTCACGCTCACTCTTGCAAGCAGGGAATTCAGGAGCATCGAGTGGCTTCTTAACAAATTTCTCAACAACGTAGTCGTTGATTGCTGTAAGATTTTCAGCAACCTTACCTGTAAGAGAAACATATTTGTCCATTACATACTGCTCGCAAATGTCTTCAACTTTTTGCGCAACATTGAATGCGTCATCATAGTCAACGCCCATACAAACAGCACCATGATGAGCCATAACTGCTGCCTTTGAATCTGAACGTGTGATTGCATCAATAACGCCTTGGCGAAGTTTCTTTGTTCCGGGAAGACCGTAAGAAGCAATCGGAAGGTCTGTTCCTACAACCTGAGCATTTTCACCCTCAATGTTGTTAATATCCATACCAAGAGCAGAAACGATAGAAGCGTTTACCTGATGAGTATGTATTACAAAGTTTACTTCAGGACGAAGTTTGTAGCAAGCTGCGTGAATACCTTTTTCACTTGATGGCTTGATTTCGCCTTCATATTCAAGGTCTTCAATGTTTACAAGTACGATTTCTTCAGGAGTGAGAGTTTCATAAGCACGACCGCTTGGTGTAATTACGAACTGTGTTTCACTGATTCTGCAAGAAATGTTACCCCATGTACGAGCGATAAGACCTGCTGCAATAAGTTCTTTACCTGCTCTTATAACGGTTTCTTTTGCCTGCATTATATCCATAAAAATTCACCTCATTATTAATTCTCAGCGGCTATTTTTCCGTCATAACTCGTCCAAAATACTTGTTAATACACAAAGTATTGCCTGCGTTTTTTGACGGTTCTGACGAAAAACTATCTCGCTGATAATTGTAACCCGATTTAATAAGTGGTAACTTATTTTAGCGGTTACTTGTTAGGTTAATAAAGGGTGGATGAAGATGAATTCATCCACCCGAAAAAGTTAATGATTATTTCTCTGAAGGTTTAACTGCAACGTTTGCAAATACCTTGTCGAAGCACTGAAGTGCCTGGTCAATCATCTTAGGAGTATAAGCAGCTGAAGTATAAAGACGGCTGCCTGCGAGTGTAACAAGGCCTTCTGCCATGTAAGCAGCGCCCATGTACTGCATTTCCTTCTTTCTTTCGCTTGTAGCTGAAAGAACGCCCGGAATCTTCCAAGGTTTGCACCAGTCGATTGAGTAGTGCATTGTACCAACTGTTTCAAGGTGGCAAACTGAACCTTCGTTCCAGCATACGAATGGAAGACCGTGTTTAGCAACGAGTTCCTGAAGACCTGTTGTAAGTCTGTCACCCATTTCGCCAGCCTTCTGACATGCGTTCTGCTTGTCGATTTCTTCAAGAGTGAAGTAACCTGCACAGCATGAAAGTGGGTTAGCT
>CAYXMF010000172.1:0-2010 GCA_964465845.1 uncultured Eubacteriales bacterium | reverse complement strand
GGCTTTGCAATAATCAGTTTCTTTATGGGACACGATATTCAGATTATCTATGTTCTTGAAGAAGCGCCCGACCGCCACCGTGCAAAGATTTACAGTTTTCTTAAAAGCTTTGGAATTTTAGGGGTTATTTTAATTCCAACGCTTCGTGATATGCTTATGGGTGACGACGCTACAAAATGGCGTGATATTTTTCTTGTACCGTCGCTTGTTGGCTTTGTAGCAGTACTTCTTGTACTTTTACTTGCAAAAGACACAAAAGTGTTTGTAAACGAAAGAATAGCCTATCTTTCACGCCCTTATGAAGAACGTCAAAAAGAAAAAGAACTTAAAAAGCAACAAAAAGAGGCTCAGCGTAATCAGTCAGGCGTGTTTAATGGTGTAAAATATATCTTCTCAAATAAAGATACAAAAATGCTGATTATTGCTCATATTATTTTTGATGCGGCAATGCCTGCAATCGCACTTTATTTTGAGTCTGCAATGCACCGTGCGGGAATGAGTACAAGTGATATTACTAAAGCACTCTTTATGGTACCTGTAATTTACGCTACAATCACATTTCTTTCAGGATTTATTGCTGATAAATTCGGCAGAAAAGCAACAGTTACAGGATTTTCAGTAACTTGTGTTGTAGGGTACACTCTTTTCGTTGTTGGTATTCTCAACGGTTGGAATCCGTATTTAATCGGCTCATTTGCAGGACTTTATCAAGGCTCATATTGGATTGGCCGTGACTATATGAATGTTATGATGACCGAAAAAGTGCCGACTGATATTCGTGCATCAGTCGTAGGTGCTGAGGGACTTTTGGTAATTATCGGACTTGCAGTAGGTTATGTGTGCACAATAGTTGGTATGACAATCTTACCAATCTGGTGGGCTTGCCTTGCAGTTTCAATCCCGACAGTATCCGTCGCCGCTGTTATGTTCACCCTTAAAGTCCAAGAAACAAAAGGCGCAAATTTAGATGAAATTAAATAAAAAAGTAGGGGACGATGTGAACATCGTCCCGCAATTCTGCATTAAAAAACTCCCTCTCGGGAGTTTTTCTTATTTAACCCATTTTGCAATAGCATTCTCAATAAGCTCAACAACCTTATCAACGATTACCTCGTCACCGTTCTGTAAGTTGAGAAGTGGCTCTCTTACGCCACCCAATTCAAGTCCTGCTCTCTTTTTAAGAGCAGCCTTTGCAGTTGCGTACATATTGCCTTTTGTACTGCACATTGTGTAAATTACTTCGTCAATGTCGTCCTGTAATGCACCTGCATTCTGAACATCGCCGTTTTTTATCATTTCGTTAAGTTTAACAAAAAGTTCAGGCATAACGCCGTATGTACCACCAATACCACCGTCAGCACCAATCATACGACCGCCAACAAACTGCTCGTCAGGACCATTGAATACTACGATTTCACGATTGTTAAGCTTTGCCTGACGTTTGAACATCTGAATGTCCTGAATAGGCATTGATGAGTTTTTAACACCAATAACTTTTGGATTTTTAAGCATTTCGTCAAAAAGACTTAATGTAAGAGCAACGCCTGCAAGCTGTGGAATGTTATAAATAACATAATCTGTGTTTGGTGCAGCTGCTGAAATATCGTTCCAGTATTTTGCAATTGCCTTTTCCGGAAGTCTGAAATAAATGGGAGGAATTGTAGCAATAGCATCAACGCCGAGTGATTCCGCGTGACGTGCAAGCTCACAGCTGTCTTTTGTATTGTTGCAAGCAACGTGAGCAATAATTGTGATTCTGCCCTTGTTAGCTTCCATAACTGCTTCAAGTGTCTTTTTTCTGTCCTCGACGCTGTGGTAGATACATTCGCCTGATGAACCGCCAACATAAAGACCGTCAACGCCTTTTTCGATAAGGAATTCAACTAATGATTTTGTTCCTTCAACTGAAATATCACCGTTTTCATCATAGCAAGCATAAAATGCGGGGATTATACCCTTATATTTTTCAAGACTCATTTTAATTAACCCATCGCCTCCTGGCCGGTAATG
>CAYXMF010000171.1:0-2064 GCA_964465845.1 uncultured Eubacteriales bacterium | reverse complement strand
GGCATTACTGACGATATTTCTGTAATCTGCTTTGACAACAGATTGGAAGATATTGAAATTAAGCAAATCCACGAAAACGGCAAAGTAACCCTTAAAATCAATCCAATCGTTGACGGCGAGGGCGAAGTAACAGCAAAAATTATTTGTCCCAACGGCACAGAATTCAACATTGAAAACAACGAAATCATAATAGAAAACCCTGAAATTTGGTGGACAAAAGAATTATCGGGGAAAGAAAAGCAACCACTTTATACAGTAGTTGCAACTTTAGGTGACACCGTAATCACAAAGAAAATCGGTCTTCGTACAATTCGTCTTGACCGTAGTAAAGATATTTTCGGTACAACATTCTGCTTTTATCTTAACGATGTACCTGTTTTCGCCAAGGGTGCCAACTGGATAATTCCCGATTCCTTAATGGGCAGAATAACAAAAGAAACTTATGATTACTACATAGACTCAGCACTAAGTGCAAATTTTAATATGCTTCGCATCTGGGGCGGTGCTTATTATGCACCTGACTATTTCTATGAGCAGTGCGACGAAAAAGGACTTCTCTTGTGGCAGGATTTTATGTTCGCTTGCCTTATGTACCCGTTTTATGAAGACGATTTCCGTGAAAATGTGTTGACAGAAATCAAATATCAGGTAAACCGTATCAAATCCCACCCCTCACTTGCCTTATGGGGCGGTAATAACGAGATTGAAACAATGTTCTCATATATGCCTGAAAACCTTAAAATTGTTCAGTGGTATAAAAAGTTCTTCTACGAAATTTTAAAGGATTTTGTAACAGAACTTGACCCTGACACACCTTATATTGAAACTTCACCAATCGGTGAATCATTCCGTAAAGGAGTAACAGGGGACAGCCACGGTGATACTCATATGTGGACTGTCTGGCACGGTCAAAAACCGCTTAATTATTACCGTAAACGCCCAACTCGTTTTTGTAGCGAGTTTGGTCTGGAATCATTACCTACAATGGATGCAATCCGTCAGTTTGCAGAAAAAGAAGATTACAGCATTACAAGTGACGTGTTTAATTCACATCAAAAATGCAGAAACGGCAACCGAAAAATGCTATATTATCTTTTAGAAAGATTTTATAAACCTGAAAATCTTGAAGATTATGTGTATTTAACTCAACTTGTGCAAAAAGAGTGTATTCAAGATGCAACTGAGCATTGGCGAAGAAACCGTATGCGCTGTAACGGTTCACTTTTCTGGCAGTTTAACGATTGTTGGCAAGCACCATCCTGGTCAAGCATTGACTTTACTGGTAAGTGGAAAGCACTTCAATATGCTGCTCGTCATTTCTTTGAGCCGGTTTGCGTAAATATTGAAGATAAGAAAAAAGATATTGTAATTTGGGCAGTCAATGATTTGAGAAAAGGTGTACCATTAACTTTTGAAATTTTGACCTCTGACTTTGAAGGCAAAAAACAACACAAAACATCAGGTGAAATATTCTTAAAGTCAATGAGAGCTGAAATTATCGGCTATGACCAGCTTAAAGGTATTGATAAGAAAAACACATTTTTATCAGTAAAGCTTTATCGTAATGGAAAGCTTATTTCAGAACGT
Source organism: uncultured Eubacteriales bacterium (assembly GCA_964465845.1). GTDB lineage: Bacteria > Bacillota > Clostridia > Oscillospirales > Acutalibacteraceae > Fimenecus. The sequence goes on along the minus strand of CAYXMF010000171.1, from coordinate 477 downwards.
ACAAAAGTCTTTGCCAAAGACCGTGATTTGAAACTCAAACCAAACACAATTCAGAAAACAGTTACTTTTGAAAACGGTACACTTAAAATCAAGCTTTTATCATCTGTATTTTGTCGTAGTGTAATGGTTGATATTGAGAATTTCAGCGAGCCATTCTCTGATAACTACTTTGATTTGCTTCCAAACGAAGAAAAAATCATTACTGTAAAAGCAGAAAAGCTATACGATGTAACCGTAAAATCCCTTGCAGATATTAAAGTGGATAAATCAAAATTCAGAACCTGGGCTTATAGAACAAAATTTTTCTTAGAGCCTGAAAATCTTGCGAATTGGTTCTGGTATACAGTAAACTGATATTGACGGTTTATCAAAATAATTGTATAATTAATTTATAACAAATGAGAGGTGTCACATTATGAAAAAAATTATTTCACTTGTTTTAGTTTTAGTGCTTGCACTTTCAATTACAGCTTGTGA
>CAYXMF010000170.1:0-2069 GCA_964465845.1 uncultured Eubacteriales bacterium | reverse complement strand
TGAAGGAGGAATAAAGTTGAACGATAAAAAGAAGCTTAACAACGAGTCAAGTGATTATCGTGAAGAAATGGAAGAGCTTGCACGAATTTTTAAGGAAGAACTTGATAAGGCTGTGCAGGAATCAGAGGAATCCGCGGTAGTTGAAAATCTTGACGAAGTTGAAGTTGAGGGCTATGCTGTTTCAACGGGTGAGGCACAACCTGCAAAAGAACTTACCGAAGACGAACTTTGCGAATGTTGCGGAGAAAGAGCACGAGGAACTGAAAAAAATCCTAACAGTCCTTTCTGTTCAGAATGTGAGGCCATTCTTGAAAAGTACCCGTATGACTGGAAGGGTGCAACTACGGCGATTGTAATGCTTTTTGTTACACTTGCAGCAATTATCTGCTTTATAATCAATGTGCCTGTTTTCTCTTACACTATTGAGGGTGAGAAGGCTTATAACGACAACCAGCTTTACACGGCAATCCAGAAATATGACAAAGCAGTTTCGTCTATAAGCGAAGAAGATGAAGGCAAATTTCTTAATGTTTATGAAAAACGTATTTATGCAAACTACTGTTTGCTTGATATGGATTCTGTTGTTAACGATGCAGGCTCATATTTCTCAGACGCAGTGCTTAAATTGCCAATGTATAAAGATGTTGCAAAAATAGAAGAAGAAATTATCGGTATGCAGGCAACAGTTCTTGTTATTCAGGATGCACTTGCAAATTATTCTGACATTTCAGAAAATAACTACGATGAAGTAATCGGTGTTATGGATGCTCTTATAGGCCAGAAAATTTATGTCAGCGGTTCATCATATCACCTTGAATCAGAAGAAGACTTTACTGCAACAGGTAATGAAGACATTTACGTTTGTGATGAAGGCTGGATCAACATTTATAAGTATTCAGTAGCACAGTACATGGGAAAAGATGATACAATAATTGCAGGATTCCTTGCAGAAGCAGCAGATAAGTCCGATTATCTTTCAATGCTTGTAAATCCGTTGCTTGCAGCTACTTACGTAGGTATTGGCGAATATGAAAAAGCAGAATTACTTCTTCCAGCAATAAAGAATGCAAATGTTGAGAGCATAGATTATCATATGGTACAGGCAATGCTTTACCGTTATCGCGACAATGATTATCAAAAGGGTGTTGACATTTGTATTGAAGGTCTTAACAATCTTTCAAGAATTCCTGACGGCAGTGATTTGGTTGCTCAGGTAGGTTACATTCTTTCAATGCAGAAAACACTTAATTATATTATGATGAAAGATTACGACAGTGCTTATGAATCAGCATACGAATGTTATTCATATCAGGCAGAATCTTATTCAATTTCAGTTCAGGTAAGAGATATGTATGCAATGCTCGCACTTCAGACAGGCGATACTGACACATATACAACACTTGAAGAAGAAATTGCAGAATACGGTGAAGATGCAGCAGGATTTTCAAGCGATGTTGCTGATTACAGAGCAGGACGAGTAACGTTACAGGAACTTGCACAGAACGGAGGTTATGATTTGTTATGAGTATAATTTATATAATTGTAAAAACTTTAACACTTCCCGGTGCAATGCTTCATTCATTTTTTGAACATATGAGTTGCCGTGCATCAAAAGTTCTTGTTGACGACGCAAGATCAGTTCAGTTCAACGAAATGCTTGGCCATATTGACCACGAGTTGATTAAAAGAAAAGGTCCAAGTTTTGACATCTGCTTTATTCCGTTTTTCTTTAATCTTGTGTTAGGATTTTTAACACTTACTCACGGTGCAACAACTGTTTTGTATCTTGGTAAGTATAACGATTGGTTTGCATGGGTTTGCCTTTATCTTGGAATTTCTCTTTGTACAAACCTTTTCCCACAGATTGAAGATGTTATGATGCTTAAAGAAAACTTCTTCCAAAAAGGCAAAAACAAGATTTCAAAAATTCTTGTAGCACCTTTCTATGCAATCTTTTTTGTAGGTTCAAGACTTGAAAAATGGGGAATTACACTCATTACATCAATCTTATTTGCATTCGCAACACCATACATTTTAGGAACATTCATTCCTGCAGTTTATGAGTGGTT
>CAYXMF010000169.1:0-2153 GCA_964465845.1 uncultured Eubacteriales bacterium | reverse complement strand
TCGTCAGAGGGAGGAAAAATAATGCTATTTAATTAGTTCGACAAACCCCAATTTGTTTATGTACAAAAATAGCGTGGAATGAACCACGCTATTTTTACACATTATAATATTTTTTCATTCTTTTCTTTTTAAGAATATGTGCGATTATGATTACCACAACCAACGCAATTACTGAAAAGAATGATGTATAAAGTCCTTTAGTGTCATTTTCGCCCTTGATCTTCATCCAAAGGTTATTCATATACTGCAAGGTATCAGTCGGAAGATTGTGAAACTCCTGAGCATTCGGAACATTTTCGGGGTAAATCGCTTCGCTGTTGCTCAATGCATAATCTTCGTTTTCTAAAACCGCCTTATTAGGAGTAGCATAATAGATAAACTCCGCATTTGCAAGTGCGATTTCAGGTTCAAGCATAAAGTTTATGAAAGCCTCAGCACCCTTTTTATTCTGCGATGCAGTTGGAATACACATTGCATCATAGAAAGTGTTTACGCCTTCTTCAGGGAAAGTAAATGCCAAATCGGGATTGTTCTCTGACATCAATTCATAGTCGCCTGCGTAATAGGTTGCGAAAGCATATTCGCCACTTTCCATTTTAATGAAAACTTCATCCATTACATATTCGGGCTTTACCGTCTGACGCTGTTCAAGAAGCAACTCCGCCGCAGCATCCCAATCTTCTTTTTCGGTTGTGTTAATATCTTGACCTAATACAAACTGTGCAACCGCAAAAGCATCACGAGGGTTATTGAACATCAATATTTTACCTGCATACTGCTCATCCCACAGCACACTCCAGCTTGTTGGTGCTTCTTTAACATATTTTGTGTTATAAATGAGGATTGTCGTACCTACGTTATAGATTACACCGTAATCACTTATTCCGTTTTCTACAAGATAGCCGTATTTATCTTTGTCAAAATACTTATCATAGTTAGGAATATTATTATAATCAAGCGGCAAAAGCATTTCTTCTGAAATAAGACGCTCAACCATATAGTCAGACGGAATAATCACATCATAACTTACTCCGCCACCTGAAAGCTTTGAATACATATTTTCATTTGACTCGAACGTTGTATAGTTTACATCGCAACCTGTAAGGCGCTCAAATTCTGAAACCACGTCAATTTTTTCATCATCAATGTATTCGCCCCAGTTATACACATTAAGGACAGTACCTTGAAGCCCAAGATTTTTGTAATATTCAACCGTTTCAGCTGAGAAGATTTCGTCTTCAGCATAAACAGGAAGAACGCATACCGAAAGCACCACTATCAAAGTGATAAGTAAAGAAAGAAACTTTTTCATTATGCTTCCTCCTTTTGCTTTTTTCTCTGCTTTTTGTCGGAGCGTGACTGTGCTACATTCATAAGGATTAAAAGAACGAACATTGCCCCGAAAATAAGCGTTGAAAGAGCGTACATATCAGGCTTTACTCTTTTCTTTGTCATTGAGAAAATGTGAATAGGCAAGGTCTGGAAATCGGGGCCGTTTGTAAAGTAACTGATAATGAAATCGTCAAGTGACAATGTAAATGCCATAATTGCGCCGGAAATAATACCCGGAAGAATTGCAGGGAAAACAACCTTGAAGAATGCTTTTACAGGGTGACATCCCAAGTCCTGCGCCGCCTCATAAATTCTATTATCGGTTTGCCTGAGTTTTGGCAGAACTGACAGAATTACATAAGGCAACTGGAATGTTACGTGAGCGATAAGAATTGTGCCAAATCCCAAAACATCACGTTTATTGAGTATTGTTCCTGCAAACACAAACAAAAGCATCATTGAAATACCTGTAACGATTTCAGGATTCATCATAGGAATATTTGTAACAGTCATTACTGACGACTTTACAAGCTTATTACGCATTGAGTTAATGCCAACAGATGCCATTGTACCGAGTACAGTTGAAATTACGGCTGAAATTACTGCAAGAACAACTGTATTTTTAAGAGCATCCATTGTTGCTTTGTCGTGAAAAAGTTTTTCATACCATTGAAGTGAAAATCCATCAAAAATGTATGTGCTTTCGGTTCCGTTAAATGAAAATACCATCATTACAACCATTGGTGCATAAAGGAACACGAAAACCAGGGCTAAATAGATTTTAGATGCAAGAGATGTTTTTGTCATATAAGCACACCTCC
>CAYXMF010000168.1:0-2178 GCA_964465845.1 uncultured Eubacteriales bacterium | reverse complement strand
TCCGCAAGGGTGGGGGACTTTTTTATTGACTTAATTTCTAAAATGTTCTATACTATATAGGCACTAAAATCAAAGGAATGTATAATATGGAACAGAAAAAAATTGACAGAATAAACGAACTTGCAAAGAAAATGAAAACCGTAGGTCTTACTGAAGAAGAAAAAGCAGAACAAGCAGTACTTCGCCGTGAATATATTGACGGTTTTAAGCGTAGTTTAACAGGCCAGCTTGATAATATGTATATCGTTGACGAAAAAGGCAATAAAACAAAGGTTGAACGTAAGACTGATAAAAAATAAACCTGAATAAAATTGAATATGTTGGGGTATAATACGCCTTAAAACTTGACTAAACCGCTAAATATAGTGTATAATATTTAGTGGTTTATTTTTACATTTCGACTATTTATTTTTTTGAAAAGGATGTAAAAGCTTATGGCAAAAAAAGCATCTTATGGTAATGAAAGTATATCTCAGCTTAAAGGCGCTGATCGAGTTCGTAAACGTCCTGCCGTTATTTTCGGCTCGGACGGTATTGAGGGTTGTGAACACGCTGTATTTGAAATTCTTTCAAACTCAATTGACGAAGCACGTGAAGGCTATGGCGATAAAATCGTTGTAACACGATTTCTTGACGGCTCAATTGAAGTACAGGACTTTGGCCGAGGACTTCCCGTTGACTATAATAAGAAAGAAGACAGATACAACTGGGAACTTGTATTCTGCGAACTTTATGCAGGCAGTAAATATAATACAAATGACGCAAACGGCAGTTATGAGTATTCTTTAGGTCTTAACGGCCTTGGCCTTTGTGCTACCCAGTATTCATCAGAGTATATGGATGCTGAAGTTCATAAAGATGGATTTAAATATACTCTTCACTTCGAAAAAGGCGAAATCGCAGGTGAAATGCAGAAAGAGCCTTATAATAAACGTGATACAGGTACCCGTATCCGTTGGAAACCTGACTTGAAAGTGTTTACTGACATTAACATTCCTCTTGAATATTATCAGGAGACAATTAAACGTCAGTCAGTTGTCAATCAGGGTATCAAGTTTATACTTAAAAATCAGATTTCAGGTAGCAGTTTTGAAACTTTTGAGTATGTTTATGAAAACGGCATTACTGACTATGTAAAAGAACTTGCTCAGGGTACAGAAATGTCAACCGTTCAGTTCTGGTCAAGTGAGCGTGTTGGTCGTGACCGTGCTGATATGAAAGATTACAAGGTTAAGCTTACCGCAGCGGTTTGCTTCTCAAATAAAGTTCAGGCTAAAGAGTATTATCATAACTCAAGCTTTCTTGAACATGGCGGTGCACCTGAAAAAGCATTCAGAAATGCTTTCGTTTATCAGATTGATAATTATCTTAAAACAAACGGTAAATATGTTAAGAGTGACGCTAAAATCACTTATCAGGACGTTGAGGACTGCTTGATTCTTGTTGTTTCGTCATTCTCAACTCAGACATCTTACGAAAATCAGACTAAAAAAGCAATCACAAATAAGTTTATTCAAGAGGCTATGACAGATTTCTTCCGTCAGCAGCTTGAAATTTACTTCATTGAAAATAAACTTGACGCAGATAAGATTACAAATCAGGTGCTTATCAATATGCGTTCAAGAATTAAGGCAGAAAGCACTCGTATCAATATTAAAAAGACTTTGCAGACAAGCAATGATATGACTTCTCGTGTTGAAAAATTCGTTGACTGCCGTAGTAAAGATGTTAATGAACGTGAAATTTTCATAGTGGAAGGTGACTCTGCTCTTGGTGCTTGTAAGCAGGCTCGTGACTCTGCGTTCCAGGCAATTATTCCTGTTCGTGGTAAAATTCTCAACTGTCTTAAGAGCGAATACGACAAGATTTTCAAGAGTGATATTATCACAGACTTGATTAAAGTTATTGGTTGCGGCGTTGAGGTGAATAGTAAGTCAAATAAAGAACTTTCACTTTTCAGCCTTGAAAATCTTCGTTGGAGTAAGGTTATTATCTGTACCGACGCGGACGTTGACGGCTTCCATATCAGAACACTTATTCTTACAATGATTCATCGACTTATGCCTACAATCATTAAAGAGGGTAAGGTGTTTATTGCGGAATCACCGCTTTATGAAATCCGTTGTAAAGACCAGACTTATTTCTGCTATACTGAAAAAGAAAAAACAGACGTTCTTG
>CAYXMF010000167.1:0-2180 GCA_964465845.1 uncultured Eubacteriales bacterium | reverse complement strand
CTTTGCCCCACTCTTGACAAAATCTATCTTTATATGATATATTTTTCTTATAAGATATAAGGAGGGTTAATTATGGCAAAGACATTAGTTGATTTTCGTGCTGAACAAGGGCTTTACTTAAAAGACCTGGCAACAATTCTTGAAATGAGTGAAGACGAACTCCGTGCTGTTGAGGAATCGGGCACAGTACCTGCTGAAATAGAGCAAAAGCTTATCTTGCACTACGCTTTGCCTGAGGATTATTTCTCTGCGCCTACTTATGTTCAACCAAACACAGCCCCTTTGAAGAAAACGCCTGAAAAACCTATGCGTTATTTCGTGCTTGTGTCTTTTGTTGCAGCTTTTATAGCCGACTTAATTTCGGGCTTACCACAATTCTTACGTTCAATGGCAATAATGGTTGTTTCGCTTGTTTCTGTCATGTCAGACAACGATACGAACCTTAGTTCAACAAGTCTTGTGTGGGACGTTTTCGATACTGCTTTCACGTCTGTAATTATTGTATTATTTGGCATATACTTTGTAAAATACATTACAAAACATACAACATTTGAGGGTAATATAGCAAAATACAAATTCTTTTATTACTCCTGGACCGCTATTGCGGCAAGTATTCCGCTCACGCTTACAAGCGTTATTTCAACAATCGTTATCACCGGAATTCAAGACAATGGTAGCCCAATGGCATCAACGGGTATCACCCTGACATTAAGTTCAATAACTTCAATTATCGCTTTAGGCGTAGGGGTTCTTGCAGCATATTTCTGTGCACGCTTACTTAATGCGGCAGCGTTTGGCGACGATGAAAAGCAATCAAAAGAACTTCTTTTTCTTGCAATATGGGTAACTGTTTCAACCGCCATTACAATAATTGCATATATTGTAAAAATACTTATTGTAAATGATTTTTCACTTTTATCAATGATAACCACGTTGTTATCAAACATCATTCCTGTTGTTGTAATATGGCTTGCAGCAACGGTTAAGCCAAAAGATGAGAAACAGGAAAAATTATTTTTTACTATTCTCCCAATTATTGCAATATGTGATTCTGTGATTTATGGAATACTCTATGCAATTGCAGGCTAAAATCAATAATTAAAGGACGGTTTACCGTCCTTTTTCATTTTCTGTATTGCCCTTTAATGTTAATTGTGCTATACTTTTGGCAGATTTTTAAAGCGGAGGATTTATTATGCTTTATTTTTACCCTGAAGATTTCGGCGCACTTGGTAACGGCGTAAATAATGATTGTGTTGCTATTCAGTCTGCTATTGATAAGGCTGAAGAAAACGGTGGCGGTACAGTAGTGCTGACAAGTGGCAAAACATATTATTCTGACTCAATCAGAATGAAGAAAAATGTTGAGTTGCATCTTCAAAAGGGCTCACGCCTTAAGGCAACTGACAATATTGAGGGTTATATTCGTCCTTGCAATATGATTAACGACTCAAAAACTGCTTTGATTGGTAATCCTGTTACAGGCAAGCCATCTTTCGTATTCATTTATGGCTACGAGGCTGACGGTTGCACAATTTCAGGCGAAGGCACTATTGACGCTAACGGTCACGCATTCGTTGAGCGTAAAGACAAGTACTATGTAACAGGCAATTTCTACCCACGCCCAACAGTAATTTACATTGAAAAGAGTAATAACATCTCATTCCGCGATATCACAATTGTTGATGCACCATTCTGGACACTTCACCCTGCCGGTTGCGACGATGTGCTTATTTCTCAAATCCGAATTCTCAACGACCTTGATGTTGCAAACTCTGACGGTATTGACCCCGACCATTGCACAAATGTTAGAATTTTAGGTTGCCATGTTGAGTGTGCTGACGACTGTATCTGCCTTAAAACATCAAAAGGCAACGCAGAATACGGACCTTGCGAGAATATTATTATTGCAAACTGCACGCTCATTTCAACATCTGCTGCAATTAAAATCGGCACAGAGGGTGTAGGAGATTTCCGCAATGTAATTGTTGACAACTGCATTATTTCACGTAGTAACCGTGGACTTTCAATTCAGATTCGTGACGGCGGTAATGTTGAAAATGTTACATATTCAAACTGCATTATTGAAACACGTCGTTTCTGCCCTGACTGGTGGGGCACTGCAGAGCCAATCGTAATCACAACCTTTAACCGTGACGAGAACACAAAGTCAGGCAAAA
>CAYXMF010000166.1:0-2190 GCA_964465845.1 uncultured Eubacteriales bacterium | reverse complement strand
TTTCAGCGGCTCGTATAATTTACCACATTTAAATCGACTTGTCAACACTTTTTTTCAACTTTTTTTAATTTTTTTCAAAAAAGTTTTTTCTGCACAGAATTTTGTATTTTTTAATAATCATCTTGAAAATATTGGTAAGGTTTAGTATAATACTATAATATATGCGGTTAAACTTTATTAATTGCAAAAATTTTCAGAAAGGGGCGTTTTCTATGTGTGAAAAGCCAAAGTTTTACATCACAACAGCCATTGCGTACACATCACGCAAACCACATATCGGTAACAGCTATGAAATTGTGCTCACCGATGCTATTGCGAGGTACAAGCGAATGCAGGGCTATGATGTTTTCTTTCTGACAGGAACTGACGAGCACGGTCAAAAAATTGAAGAATATGCAAAGGACGCAGGTATAAGTCCTAAAGAATATGTTGACAAGGTTGCAGGTGAAATTAAAGACATTTGCGATTTGCTCAACATAACTTATGACCATTTTATTCGTACAACTGACGATTATCACGAAAAAACTGTTCAGAAGATTTTCAAGAAGCTCTATGACCAGGGCGATATTTATAAAAGTGAATATGAAGGACTTTACTGTACTCCTTGCGAGTCTTTCTGGACTGAAAGCCAATTAGTTGACGGCAAATGTCCTGACTGTGGCAGAGATGTTCACAAAGAAAAGGAAGAAACATATTTCCTTAAACTTTCAAAATATCAGAAACAGCTTGAAGAATTTATTGAAAATAACGAAAACTTCATTTACCCCGAAGCACGTAAAAAAGAGATGCTTAATAACTTCATTAAGCCCGGACTTCAGGATTTATGTGTATCTCGTTCATCTTTCAAATGGGGTGTTCCTGTTTCATTTGATGACAAGCACGTAATTTATGTATGGATTGATGCACTTTCAAACTATATCACCGCTCTCGGTTATGACCCTGACGGTAGTGGTGACAAATACAAGAAATATTGGCCTGCTGATGTTCACATTATCGGTAAAGATATTGTTCGTTTCCATACAATTTACTGGCCAATTATGCTTATGGCACTCGGCGAGCCACTTCCTAAACAGGTTTACGGTCATCCTTGGCTTCTTTTCGGTGAAGACAAGATGAGTAAATCACGTGGCAATGTTATTTATGCTGATGACCTTACAAAGATTTTTGGCGTTGACGCAGTTCGTTACTATCTTCTTTCAGAGATGCCACACGCTAATGACGGCTCAATTACTTATGAAGCAATGATTGACCGCTTTAACTCTGACCTTGCAAATACTCTTGGTAATCTTGTAAACAGAACTATCGCAATGCAGAACAAGTATTTTGACGGTGTTATTCAATCACCTACTTGTCCTACAGAATTTGATGAGGATTTGAAAGAAGCTGCAAAGAAAGCACTTGCAGGCTTTGACAAAAACCTTTCAGAATACAAAATGAGCGATGCAGTTGAATGTGTAATGAATTTCGCACGTCGTTGCAACAAATACATTGACGAAACAATGCCTTGGGCACTTGCAAAGGATGAAGCACAAAAAGAAAAACTTGGCACAGTTCTTTACAATCTTCTTGAGGGTATTCGTGTGCTTTCAGCACTTATTGCTCCGCTTATGCCTGAGACTGCAGTTAAGATTGCAGAGCAGATGAATATTGCACCTGCAACTTACGAGAGTATTCAGAACTGGGGCGGACTTGAAGCAGGAATTAAAGTTGGTACTGCTACTCCTCTCTTCTCACGTATTGACGGTGAAAAGTTAATCGCTGAATTACAGGCTAAAAAGGAAGAGGAAGAAAAGAAGAACGCTCCTGCACCTAAAATTGAGGGGCTTGCACAGATTGAATTCAACGACTTTATGAAAGTTGAACTCCGTGTTGCAGAGGTTAAGGACTGTGAGCCAATAAAAAAGGCAAAGAAACTTCTAAAACTCACTCTTGATGACGGCACAGACACAGACAGAATTGTTGCAAGCGGTATTGCAAAATGGTACAAGCCAGAAGACCTTATAGGCAAAAAGGTTATTGTTGTTGCAAACCTTAAACCTGCAGTTCTTTGCGGAGTTGAATCTAACGGTATGATTCTTGCCGCTGATGTAAGCGAAGAAGATGCAAAAGTAATTTTTGTTGACAACGATATGCCAAACGGAGCGAGAATAAGATAATGTATCATAACATTTTTGATTCACACGCACATTA
>CAYXMF010000165.1:0-2232 GCA_964465845.1 uncultured Eubacteriales bacterium | reverse complement strand
CGTAAATTCTTCTGCCTTCACCAACTGCTGAAACGATTGTTGCAAAGTTGTCATCAGCAAGAACCATATCAGCAACGTTCTTTGTAACGTCAGTACCTGTAATACCCATACCAACGCCGATGTCAGCACTCTTGATTGATGGGGCATCGTTAACGCCGTCACCTGTCATAGCAGTAACGTAGCCCTTGTTTCTCCAAGCGTTAACAATTCTTGTTTTATGTTCAGGCTGAACACGTGCATAAACACAGATGTTTTCAACGATTGCTTCGAATTCTTCATCTGTATATTTGTCAATGTCAGCGCCCATCATAGCCTGACTGTCATCTGTAAGAATACCAAGTTCACGAGCAATAGCCTTTGCTGTGTTGATGTGGTCACCTGTAATCATAATAGGCTTGATACCTGCACCACGGCACTCAACGATAGCATCTTTAACTTCAGGACGAACAGGGTCAATCATACCTGTAAGGCCGACAAATGTCATATCGTATTCAAGTGATTCTGAATCATATACAGATGGCTCTGCATCATAAGTCTTATAAGCAACTGCGAATACACGAAGAGCTTTGTTACCCATTCTTGTATTCTCTTCCATAATCTTAGCACGGATTTCGTCGCTCATAGGAAGAATTTCGCCGTTAATATCAGCATGAGTGCACTTCTTGAGAATTTCATCAGGAGCGCCCTTTGTAAACTGAACAAAACCTGCACCCTGTTTATGAACAGTTGACATCATCTTACGACCTGAATCGAATGGAACTTCGCCAACACGTGGGTATTTCTCAACAAGTGATGCTTTTGGAAGGTCAAGAGTAGCTGCATAGTTAATAAGTGCAACTTCGTCAGGCTCGCCTGTGCTCTTGCCGTCTTCTGCAACCTCTGCATTTGTGCAGAGTGCCATTGCTGTTGCCAACTGCTGTTCATTAGGAGCATAGTGGTCAACAACTGTCATTACGTTTTGTGTAAGAGTACCTGTTTTATCAGAACAGATAATCTGAGTACAGCCGAGAGTTTCAACGGCTGTCATTTTTCTGATAATTGCGTTCTTCTTTGACATATTTGTAACGCCGATTGAAAGAACAATAGTCATAACCGCAACAAGTCCCTCAGGAATTGCAGCAACTGCAAGTGCGATTGCGGTAATGAAAGAGTGAAGAGCAACATTAAAGTATTCTGTGCTTCCACCAATAAAAATCTGTGTGATAATATTGTATGCAAAAATAACTACGCAAACGCCGATAACAAGCTTTGTGAGGATTTTTGAAAGCTGTTCAAGCTTGATTTCAAGAGGTGTTTTTCCGTCTTCAGCAAGAGTAATAGCGTTGGCAATCTTACCCATTTCAGTATCCATACCTGTTGCTACAACAACTGCCTTACCACGTCCGTAAACAAGAGTTGAGCCCATATAAGCCATATTCTTACGGTCACCAAGTGCAACTTCGTCACTTTCTTTGTTAGCCATAAGTGCATTAACAAGCTTTGTTACGGGAACTGACTCACCTGTAAGTGCTGCCTCTTCAATTTTCATACTTGCACATTCGAAAATACGGCAGTCCGCAGGGATTGCATCACCGGCATCAAGCAAAATAACGTCACCAACAACTAAGTCTTCGCTCTTAACTGTTTCGATTTTACCGTCACGAAGAACTTTAGTGGTAGCCGCTGACATTTTCTGCAGTGCTTCAACTGCTTTTTCTGCCTTACTTTCCTGAACAACGCCAAGAACTGCATTAATAAGAACAACGATAAGGATGATTATTGAGTCAGTCGGAGTTACAAATCCGCCTGCTTCAATCATTTCTGTTACAGCAGAAATAACGGCTGCAACAAGCAAAATGATAATCATCGGGTCCTTGAGCTGGTCAATAAAGCGTGAGAACATTGAAACTTTTTTAGCTTCTGCCAACTTGTTTTTGCCGTTTTCTGCAAGTCTTTTCTCAGCTTCAGCTGTTGAAAGACCTTCCGGCGAACTGTTGACTGCCTCAAAAACTTCATCAACCGAATGGAGATAATGTTTCATAAAGACACCTCATTTTATTTCTTTGCTTTCGCAATAAATTATATATATTTAAAAAGACCTTCGACAAGCTATGTCGAAGGTCTTGCAATCCTGAAAAAATCAAGCATTGATAACCAGCCTATTGGCGTTATGTTGATTATCAAAAACAGCTACTCCCCTTACGGTATAGATAATTTTATCATATTTATAAAAAACTGTCAACAAAAATAAAA
>CAYXMF010000164.1:0-2258 GCA_964465845.1 uncultured Eubacteriales bacterium | reverse complement strand
AGTCAGGCGAAGTTCCGGATGCTATCCGTAAGGGTATTGAAGCTGCTAAGAAGAACCTTATCAAAGTTTCTCTTAAAGGCACAACAATCCCACATGAAATCACAGGTAAGTTTGGCGCAGGCGTAGTTCTTATGAAGCCTGCAGCACCTGGTACTGGTGTTATCGCTGGCGGTCCTGTTCGTGCCGTTGTTGAAATGGTAGGTATTAAGGACATTCGTTCAAAGGCACTTCGTTCAAACAACCCCTGCAATGTAGTTAGAGCTACAATCGACGGACTTTCAAAACTCCGTACAGCAGAGGAAGTTGCTGCAATCCGCGGCAAATCAGTTAAAGAGATTACAGAGTAAGGAGGGTGGACAATATGGAAAAAGTTCAGGTTAAGCTCGTAAAGAGCCTTATCGGAAGTAAAAAAGACCAAATCGCCACCGCTCATGCACTTGGTCTCCGCAAAATTGGGGATGTATCAGAACAGCCTGATAATCCTCAGACTCAGGGCAAGATTAAGAAGATTTCACATCTTTTAGAGGTTACAAAGGCTTAAGGAGGTGCAGGTAAATGAAATTGCACGAACTTTCACCAGCTGCAGGCTCAAAGAAGGACGTTAAACGTATCGGACGTGGCGCTGCTTCAGGACAGGGTAAAACAGCAGGTAAGGGACATAAGGGTCAGAAGGCCCGTGCAGGCAGAGGCATGCAGGTCGGCTTTGAAGGCGGTCAGATGCCCTTGCAGAGAAGACTTCCCAAGCGCGGATTTAACAACATCTTCGCAAAGGAAATCGCAACTGTTAACGTTTCAGCACTCAATGCATTTGAGGACGGCGCAACAGTAACAATTGAGGCACTCGTAAACGCAGGCCTTGTAAAGAAAGCTCTTGACGGAGTTAAAGTATTAGGAAATGGCGAACTCAGCAAAAAGCTTACCGTACAGGTTAACGCTTACTCAGATTCTGCAAAGCAGAAGATCGAGGCGGCAGGCGGAAAGGCTGAGGTGATTTAACCGTGTTCCGTACATTCATTAATGCGTGGAAGATTCAGGACCTTCGTAAGAAGATTCTCTTCACAGCACTTATAGTTTTAATTTACAGAATCGGTTCAGCAATGCCAGTTCCGTTTGTTGATATCTCTTCAAGCGGACTCTTTGGCGAAGAAGCAGCAGGTACATTCTGGACTTACCTTTCAATGATGACAGGTGATGCTTTCAACTACGGTACATTGTTTGCTCTTTCAATCACACCTTATATCAACGCATCAATTATTATTCAGCTTCTTACTGTTGCTATTCCTTACCTTCAGAACCTTTCTAAGGAAGGCGAAGAAGGCAGAAAGAAGATGACAAGAATTACTCGTTATTCAGCACTTGGTCTTGGTTTGGCACAGAGCGTAGCTTACTACTTCTTTATCAGATCACAAGACATGTTGTTGACTGACGCAAACGGAGCAGAATTCACAGGCTTCTCAGCAGTATTACAGGCAATCGTAGTTATCGTTTGCTATACTGCAGGTACAGCACTTGTAATGTGGCTCGGCGAACAGATTAATGAAAAGGGTATCGGCAACGGTATTTCAATTATTCTTTTCGCAGGTATCGTAGCACGTATGCCTACTACAATCGCTAACCTTTACAGCTATATGGATAAAGGTGGCGCTTACTTCGTACTCGTTCCAATCGCTGCAATTGCTCTTGTTGGTATGATCTTCTTCATTGTCTGGATGGACAATGCAGAAAGAAAGATTCCGATTCAGTATGCAAAACGCGTTGTGGGCCGTAAGATGTACGGCGGTCAGAACACTCATATGCCTATCAAGGTTAATATGTGCGGTGTTCTCCCTGTTATCTTTGCAGGTTCAATCCTTTCAATTCTTCCCACAATCGCTATGTTTGCTCCGGGCGAAGAAGGCAGTTTCTGGTATAAGCTTACAACAGTATGGCTTGGTCAGACACACCCATTCTACGGAACAATCTACTTTATCTTCATTATTTTCTTTGCTTATTTCTATGCGGCTATTCAGTATAACCCAATTGAAATGGCAGATAACCTTCGTAAGAACAGCGGTTCAATCCCAGGCATCCGCCCAGGCAAGCCAACAGTTTCTTACATTCAGAACGTTCTTAACAGAATGACACTTATCGGCGCACTTCTTCTCAGCGTCGTAGCAATGTTCCCAATCATTTATTCACAGATTGCAGGCCTTTTCACAGAAAACGGTATGAACCTTGCGGTTGGCGGTACATCAATTATCATTATGGTTGGTGTTGCT
>CAYXMF010000163.1:0-2307 GCA_964465845.1 uncultured Eubacteriales bacterium | reverse complement strand
AAAAACACAGTAAAACGTTTTGGACTGTGGCACTTTTCTGGAATATTATTCAGGCATTTGTTTCAATTCCAATGACGCTCGGACTTTTCGTTGCAGCTGCAATAATGTGCGTATTCTTTGCATTCACAGTGCCTGCAATCAGCTCAGTTGCATTTCTTGTATTTGCAATTTCATCAACTCTTGCAGTGTTCTGCCTTGGAGTAATCACTCTTCTCTGGGCGGCAGTTGAGATTAAAGAATGCATTAAAATGCTTAATAAGTAAGGAGAGATAAAAATGAAAAAAACAATAATTGCTTTTGCTGTGCTTTTTATAATTTCGCTCTTTACTGCCATTGTCAGTTTTGCGGTTTGCGGTGGCGAGCTTATTAAGACCGGTATTGAATATGGTGTAGAGAAGTACCACGAATACAAAGCACAGAGCGAGAACGAAAATAATATTATGGAAATGATTGAACTTCCGTAAACAAAGATATATAATAAAATAAACCATAAAGTTTAGGAGGAACAGAAAATGTTCAAAGAGAAAAAATTATATAAGAGTTCAGATAAGAAAATCAGCGGTGTTTGTGCAGGCTTTGCAGAGTTTTTTGAAATTGACCCAACAATCATAAGAGTTGTTTACGCTTTAGTAACATTCTTTACATTAGGTCTTGTTGGCGTTGTAGTTTATGCAATTCTTGCATTCGTAATTCCTGAGCGTCCATTCCCTGAATATCAGTACAATGATTTCCAGGAAAACAAAACAGACGATAATCAGTAATTGGTGAACCGATATGAGCAATAAAGAGTTGTTAGATGACCTTAAAGAATTAAGGGAAGACCTTGAAGATGAACTTGATGACCTTGAAGACCAGTTGATGGATTTGGAAGATTTCGATGAAGATGAGTTTGACGACGCGATGAAGGTTGAGTATGAAATCCTTCAAGAGCGTATAGATGACCTTGAAGACAGACTTGAAGAAATTGAAGACCAAATCAGCGAACTTGAGGGTGAAGAGTCAAAATCGGGTGTAGTGATTGATATTACCTTAAAATTCAAGGAAGATAACTAAAAAATAGACAGTCAATTCAATTTTGTGTATTGAATTGACTGTTTTATGTTGATATAATTATTCAAAAGGGAAAATTTGGAAGTGATTTTATGTCAAATGAATTGCCAAGAACTTATAAAAGTTTTACAGAATGGGAAGAGAAATCAAAACAGACTGAATACACAGAAGAAACTCCGCTTTTAGCAGAAGACGGCACTCTTCTTGCAAAAGGTTGGGCAAG
This sequence comes from uncultured Eubacteriales bacterium, assembly GCA_964465845.1. Taxonomy (GTDB): domain Bacteria; phylum Bacillota; class Clostridia; order Oscillospirales; family Acutalibacteraceae; genus Fimenecus. The sequence goes on along the minus strand of CAYXMF010000163.1, from coordinate 1,034 downwards.
AAGAAATGTGTTCACTTATAACCGCGACCACTCAAAACCTAATTGGCGTAAAAAAGAATGGGATTTTTATGTAATTAGAAATAAAGATTATGTTGTTGATTTAAGTTTTGCAAACATTTCTATTGGTGGCTATGTAAGTGCAAAGCTTACTGACCTTAAAAATAAATGTGTAATAGCAGATGCAAACTACATTTATGTTGGTGGTGCTAATAAATATATTTTACCACCAAAGGGTGATGTACCAAATAATTTCAAAGCAACAGTAAGACAAGCTCAGGTGGAGTTTGACACTCACGAAACATACAGAACTCTCTGGTTCAGAGCACCTGTAAAAGATAAAATTGTTGAGTGCGAGTTCCATATGGACATTATGCCCGGACTTGAAAATATCACAACTGTTCTTCCTTTTGAAAACGAGCCTACAAGATACTTTATGACAACAAAACAGAACTGTATGCCTTGTAGTGGTACATATAAATTCGGTGACGAAGTTTACGAATTTTCAAAAGAAGACACTTTCTGTTATATGGACTGGGGTCGCGTAAATACACCTCATAAACTTGTATGGTATTGGGGTAATGGCTCACAGTATATTTATGATGAAAATGGTGAAAAGCATCTTTTCGGTTTCGAAATCACCTGGGCAATCGGTGACGAAAGCAACGCTACTGAAACCTGTCTTTTCTGGGACGGCAAAGCACATAAAATCGGTGCAGTTGATGTGGAGAAATTCCCTAAAGACAGATTTATGGAAGAGTGGAAAATTATTTCGGATGACGGCAGATTTAATATGACACTTACTCCTACTTTCGATAGTGTAACAGACCTTAATGTTTTAGATATTGCAAGAATGAACTGCCATCAGGTGAACGGAATATGGAATGGTACTGTAACCCTTGATGACGGTAAAGTGATTGAAATTAAGGATTTGCCATCATGGTGCGAATATGTAGAAAATAAATGGTAAATAAAAATTAAGGGGGCTGTAAAAAAACAGTCTAAAAAATCCGAGATTCACAGAAAAGAGTGAGTCT
>CAYXMF010000162.1:0-2321 GCA_964465845.1 uncultured Eubacteriales bacterium | reverse complement strand
ATAATCATTACTGATTTTTTATAACAAATGATATACTATCATTTTTTGGAGGTAATTTCAAGTGAAAAAGTATAATGTAGGTGTAATTGGCGCAACAGGTATGGTTGGTCAGCGTTTTATGACTCTTTTAGATAACCATCCTTGGTTTGATGTTAAAGTATTGGCAGCAAGTCCCCGCTCAGCAGGTAAAAAGTATTCTGATGCTGTTGGTGCTAAATGGTGTATGGATGTAGAAATTCCAGAAGCTATGAAAGATATTGTAGTTATGGATGCTACTGCAGATATTGAAAAAATCGCTTCACAGGTTGATTTTGTTTTCTGCGCAGTTGATATGAAGAAAGATGAAATCAAAGCTCTTGAAGAAGCTTATGCTAAGGCTGAGTGCCCTGTAATCTCTAACAACAGTGCTCACAGACATACTCCTGATGTTCCAATGATTGTTCCTGAGCTCAATGCAGACCATGCTAAAATCATTCCTGCACAGAGAAAAAGACTTGGTACAAAACGTGGATTTATTGCAGTTAAGTCAAACTGCTCACTCCAGAGTTATGTTCCTGCGCTCTTCCCTCTTTCAAAGTTTGGCATTAAAGACGTACTTGTTTGCACATATCAGGCAATTTCAGGTGCAAGTAAAACATTCCAGACATGGCCTGAAATGGTTGACAACGTAATTCCGTTCATTGGCGGCGAAGAAGAAAAGAGTGAAAAAGAGCCACTTAAGATCTGGGGTAAAATTGAAGGCGATGAAATCGTTCCTGCTACTTCTCCAAACTTTACAGCACAGTGTATTCGTGTTCCTGTTTCAAACGGTCATATGGGTGCCGTATTCGTAAGATTTGAGAATAAACCATCTAAGGAAGAAATATTAAATATATGGAAGGATTTTGCAGGCCGTGCACAGGAGCTTGAACTCCCACACGCACCAAAGCAGTTCCTCCACTATTTCGAAGAAGACAATATGCCACAGACAAAGTTCCAGCGTGACCTTGAAGGCGGTATGGCAATTTCAGTAGGTCGTCTTCGTGAAGATACACAGTATGACTACAAATTTGTTTGCCTTTCACACAACACACTTCGTGGTGCTGCCGGCGGTGCAGTTCTTATGGCAGAACTTCTTTGTGCAGAAGGCTATATGGACTAATTTCCAAATAAGGAGAATTTATTATGAGTAATAATCCTATTTTTACAGGTTGCGGTGTTGCGATTGTAACACCATTCAATGAAGATACGAGCGTTAACTACAAAGCACTTGAAAAGCTTCTTGAATTTCATATTGAAAATCATACAGACGCTATTGTTATTTGTGGTACTACAGGTGAAAGTGCTACTCTTACACCACAGGAACATTCTGATGTTATCAAGTTTACTTGCGATGTTGTAAATCACAGAATTCCTGTTATTGCTGGTACGGGAAGTAACGAAACTGCTTATGCTATTGAGCTTTCTCAGGATGCAGAAAAAGCTGGCGCAGATGCAATGCTTGTTGTTACACCTTATTACAACAAGTGCTCTCAGAGAGGTCTTGTAAAGCATTATAATGCTATTGCTGATAACGTTACAAAGCCTATTATCATTTACAATGTGCCAAGCAGAACAGGTGTAAACGTTCTTCCAACTACATACGCAGAACTTTGTGAGCATAAAAATATTATTGCTACTAAAGAAGCAAGCGGTAATATTTCTCAGATTGCTGAAACAATTGCACTTTGCGGCGACAAGCTTGATGTTTATTCAGGTAATGATGATCAGATTGTTCCTCTTATGTCACTTGGCGGTAAAGGTGTTATTTCAGTTCTTTCAAATATCTGCCCAAAAGTTGCTCATGACATTCCTGCACTCTATCTTGAAGGCAAGTGCAAAGAAAGTGCTGAACTTCAGCTTAAGTATTTAGAACTTTGCAATGCAATGTTTATGGATGTTAATCCTATTCCTGTTAAAGTTGCAATGCAAATGATGGGTATGGATGTTGGACCACTTCGTATGCCACTTTGTGAAATGACAGATGCAAATAACGCAAAACTTGAGGCTGTGCTTAAGAAGTACAACTTACTTTAATTAAAATTTTGGACGTGAAAAAATGACAAGGATTATTTTAAGCGGTGCTTTAGGAAAAATGGGAAAAGCAATTACTGCTTGTGTTGATAATCGTAACGATTGTGAAATTGTTGCAGGTGTTGATTTAGCAAGTGCTGAATGTGAATTCCCGATTTTCAAATCATTTAACGATATCAATGTTGATGCAGATGTGATTATTGACTTTTCACACCCGTCAGTACTTGAAGATTTATTAAACTTTGCTAAAGAAAAGAAAATCCCTGCTG
>CAYXMF010000161.1:0-2435 GCA_964465845.1 uncultured Eubacteriales bacterium | reverse complement strand
CAATCACTGACGAAAAAGAGATTGAAGACAGATTTTATAAGGAATTAGAATTCGGTACAGGCGGACTTCGAGGGATTATGGGCGCAGGTCCTAACCGTATGAATAAATATACGATTGCAAAGGCTACAAAAGGCTATGCAGATTATCTTAAAAGCAGATTTAATGACAATATAAGTGTTGCAATCGCCTATGACTCACGAAACAACTCAAAGTATTTTGCAGAAGTTGCCGCAGGAGTGCTTGCTGCAAATGGAATTACATTCTATATTTTTGGTACACTTATGCCTACACCTGTACTCTCATTTGCTGTGAACGATTTATGTTGTGATGGTGGCATTGTCATTACCGCAAGTCATAACCCGAAAGAGTATAACGGTTATAAGATTTATGACGAAAAAGGTTGTCAGTTAGTACCAGAGTACGCAAGTCAGGTGATTAAATTTGTCAATGCAGTTAAAGATTTGAAGTCAGTTGAAGTTATGGATGTTATGAGTGAAGGTTTACCATCAAAAGGTTGGTTGCTTACGGACAGTGTTCTGGAAGATTTTATTTCAGCGGTGAAAGAACAGTCAATTTACGAAGAAAAATCAGACCTTAAAATCGTTTACACAGCACTTCACGGAACAGGTAATATTCCTGTAAGAAAAGCATTAGAGGGTATGAATGTTTCTATCGTAAAATCTCAGGAATTGCCTGACGGTAACTTCAGCACAGTCCGTTCACCTAACCCTGAAGAAAAAGATGCTCTTACACTGGGTATATCACAAGCAAAAGAAGAAAACGCAGATTTAGTACTTGGTACTGACCCTGACTGTGACCGTGTTGGTACTGCAGTTTTACATAATGGCGAGTATGTGCTTATGACAGGTAACCAGATTGGTGCGCTTCTTGTGGATTTTGTTCTTTCAAATAAGAAAGATAAATTAAATGAAAAGTCAACACTTGTAAAAACTATTGTTACAAGTGAAGTTGGTGCAGATATTGCAAGAAGCTACGGGCTTAATATTGTTGATACGCTCACAGGGTTTAAGTATATTGGTGAACAGATTGGCAAATACGAAATAAACGGTGACCGTGAATTTGTAATCGGCTATGAAGAGTCTTATGGCTATCTTGTTGGCACTCACGCTCGTGATAAAGACGCAGTTGTTTCATCAATGCTTATTTGTCAGATGGCAGCATACCACAAAAATAACGGCAGAACACTTGTTGATGCTCTCAATGAAATCTATGCAAAATACGGATTTTATCTTGACGCACTCGATACCTTTGTGCTTAAAGGTAAAGACGGTGCAGAAAAAATTCAAAGCATTATGACAAATATGCGTGAAAACGGCAAGTCACTTTTTGATAATATTAAAGATGTTCTTGACTACTCAAAGGGCATTGACGATTTACCGAAAGAAAATGTACTTAAATATACATTTGCTGATGGTAGTTGGATGGCAGTTCGCCCATCAGGTACAGAGCCAAAACTTAAAGTTTATTATTCAATGTGCGGCGAAACTAAAGAAGTAGCAACAGAAAAACTTGAGAAAGTTCGCGCAGTGCTTAAAAAGGAAGTTGAGGGTTAATTTATGGAAAACTACATCAATACCGTTATTAAGCCCAAACTTCAGGGTGACGGCGGTGAAATCGACTTCGTTTCATATGAAGATGGCAATCTTACCGTGCTTTTACAGGGCGAGTGCTCAAAATGTTTAATCGTTGAACGTTGCCTTTCATGGATTGAAAGCGAAGTTATGCGTGATATGGGCGAAAGCGTAAAAGTGATTGCTCAGAAGAAAAAGCCTTTCTTTTGGGATAAGTAAGGGGAGGAAGAGTCGAAATGGCACACATAAAAGTGGTTAGAAGAAGTATGCGTCCTGAAGAATGGACGGATTTGCGCTTCGGCTGGCTTAAAAGATACATATATGACGAAAAATTTGAAATAACAACCCTCCGTGTACGTGATGCACGTCAGGTTGCTGAAATGCAGTATGAATATTACCCTGAGGGATGGCGCCCGCTTCAGAAGGGTGATATGTACTTTACTCCTGACGGAACAGCATTCTTTGAGGCAGATGTGGTAATTCCTGAGAAACTTCGTGGTAAAGAGCTTTGGTTTTCACTTAAAACTGCGGCAGAAATTATCGTTAAAGTAAACGGTAAATACGTTGGCGGCGTTGACCCCAATCGTGACAGAATTCTTTTGTCACCTTATCTTGATTCTGATGTTCTCCATTTTGAAATGGAAGGTTATAACCGTTCAAAGCCTGATGACGAGCGTAACCCCGAATCCCTTTCAGTTCGTGGTTGCCGTCAGATTTTTGAGGGGGCTTATCTTGCAACAATCAATCATACTGTTCTTGATTTGGTTTACGACCTTGAACTGCTTCTTGATATTGCAAAGAGTGACCTTTTCAATGAAGATTACCGCAACTTCTTAAACCGTG
>CAYXMF010000160.1:0-2477 GCA_964465845.1 uncultured Eubacteriales bacterium | reverse complement strand
CCATTTTCTCGATTGACTCTTCCGGCCAAACCTCACCCGGTTTTACATCATAAACAGCACTAACAATGCTTTTCATATTTGGAATTTGACGAATGTATTGCAACGATATAGGGTCACTTTCGCCATACCAACGGAATGACATTTTCATAGGAATTCCTCCTTATGTTTAAACTTTTTGTATCTTTTCTATTTTAACACTGAATTTTTTTCAATTCAATGTATTATTTATTGTAATAATGGGATTTTTTTAGTTTTCGTTCTTGAAATTGTCGTCATTTTCCCAATACGCCACGTCATAAGGGTCATTATCCGGGTCATAAACGTCCCAAAGTTCGTGATGATTTTCTTGTGGGGGTGCAGGACACTCTGCTACTGCCTCAACCTTCATTCCTCTTGACCAGATTGACGGGTCAATACGGATTGTATAACCACAACAGCTTGGTGTGAGCCATTCGTGCATTGGTGCTTCAGGCAGTGCGTAGGTCTGCATAAGCGCCATAATAACGCCACCGTGAGTAATTACCGCAGTATTCTTAACTCCCGCTTTAATAACACCATCAACAATCTGTTCAAAACATGCACAAATTCTGTAATTGAAACGCACCTGACTGTCACCAAACGGTGCCGCTTTGTTTGGATTTGAACCGCTGAGCCATTCTGCAAAATCTTCGTCATCCTGTAATTCCTCAGCAGTTTTATTTTCAAATTCACCGAAATCGTATTCCCTTAAATCGTCAAGAATTATAGGGTTTTTATCAGGATAAATTTCTTTTGCTGTTTCAAGGCAACGCTTTAACGGACTTGAAAAAACTGCATCTACTTCAGGGTAATCCCCATAATTTTCCATAATATCTTTAAGTTGCGCCAAGCCCTCATCGCACAAAGGCTCGTCCGTATGGCCTATGTATTTACCTTCAATATTTCCTTTTGTCATTGCGTGACGGATTAAGTGAATTTGGTAAGTTTTCATATTTAATCTCCTGAAAATTTGTAAAATCGCACAATATACAAATTGTTGAATTTGTTATATAATTCTAATACTTTTAGTATAAAGGATGTTTTTAATGAGCACATCAATTTCGACTCGTCTTGTAAGTTTAAGAAAAGAAAAAAATTTAAGTCAGAAAGAAGCCGCTGAAAATCTTGGAGTTTCTCAAGCTTTGCTTTCTCACTATGAAAAAGGAATAAGAGAATGCGGACTTGAATTTCTTTGCCGTGCCGCCACTTTTTATGATGTAAGTACCGACTACCTTTTAGGTCTTTCGGAAAACAAAATGGTATCAGACGCACTTTTTGCTGACTATGAAATCCCTCAGGACAGCGAAATGCGAATGAGCACGGTTTTCCGTTCTTCTGTTTATCTTATGGAAAGACTTGGTGCATACGGTAAAAACTATTCCAACAAAATAAGAACGGTTTATGTTCTTACTATTTACAAGCTTTATCTTGCCGCTCTTTCACATGGCGCAATTCCAAATCACGAATTAGCTAAAAAGGAGTTGTCCCCTTACCTTTCAACAACAGCCATTGACAGAATAATTGATTCACTTGTTTTTGAGGGTGATGCCAAACCAAAAAGAAGTGAACAGTTACCGAAAACTATGGACACAATTATTAAAGAAGCCACACTCGTTATAGAAAAAGAAATTGCGAGAGTTTATAAAATTGCAAACAAAACATCAAAGTAATTCTTTGTAAATAAGACTTTTCTTAATTCCTGTATCAGCCGCAACAGTTTTTGAAGCCTCGTTCACGCTGACACCTTTTTCTACTAATTCTTTAGCAAGCAACACAGCCTGTTCCAATGTGACGGGCTGTTTTTCTTTTTGCTTGTCAGCACCTGCCAAAATGAGAACATATTCCCCTCTTGGATTTTCAACTTCAAAATAATCAATCGCACCGGCAAGGCTTGTCCGCATAACTGTTTCGTGAATTTTTGTCAGTTCTTTCACGATTGCAATCTGACGGTCACCGAAATACCCATACATATCTTTAAGAGTTGCTTTCAACTTGTGAGGTGCCTCATAAAAAATCATAGTACGGGTTTCGTTCACAAGTTCCTCAAGGTGTTCTTTACGACTTGGTTTGTTTGTACTTAAAAAGCCCTCAAATGTAAAACGACCGCTTTCCATTCCGCTGATAGCAAGCGCCGTTGCAAATGCGGTAGGACCGGGAACTGACTCAACGGGAATGTTATTTTCGTGGCAAAGATAAACAAGATCTTGTCCCGGGTCAGAAATACAAGGCATACCTGCATCTGTCACTATTGCACAGGTTTCTCCGTTTAAAATCCGTGAAACAATCATTTCACCTTTTTCACGGCGATTGTGCTCAAAATAACTTACAAGCGGTTTCTTTATATCAAAAAAATTAAGTAATTTCTGCGTAACTCGTGTATCTTCAGCCGCAATAAAATCTACAGTTGCAAGAGTTTCTCTTGCTCTTGGAGAAAAATCTGATAAGTTACCGATGGGTGT
>CAYXMF010000159.1:0-2493 GCA_964465845.1 uncultured Eubacteriales bacterium | reverse complement strand
GACATACTATTGAGCCATCTTCATAGACAACATAAACATATCTGCCGTTGTCATTAAGTGTTAAGTAATACGGTACGCACTTACTGAGTACTTCATCAATTTTTGTGTTATTTAATGTCAACAACGGATATTCTGCCGTTTTATAAACTGATTTGAAAAGATCATAGTATTTTGTGTCTTCATTTATAAAGTCCATAAGAGTGTTAAATGAATCTTTTGAGAACTGATATGTTTCAAAGATTTCATAATCGACACCGTATTGCACTTTATCAAATCTGCTCTCATTTACCTGCGCATACCTTTTAAGTGCAGCGCCAAAAGTGATTGGGCTGTTTGTATAAAGAACTTCTTTGATTTCACCTTTATACTGAGCCTCAAATTCAAAACCGTTATCTTTAAGATATTTCACGGTTTCTGTCATCTGTGGGTACACATAGAATAACGGGCTAACAATATAATCTACCATTACTTTACTTAAATCGGTGCCTACATATTCGCCATCAATATAGTAATTTGTATAACCATCAGCATATTCTTCACCAATGTATAAACCACCAAGATATTTATCAAACTCATCGTCGGACGGTTTAAGCATTTTATCGGCGTTTACGCACGCACTGCTAATACCTGCTGAAATCGTTGCCAATGGTCGCGAGTTGTTTTTAAAGAAATCTTCATAAGTCATTTTTGTAATGTCATTATAAAGTGCGGTTGCAAGTTCGTCACCTTTGTATGTTCTTTGGGCCGTGGCATCATCATCCTGCCAACCATTTGCAGACTGTGTTGTTATCATCTGGTTGTCAGTGTAATGCCATACATACATTAAGCCTTCGTCTTCTGCCGATTCTATTTCAGCATCATAATAGCTCATATCTCTTGTTTTGTTCAGATAATATTTACCATCGCCAGAAACGTCCTTGTCAGAAAATCCTAAAAGTTGTTCTTCTGCTATTGCATCAAAATAATCTGAATTACAAATCTCTTTAAGATATTTTTCATAAAGTTCATCTGAATATATTGTAAACCGGCGATATTTTGTTTCACCGTCTTTATCTTCAAAAGCGAATGCTACACCTACTTTAGACTCGCCTTTCACTTCTTTTTCCTGCTTTATTTCATCAAAGAGTTCAATGACCATATCAGTATCTTTTGAATTGGTACTCTTAACATATTCGTAATTACTATTAACTGCGTTATGGAATATAGGGAAACCGTCAATACTGATTGCAACAGATTTAACATCTTCTTTCACAGGAGTTTTGTTGTATTGTCCGAAAACACCTGTTTCAGCAGTTAAAAATCCCAATGCAGTAACGCATATAAGAACTGCACATATCGGCAATGATTTCAAAACAGTTTTAATTTTACGTGCCATAATAAGCTGTGTCAGGAAAAATGCAACTAATCCTGCAAGAGTACAACCTAAGGCCATTATTACTACATTATTAACATCCATTGCATAATATAAAGCATCAAAAGCTAAATATGCTGCAAAAGTGAATACGCATACCGAGCAAATTGCTCTTGAAACTACAAAATGGCCGAAAGAGTTTGCGTGCTCTGCTTTTCTCTTGTTAATCATCACCCAAGCAAGTGCTATAAATACAACAGAAATTACAAGCCATAAAACAACAGGCATAATAAATGTACTGTCAATTTTATATGCTTCGGGGATTTTACCATCAACAAGCATGCCTTTATTTATAGTTTCAAAAATTTGATGTGTATTGACACATGTTACATATTCTTCACCATAATAATCATAATAATAATACTTATAAACATTTGTAAAAGCGAATGGGATCAACACTTCCGGATTAAAATCTAATGAATAATCAGGACAATAACCTTTAAGGAAATAACCTCTTATAAGAATTCCTATATTTGATACCATAACAGGAATTATTGAAATTGCTGCCACGGTAAGTCCTGCTTCAACAATGTTACCTGCAATCATCATTGAAAATGCACCGATTGAAAGTCCTGCAATTCCGCTTACAAAAAGACCTGATACGAAATAAATAAATGTGCTTGTAAGATGTGCAGTAATACCAAACTTGTCGATATTTATAAAATAAACGATTAAGATAGGAACAAGTGTACTGATGAAAAGAGTAACTACACCCGAAGCAATTCTGTTTACAAACATAGTTGTTCTTGTAACGCCCTGGCTTAAAAATACATTAACCTGTTTTTTACTTACAAGGAAATAGAAAGACTTTACCGCTGTAAGTATTCCGCAAAACACCATTCCCATAAACAGAAAAGAACTTTCTACAGGAGCACCGTCTGCCATAAACATCTGAACTTCGTCATGAATTGGTGTCGTTATAAAACCCTCGCTTGTTACATAATCAATTACAGGTGCTGTAACGCTAAAGAACAGAACAATAAGTGCTATTACAGGGAAAGGAAGAGAACCTATAAAACTTCTTTTAAAATCATTGAAGTTTACATTATTTTTCAAAGATTTTTGTGATGTCATATTTCTTG
>CAYXMF010000158.1:0-2518 GCA_964465845.1 uncultured Eubacteriales bacterium | reverse complement strand
GGTAGAAGATTATGACCTTGCAGGCTTTGCAGTAGGCGTAGTTGACAAGCCTAAAATGATTGATAACACCAAGATGGCCGTTGGTGACGTTGTTATTGCTCTACCTTCAACTGGTATTCACTCTAATGGTTTCAGTTTATGCCGTAAGGTTTTTGATATTGATAACAATAATCCTGAAATTTATGTTGTGCGTGAAGAATTAGGTGGCAAGAGTATTGCAGAGGCTTTACTTGTTCCAACAAAGATTTATGTTAAACCTGTTCTTGCTCTTATTGAAAAAGTTAATGTTAAGGGAATTTCTCACATTACAGGCGGTGGTTTCTACGAAAATATTCCTCGTTCAATTCCTGATGGATTGTGCGCAAAGATAGATAAGTCTGCTGTTAAAGTACTTCCTATATTTGACGTTATTGCTAAGTGGGGAAATATTCCTGAGCGCGATATGTTTAATACATATAATATGGGTGTTGGTATGAGCATTGTAGTTCCTGCTGACGAAGTAGAACTTTCCCTCTCAATCCTTAAAGAAAACGGAATTGACGCCTATGTAATCGGTGAAATTATTGAAGGCGATGAGAAGGTGCTTTTATAATGCATAAGAGAATTGTAGTTCTTGTATCTGGTGGTGGCACAAATCTACAGGCTTTGATTGATGCTCAGAATAGGGGAGAGCTTGGCAATGGAAAAATTACTTGTGTAATCGCTTCAAAAGCTGACGCTTACGCTCTTACCCGTGCTCAGAATTATGGAATTAAAACAAGAACACTAATAAGAAAAGATTATACAGATATTGCTTCATATAGTTGTGCTATGAGAGATATTCTCATTGAAGAAAAAGCTGATTTAATTGTTTATGCCGGCTTTATGACTATACTTGATGAAAATGTCTGCAACGCTTTCGAAAACAAAATGATTAATGTGCATCCGGCACTTATTCCGTCTTTTTGCGGAAAAGGTTATTATGGCTTACACGTACACGAGGAAGCGCTAAATAAAGGCGTTAAAGTATCAGGTGCAACTGTGCACTTTGTAACTTCTGAATGTGATGCAGGACCAATTATCTTGCAAAAAGCAGTAGATGTTATGGACGGTGATACGCCTGAAACATTGCAAAAAAGAATAATGGAACAAGCCGAGTGGAAAATACTTCCAAAAGCTGTCCAACTTTTCTGCGATGACAAATTAATTGTAGAAAATGGTAAAACTTATATTAAATAATCGGAGGATTTTCTAATGGAAATCAAGTCACTTGAAAATGAACTTAATTCTCTCGCATATCACGGCAGAGGAATCATCATCGGCAAAAGTGCTGATGGCAAAAAGGCTATCACTGCTTATTTTATTATGGGTAGAAGTGTTAACAGCCGTAACCGTGTATTTGTAGAGGAGGGCGATGCTTTACGTACAAAGGCTTTTGATGAGTCAAAGATGACAGACCCTCATCTTATTATTTATTATCCTGTAAGAGTTCTTGGGAATAAAACAATTGTTACAAACGGTGACCAGACTGATACAATCTATGAACTTATGGATAGACAGATGACGTTTGAACAAGCACTTCGTACACGCGAGTTTGAGGATGATGCTCCAAACTATACACCTCGTATTTCGGGTATTATCCGACTTGAAAATGGCGATATGAATTATGCAATGTCAATCTTAAAATCTGCTGACGGCGATGGATCTTCTTGCCAGAGATATACATATGCTTACTCAAATCCTATTTCTGGTAAAGCAAAATTTATTCATACATACAAGTGTGACGGAAATCCTCTTCCAAGTTTTGAAGGTGAGCCAAAAACTCTTGAACTTCCTGATGTTGATATTGATACAATGACTGATATCATTTGGAAAAACCTTAATGAAGATAATAAAGTGTCTCTCTTTGTCAGATATATTGATTTAGCAACTGGTGAAACTGATACAAGAGTTGTAAACAAGAACGTTTAAGGAGATTTGATAATGAAAGAATTTGAACTTAAGTACGGTTGTAATCCTAATCAGAAACCATCGAAGATTTATATGGAGGATGGCACAGAACTTCCGATTGAAATTCTGAACGGAAAACCTGGTTACATTAATTTCCTTGATGCATTCAACTCATGGCAGCTTGTAAAGGAAATTAAAGACATTCTTGGTATGCCTGCAGCTACATCTTTTAAACATGTAAGCCCTACATCAGCAGCAGTTGGTGTTAAGCTTTCTGATTCTCTTAAAAAAGCATGTTTTGTTGATGATATCCCTGGTCTTGACGATTCTCCACTTGCTTGCGCCTATGCACGAGCAAGAGGTACTGACAGAATGTCATCTTTTGGTGACTGGATTGCATTAAGTGATGAGTGTGATGTTACAACAGCAAAACTTGTAGCACGTGAAGTATCTGATGGAATTATTGCTCCCGGCTATTCAGCTGAAGCACTTGAAATTCTTAAAGGTAAAAGAAACGGTAACTACAATATTGTTAAAATTGATGCTGATTATGTTCCGGCAGTTCAGGAAAAGAAGCAGGTTTTCGGTA
>CAYXMF010000157.1:0-2545 GCA_964465845.1 uncultured Eubacteriales bacterium | reverse complement strand
AAAAAAGAGAAGTCATTTTTGTGACTTCTCTAATTTTTTATTCATTTTGCGTTTTGCATTTTGCATTTCCCATATGCACAAGATGTGTTTTGCCAAGCACAAGCATAACTGTAGGAATCAGCAGTAATTGTAATACAATTCCGGGTACAGCTTTTACTATCGCACTGCTTAAAAACATTGAAAGTGTAAATCCGTTGTCACCAAGACCTAAAAGGCAACACTGTACAATTCCCCAGACAACTCTGCCACTTACCATTGAAATTAAAAGGCAACGGTAAAGGGATTTAATACACTTCCAACGGGCTTTTGCAAATAAAAAACCAATTACAAAGCCGTATGTTGCAAGCTCGAATGCCATGCCGATGGCCGACGGAAACATAACCGGCATACCGAAAAGTGCTGAGCGCATTATAGGTGCAACTGCGCCTATAATCAACCCGTATTGTGGGCCGCAAACAAGTCCGCAAAGCATAACAGGTATGTGCATAGGCAATAACATATTGCCTATTTCTTTAATTTGTGCCGTTAAAAAGGGGAGTACAAGCGCCAATGCCAAAAACATAGCGGACAGCACTAAATTCAGCAGATTTTTATTTTTGTCTTTGCTCATTTTTTGAATTCCTTTGCTACGTCTTTAAGTAATTTGCGGATTTCTAAGTGCTGTGGACAGGCTGTTTCGCATTTGCCACAGCCAATGCAATCCGATGCTTTACCTTTGCTCTTTGTATGAACTTCTTTGTAATAGTAATCTGCATTCCAGTTTTTGAATTGCTTTTTGTCATTCATACAGGCAAAAAGTTCGGGAATAGGAATGTTCATAGGGCAATCGTCAACACAGTAACGGCAGGCAGTACAAGGAATAAGATTTTGTGAATTCATAATCTTACAAACCTTGTTGATTGCTCCCATTTCTTCCTCATTTAATGGCTTAAAATCTTTCATAAAACTGATGTTGTCATTCATATGTTCCATATCGCTCATACCTGAAAGCACCATAAAAATACCCTCAAAACCTGCTGCAAAACGGATTGCATAACTAGCGTATGTACCGCCGTTCAAGTCATCAAGTGCCTTTTTAGCCTCATCAGGCAATTTTACAAGACTGCCACCCTTAACAGGCTCCATAACTATAATAGGCTTGTTGTGCTTACGGCAAACGTCATAGCATTTTCTACCCTCAACTGACTCGTCATTGTAGTCAAGGTAATTGAACTGAATCTGCACAACCTCAATTTCGGGGTATTCGGTCAGAATTCTGTCAAGGACTTCGGCTTTGTCGTGAAATGAAAGTCCCACGTGACGAATTTTACCCTCAGCCTTTAACTCGAATGCAGTTTCATATGCACGGCAAGATTTGTATTTTTCAAAGTTTGTGGCATTTTGTGCGTGCATTAAGTAAAAGTCAAAATACTCAACACCGCAAGCATTTAACTGTTTTTCAAAAAGCGGTCTTATCTGACTTTCTTTTTTGAAAAAACCATCAGATAACTTGTCAGTAAGAATATAACTTTCTCTCGGATAGCGTGAAGTTAGACATTTTTTAAGAGTGGCCTCATTTCTCATTTCCATATAACCGTGAGCAGTATCAAAATAGTTAAAACCCGCGTCAATAAAGGTATCAATCATCTGTTTTGTCTGCTCATAGTCAATAAGCGGACCAATGCGAGGCAGACGCATACAGCCAAATCCGAAATTCTTTTTTACATTTTCAAAATATGTGTTCATAAAATCACCCTATTTTTTCTTACCTGATACAAGATAGATTTTGTCATCAGAAATTGTAATATCTACATTATAACACGGCTCAAGCAATTTGCTGAGTTCTTCGGTTTCGGGCAGGGGATTAGAAACTTTCCCTGCTGATTTCTTATGAATTGCATCAAGTTCAGTTTTGCTCATTCCGTGCGCAATCGTAAATCTTCCACCCGATTTCAAAGCCCTTGCAAGATTTTCAATAACTCCTTGAGGATTAGGAAAATGCGGAAAAGCATTGTAAATCATAACGCAGTCAAAGTCACGGTCAAATGAGATTTTTTCAGCATCGCCGCAAATTACATCGACTTGCGGGAATTTGGATTTTGCAATTTTCACCATTTCGGGTGATAAGTCAACCGCAGTAATGCTATCCACATTTCTTTCAAGATAAAAGGGGAATAGTACACCTGTACCACAACCAATGTCAAGCATATCAACATTTTCAGTAACTCCCGCATTATCTAAAATCCTGTTAATGATTTCAGTATCGGCTATCGGCTCATTGTCCCACTGTGGTGCAATATTATCAAAAAAGTTCTTAATATTTTCTTTATTCATTATTCCTTGTGCTTTCTTATAACTAATTATTGCTTTTATAAAACGGAATAATTCCAAAAGAAGACAGATGATTCCAAGTATCAATATTACAATGTTTTCTTTTCTTATTCCCAAAAAAATACAATAGGCACAAATGCAAAAATAACAAAAACTTGCGACTGCGAGTACGACTAAAATTATTTTGCGGACTTTAGGTGAAAGCTGTTTATCGCTAACAAAGTCGGGTAGTATG
>CAYXMF010000156.1:0-2629 GCA_964465845.1 uncultured Eubacteriales bacterium | reverse complement strand
CAGTTGACGGTCAGGCTATCGGTGTTGGTGCAGGTCAGCAGTCAAGAATTCACTGTACAAGACTTGCAGGTACAAAGGCAGATACTTGGCATCTTCGTCAGCATCCAAAAGTACTTGCTCTTCCATTTAAGGACGATATTCGTCGTCCTGACAGAGACAATGTTATTGACGGTTATATCAATAAGAATGAAGAAGATGTTTGTGCTGACGGAATCTGGCAGAAATATTTTAAGACTCAGCCGGAGCCACTCACTAATGAAGAGGCAAGAGCATATCTTGATACAATTACAGGCGTTTCAGTAGGTTCTGATGCTTTCTTCCCATTCAGCGATAACATTGAGAGAGCTCGCAAGAGCGGCGTTTCATATATTGCAGAACCCGGCGGTTCAATCCGTGATGACGTAGTTATTGATTGCTGCAATAAATATGAAATTGTTATGGCGTTTACAGGAATGCGTTTATTCCACCACTAATTTTTGAGGTTTAATATGAAAATAATGGTTGTAGGTGGTGGCGGTAGAGAACACGCTATCATCAAAAAAATTAAAGAAAATAAAAATGTCAGTGAAATATTTGCACTTCCCGGAAATGGCGGTATGAAAGACGATGCAACACTCGTGAATATCGGTGCAAAAGACATTGACGGAATTGTAAAATTTGCAGTTGATAACAAAATTGACTTTGCAGTTGTTGCTCCTGACGATCCGTTGGTGCTTGGCGCAGTTGATACATTAAATAAAGTTGGAATTAAATGCTTTGGTCCGACAAAAGATGCTGCAATTATTGAAGGTAGTAAAGCTTTTTCAAAGAATTTAATGAAAAAGTATAATATTCCTACTGCTGAATTTGAGATATTTAATAATGCTGATGATGCACTTAAATACCTTGAAACAGCACCAATTCCAACAGTTGTAAAAGCTGATGGTCTTGCACTCGGTAAAGGCGTTATTATTGCTATGACTCGCGAAGAAGCTGTTGATGCAGTAAAGTCTATTATGGAAGATAAAATTTTCGGTGAAAGCGGTAACAATATTGTTATTGAAGAGTTTTTGACAGGTCCTGAGGTTTCGGTTCTTTCGTTCACTGATGGCAATGTTGTTGTTCCAATGATTTCATCAATGGACCACAAAAGAGCACTGGACAATGATGAAGGTCTTAACACGGGCGGTATGGGCACCATTGCTCCAAATCCATATTACACTGCTGATATTGCGAAAGAGTGTATGGAAACAATTTTTATTCCTACTATGAATGCAATGAAATCAGAAGGAAGAACTTTTAAGGGTTGTTTGTATTTTGGACTTATGCTCACTCCGAATGGCCCAAAAGTTATTGAATATAATTGTCGATTTGGTGACCCTGAAACACAGGTTGTATTGCCGCTTCTTGAAAGTGACTTGCTTGACATTATGGTTGCAGTTGCTGATGAGAAATTAACAGAAGATATGGTTAATTTTTCTGATAAATCTGCTTGTTGTGTGGTAATGGCATCTAATGGCTATCCTGTTAAGTATGAAAGTGGCTTCAAAATCACAGTTGACGAAGATTTTGACGATAATCTTTATATTGCAGGCGCAAAGCTTAACGACGATGATGTAGTTACTGCTGGTGGTCGTGTACTCGGTGTAGTTGCAGTTGAAAATGACCTTGTAACTGCTATTGAAAAGTCATATTCTTCTGTTAAAAAAGTACATTTTGATAATGCATTTTATAGAAATGATATTGGTGCAAAAGCACTAAAAGTTTTAAAGGAGGGGGAATAAGGATGGTATATCGTATATTTGTCGAGAAAAAGACTGGCTTAGATAACGAAGCAAAAGGCCTTCTTAATGAAGCAAAGCATTTGTTGGGTATTGATAATTTAGAAGATATTCGTCTTTTCAATCGCTATGACGCAGAAAATATAACAGAAGAATTATTTGATTATGCTGTAAAAACAGTTTTTTCAGAGCCACAGCTTGATAATGTATCAGGTAGTGTTGATATTCCTGACGCTTATGTTTTTGCAGTAGAAGCTCTTCCAGGACAGTTTGACCAAAGAGCAGACTCTGCAGCTCAGTGTATTCAGATTATTTCTCAGGGTGAGCGTCCTCTTATTCGTACAGCAAAGGTTTATGCTCTTTATGGTGATTTAACAGATGCTGATATTAAAGCTTTCAAAAATCACGTAATCAATGCAGTTGAAAGTCGTGAAGCAGTACTCGAATTACCTAAAACACTTACAGTGGTTTATGCTGCTCCTGAAACAGTTGCAACAGTTGAAGGTTTTATCAGTATGGATGAAACAGCTCTTAGCTCACTTCTTGACGAAAAAGGACTTGCAATGGACCTTGATGACCTTAAGTTCTTACAAGCATATTTCAGAGATACTGAGCAAAGAGACCCTACTATAACAGAAATTCGCGTTGTTGACACTTATTGGTCTGACCATTGTCGTCATACAACATTCTCTACACATATTGATAATGTCCGTATTGATGACCCTGTAGTACAAGAAGCTTATGAACGTTATCTTGCAGCAAGAATAGAAGTTTACGGTGAAGAAAAAGCAGCAGTTCGTCCACAGACTTTAATGGATATTGCTACTATTGGTACAAAAGTACTTAAGAAGCGTGGACTTCTTCCAGAA
>CAYXMF010000155.1:0-2676 GCA_964465845.1 uncultured Eubacteriales bacterium | reverse complement strand
CTCAGTCTCGCTATCGCTCGACAGCTCCCTCGTCAGAGGGAGCAAATTAAAAATCAGCAACGCAGTTCCAACACTTTGCACTTTGCGCTTTGCATTTTGCATTCACATCGACAAACTCAAATTTGTTGGACAAAAAAACAAGGCATCAAGTGATGCCCTGTTGCGTTAATTACTTGCTTCTTTTAAAAGTTTCAATATCTTTTCTCTTGAAAAGTTGTATTTCTTATTACAGAAATGGCAACAAACTTCAGTGTTTTCATCTTCTGCCATTTCACGAAGTCCGTCTTCGCCTGCACCAATAAGTGCTTTTGTAACTCGTTCAACGCTACAATCACATTTGTATTCAACATTTTGTGTGTCAAGCAACTGCATATTGAATTCAGGCAGTACTGTTTCGCAAATCTGTTCAGGTGTCATGCCTTCAGCAAGCATTGTTGTAACAGGCTTGATATTCTCAAGACCTTTTTCTACAAGTGAAATTGTCTGGTCATCTGCTGTTGGGAGCAACTGAATTAAAAATCCGCCGGCTAAAAGCACTTCTTCTGTGTCAGGATTTACAAGCACGCCCAATGCACAAACAGTAGGTGTCTGTTCACTTGTAGCATAATATGCAGTAATGTCTTCTGCAATCTCACCTGAAATAATAGGTGTCTGTGCGCAGTACGGCTCTTTCATACCTAAATCCTTGATAACAGTCAAAAATCCATTTTTGCCGACTGCGCCCGAAACATCAAGCTTACCTTTTGCATTGAGTGGCAAATTCACTCTTGAATCGCCAACATAACCTTTGACCTGACCTTTTGAGTTAGCAACTGCAACAACAGGGGATGCAGGTCCGCCACCGCTGATTTTAAGTGTAAGAGTATCTTTATCACCCTTTAAAAGCACACCCATCATAGATGCGCCTGTTACAAGTCTGCCGAGCGCTGCCGAACATACCTTTGATGTGTTGTGAATGCTCTGCATCTCTTTAACCATTTCTGTTGAGTCAAGAGCAAGGCAGTAAAGTGTGCCGTCCTCTGAAATCATTCTGACTAATTTGTTCATTTTAATTCATCCTTAAATATAGTTTTAATTTTCTTTGCAACTACCGTAATTCTTTGAGTTCTTTCGTTTACGGGATTGTCGCTGTAGTCATCAAGAGTGTTCAGTACTTCAAATCCGCATTTTTCAAGTATATTGAGTATTTCATCGGGATTATAAGCGTATTCCGAAAAGCTTTCGCTGTAACGCTCATATAAGTCATCATCTTCATTTCTAATAAAGAAATCAAGGTCAATATCAGTAGCAGAGTTTTCGTCGTCAAAAGTATTCTGCCATACGCAGTAAACCTGATCCATATCATACACAAATGTGTTGTTTCCAAGAATTTCTTTATGCTTGTGCGGAGTGTTCATATCGAAAATGAAAATTCCGCCCATATTCATAAAAAGTGAAACACGGGAGAAGGCTTTTTCAATTTTTGCAAGCGAATCAATGTGATTTATTGTGTCAAGACTGCAAACCGCACAATCAATTGTGCCGAATAAGTCAAGTTCTTCAGCCGACTGACAAAGGAACATAGCGCTTGAATTCTCTTCATACTTTTTCTCGTTTGCCACCATAAGCATATCTTCACTTGCGTCAACGCCGATTACGTCATAGCCTTTGTTTTCAAGCAGGAATGAGAGTGTTCCTGTTCCGCACCCAAGGTCAAGCAAAAGCCCCCCGTTAACACTTTCACGGTGTAACAGAGAGCAGATTTTATCAGCGATTTTTTCATAAGGGACGTTTTCAGTTAAAATATCATAAACTGATGAAAAAATACCGTAACTCATTATTTTACTCTTTCAAAAATCTTTTCATAACCGTCAGCACCGTAGTTGAGTGAACGGTTTACACGGCTGATAGTTGCTGTTGAAGCGCCTGTTGCCTTAACAATATCGTTATAGACTTTCTTTTCAGAAAGCATTTTTGCCACTACACAACGCTGCGCCATTGAATGAAATTCGTTTACTGTGCAAAGGTCTTCAAAAAAGTCGTAGCACTCTTCTTCATTCTTGAGCTGCAAAATACATTTCACAAGAAAATCTGTATTTTCATTTCTAAAATCAATTCCCATTTTTATAAACCTCCGAAAAGTTTATGTTCCTTTAACATTTTAACACATTAAAACTCGAAAGTAAAGAATTATTTTAAATTTAACAAACTTAATATAAGACCGGAAACTACGGCGCAGATATAAAGAATACCCAGTATTTTAAGGTTTTCTTTGAATTTGGTTTTGTCACGGAATAATATAAGCATTCCTGCCCCTGCATTAGTGCAAAGACCTGCAATCAATGCGCCGAAACTAAGTGTTCCCTCAATATAAAGCTGAGTTAAAAGAACTGATGACGCGCAGTTTGGAATAAACCCGATAATCGCAGACAAAAACGGCTGAAAAACCGAGTCCGAAAGCAAAAGATGAGAAAGAGTTTCTGTACCGATAAGGCTGACTGCAATATCAATTATAACTGTAAACAAAAGTAAAAATCCGAAAATCTTGACTGTGTGAATAAACGCAGGCTTTAAAACTCCACCATGCTCGTGACATCCGCAATGGTCGTGCTCACATAAGTCGTGAGAATGGTGATGATGCTCTTTGTGATTTTTTCTTTCAATAAAATAAATTACGTAACCACAAATAAGTGCAAT
>CAYXMF010000154.1:0-2688 GCA_964465845.1 uncultured Eubacteriales bacterium | reverse complement strand
GAATACATAGTTGAAAATAAAACAACAGTCCGTGCCACAGCAAAGGCATTTGGAATCAGTAAAAGTACAGTACATATGGATGTGGCACAGCGTTTAAAAAGATATGACCCGCAATTGTATTCACAAGTTAGAAAAGTACTTGAAATCAATAAAGCACAAAGGCACATAAGAGGCGGACTTGCAACAAAAGAAAAATACTTGAATCAAAAATGAAGTTATATACAAATTATGAGGATATTTTTCCATAAATCACTTGAAATTTCACTGTATTCGTGTATAATATTATCTGTTAAATTAGGATATTAACACTTGAAAGGTGGACAATATAGTGGCAGACGAGAAAAATCTCTTTGTTGACCTTGAGCATCAGGTTATGGAGCTCTGGGAAAAAGAGAAGTATTACGAAAAACTTGTTGAGAAAAATAAAGGCAAAAAAATGTTCCGTTTCCTCGACGGTCCTATTACTGCGAATAACCCGATGGGTATTCATCACGCTTGGGGTAGAAGTACAAAAGATATCTTTATCCGTTACAAGTCAATGCGTGGTTATGATTGCCGTCGTCAGAACGGTTTCGACTCACAGGGACTTTGGGTTGAAGTTGAGGTTGAAAAACAGCTTGGCTTTAAAACAAAGAAAGACATTGAAGAATACGGTATGGACAAGTTTACACGTCAGTGCGTTGACCGTGTAAAGCATTTCTCAGGCATTATTACTGAACAATCAAAACGTCTTGGTCAGTGGATGGATTGGGACAACTCATACTATACAAATACTGACCTTAACATTCAGGGCATCTGGCATTTCTTAAAAGAATGTGATAATCACGGTTGGATTCAGCGTGAGTACAAGCCAATGCCTTGGTGTCCACGTTGTGGTACATCACTTTCAGAGCATGAAATGACAGGCTCATATAAGATGATGACACATAACTCAGTTTTCTTTAAACTTCCAATTGAAGAACTTGATTCAAAAATCCTCGTTTGGACAACTACTCCTTGGACTCTTTCTTCAAACGTAGCTTTGGCGGTTAATCCTGAAATCGATTATGTTGAAGTTAAAATCAAGAGTGATGATCAGACACTTATTCTTGCAAAGAACGCAATAAAGTACCTTGGTGATGATAAACTTGAAGTAATCCGCGCACTTAAGGGCGAAGAACTTGTTGGTCTTCATTATGAGACTTGCTTTGCTGATATTGATGCTCAGGCAGGAATTGAACATAAAATTGTTGCTTGGGAAGATGTTGCAGCTGACGAAGGTACAGGCGTTGTTCATATTGCACCAGGTTGCGGTATTGAAGACTTTGAACTTGGCGAACGACTCGGTCTTCCAAAGGTTATGCCTATTGACGATATGGGTATTTACCTTGAGGGCTTTGGCTGGATGACAGGTAAAGATAGCCACACTATTGCTGATGAAGTATTTGCAAAACTTGATGAGCAGAACAAACTTTATAAAGTTGAGCCTCACGAGCATAGCTATCCTGTATGCTGGAGATGTAAGAGCGAAGTTGTATTCCGTCTTGTTCCTGCTTGGTATATCAGAACTAGCGAAATTAAGCCAAAACTTATTGAATGTGCAAATTCAGTTAAATGGGAGCCTGCTTCAAATGGTAAGCGTATGAATGACTGGCTTAACAATATGGGTGACTGGAATATTTCACGTAAGCGTTATTACGGAATGCCACTTCCATTCTATCCTTGTGATTGCGGTCATGTTACAGTAATTGGATCAAAGGCTGAACTTCGTGAAAACGCAGTTGATCCTGCTCAGGTTGATGCGCTCCCTGAACTTCACAGACCTTGGGTTGATGAAGTTAAAATTAAGTGTCCACACTGTGGCAAAGAAGTTTCTCGTGTTCCTGAAATCGGTGACGTTTGGCTTGATGCCGGTATCGTTCCGTTCTCAACACTTGGTTACTTTACAGATAGAGAAGCTTGGGAAAAGAATTTCCCTGCAGAATGGGTTACAGAAATGCACGAGCAGGTTAGACTTTGGTTCTATTCAATGCTCTTTATGAGTACCGTTCTTGTAGGCAAAGCACCTTATGAGAGAGTTGTTACTAACGGTATGGTTGTTTCTGAGGATGGCTCTAAATTCTCAAAGACAGGCTTTATGATTAAATTTGACGAGGCTGCTGAAAAGATTGGTGCTGACACCGTTCGTTATCTTTATGCAAGCGCACCAAATACCAACGATGTTCGTTTCGGTTACAATCTTGGTGACGAAGCAAGAAGAAAAATGCTTGGTTTCTGGAATATCTATACATTCTTTGATACTTATGCACAGCTTGACAAACCAAACTTTGCTGATTATAAAGTTGATTTCTCAAAATTAACTCCAATTGATAAGTGGCTTGTTGTAAGAACTAATGAATTCCTTAAGAAAGCAACTGCTTCAATGGATGATTACAAATCTTCTGCACTTATTAAAGACTTTGAAGTATTTGTTGATGATATTTCTAACTGGTATATCAGAACAAATCGTCGTCGTTTCTGGAAGACAGAAGACAAGCAAGATAAGATGGTTGCATACTGGACACTCTTTAACGCTCTTAAAGTATGTGTTCAGACAATGGCACCGATTATGCCGTTTATGACAGAATATATTTGGCAGAATCTTATCAAGAAATGTGACGCTACAGTTGCCGAGTCAGATCAATTAAGAGATTTGCCGACATAAATTGA
>CAYXMF010000153.1:1612-2748 GCA_964465845.1 uncultured Eubacteriales bacterium | reverse complement strand
TACAGAAACCTTTGGTCGATTCCTTAGTTCTTGTCTTGTCAACAATTGAGCCCATAATCGGGTCATTGAGTGCATCGAAAATTCGAGTACCGAGCATCAAATATGCAACTGCCATTGCGCCTGTAACGGTACCAAACGTAACATCAGAAGCGCCAAAAAGAAGAGCATCGGTAAGGAAAATTGTCAAATAAGAACCAATGATTGTACAAATAAAGTTCTGGCCGAAACCTGCAATACCGTAAGCTAAAGCTTCCTTAGGCTGAAGTGAGCTTGGATCATCAGGATTTGTTCCATAAACTTTATGCAAAAGGTTATTGATTTTCACTAAAATCCCTCTTTCATAAATTTATTATTATGATTATAACACAACACATTGTTGATTTCAATCATATTTTAACAAAAAATGAACAGAAAGCATATAAAAACTCCCCTACTAGTGTAAGGGAGTAAATATTAAAATTATTCGGAAAGCGGAACGCCGTCAGCATCAGTATTAATTGAGCCTGTAAGAATCTGAATTCCTTCGACGAGTCCCCAAATCTCTGCTGCAACAGCAGAGATACCGCAAGTAAGCAATGAGCCTATAAGCGTAAGCAAAAGCTGTGCAACTGCCTTTCCTGTATTTCCAAGATAGAAATTATGAACACCTAAACTTCCGAGCAAGATACCAAGAATACCTGCTACTACTTTTGATTTTTGTTTTCCGTAAACAGGTTGATTGTTCATATTAAGACTTACTCCACAATTTGTGCATACAACCGCACCGGGCATTGTCTGTGCACCACAATTGTAGCAGAAAGATGCTCCGCCGTTTTCAACCGGAACACCACAATTAAGACAAACCGCCGAATTTGGTGTAACTTCATGTCCACAGTTTTTACAATACATATTTTTCCCCCTAAAAAAGCAAAGATAATTGATAAATATAATTGCCAATAAATCCCGCAATAATTAATATCAGTAATGCTGTTGACGGAACTTTCATTTTTCCTGTAAACAGTTTATCACTGAAAATGAACATTAAACCGAGTAGCGGAACCGATAGAAGCATTGGGTGCAACCTAAAGGATTCTGCAAAATTTCCATTTATAAAAGCAAAGAGTGCTCTTGTCATTCCACACGACAGGCAAGGTATT
>CAYXMF010000153.1:0-1512 GCA_964465845.1 uncultured Eubacteriales bacterium | reverse complement strand
GTGCTCTTGTCATTCCACACGACAGGCAAGGTATTCCAAATACCCTTTTTATAAGACAGCCCGTCTCAAATAACCACATAAAAACTACACAAAGAAGTATTAACCCCAATATGAGAATTCGTTTGAACACTGTCTTGTTACTCATAGAATTACTGTTTTGCACCATTATCAAACATTTCAAGCACCTTTACACTTGCTGCAAAGCAATCTGCAAGGCACTTTTTGTTAAGTGCTTCAGGTGTGTCTAATCTTGTATGATAGAAATCAGGAAGTGCATGGTTAAGAGCTGTTATACCTGTTGAACGCATACCTGCTTGTGCAAAAGCTGCTGAGTCAGTTGCACCGCCAAGTGGTGGAACCATTCCTTTTCCGCAAGGGATTTTAAGTTCTTCACAAGCTTCATAGAACAAGTCACCAACATCCTTATCGGTCTTTACAGTACCGTTAAGGTCACGATAGTTTACACTAAGATACTCTGATTGTGCAATTGTATCATATGAATAAATGAATGTGGGAACATCATCAAACTCTTCCTTATGAGCTTCACACCAAGCCTTAGCACCGCGAAGACCAGCTTCTTCAGAGCCAGAGAAAATTACGCCAACCTCAGTATTCTCAAATTCAATGCCTTCATCCTTGAGTGCTTTAAGAATTGCCATACCCATATAACAACCTGTTAAGTTATCATTAGCACCATCTACAACTCTTTTGCTGTTCCACATAAAGTAAAGTCCAAACCAGAATGGAGCAAACACGAGAGCACCAAGTCCGAGTTTCGTTGCAAGTTCAGACTCAAGCGCGCCTGCAAGACGTGCAATAGAGATGCCAAGAGTATAGAAAGCACCGATAAAGCAAACGATCATATGAATATCAAATCCAAGATATGTAAACTTGTATTTAAATGGCCACTCCCAAGCAGCATCAGGATGTCCGTTAAAGATAATTCTGCGTTTTACTTCACCTGTTGGTTTTTTGAAGCCTGTTGCATTATGACCAATCTTTTCTTTAAAGCATTTATCAACAACCTTTTTATAAAGGCCGAATTGGAAAAAGCAAAGAATAAGTCCGAGCGCAATAAACAAAATTGAAACTGCCGGAAGATTAAAGAAATATGCTGCAAGTGCTATAAAGCAGAAAGTAATTGTAAAATAAATCCAGCCGAAGAATGAACCCGGGTTTTCTTTGAATCCTTCAACGTAAACACGGTCACAACCCAATTCTTTCATCTGTTCAGCCGCATATTCACAAGCTTGTTGTTCACCCTTTGAACCTGGTTCTCTTTTTTCAAACTTTGTGCAAACATGAGTGATTTCATCAATCATATATTGTGCTGCTTCGTCTTTTTTGTCAATAATTTTCTTTAAATCCATAAAGATTCCCCTTCAAAATTTTATAATAATACTTTAACACATTAAGTAAGAAAATGCAACAAAAAAAAGAGAGCAAAAAAGCTCTCTTTTGGTGCCGGTGACCGGGGTCGAACCGGTACGGTATCGCTACCACTGGATTTTG
>CAYXMF010000152.1:0-2755 GCA_964465845.1 uncultured Eubacteriales bacterium | reverse complement strand
CAATATGGAGAGTTGACTTATTAAGAAGAATTGCAAAGAGCATACCTACCCCTACACCTGCAAAAACAAGCATAAAGAAAAATGAAAATGCCATATGCCAGAATGTTTTATTCTTATTTGACTTCAACTCTGATTTAATACGAACTAATTTTGCCATTTATCAGAACACCTTCTTCATAACTGCGCCGTCTTTTGCAGATGAAACGAGAGTTGAATAACGAGCAAGCCAACCTGACTTAATGTTTGGTTCAGGTTTTACATAAGATTTTCTTCTTTCTTCAAGTTCTTCGTCAGAAACTTTAACATTAATCTTACTTGCAGGAATATCAATTTCAATAATATCACCCTCGTAAATAAGACCGATTTCACCGCCAACTGCCGCCTCAGGTGAAACGTGACCGATTGAAGCACCACGGGATGCACCACTGAAACGACCGTCAGTAATAAGAGCAACTGTCTTATCAAGTTTCATACCTGCAAGGGCTGATGTCGGGTTGAGCATTTCTCTCATACCGGGACCACCAACTGGGCCCTCATAACGAATAACAACAACGTCACCGTCAACGATTTTTCCGTTGTAAATTGCATCAATTGCTTCGTCTTCTGAGTTAAATACTCTTGCCGGACCTGAATGAACAAGCATTTCAGGAGCTACGGCACTGCGCTTAACTACGCAACCGTCTTTTGCAATGTTACCCCAAAGGATTGCAATACCGCCTGTTTCGCTGTATGGATTGTCGATTGGACGGATTGCATCTGTATTCTTAATATATGCGCCCTCAATATTTTCACCAACAGTTTTGCCTGTTGCAGTAATGAGTGACAAATCAAGAAGATTTTTCTTTGCAAGTTCAGCCTGAACTGCAGGAATACCGCCTGCGTTGTTAAGGTCGTGCATATGAGTTGGACCTGCAGGTGCCAAATGGCAAAGGTTAGGAACTTTTGCGCTGATTTCGTTAAACATATTAAGGTCAACAGGAACGCCTGCTTCATTAGCGATTGCAAGAAGATGGAGAACACTGTTTGATGAACAACCAAGAGCCATATCACAAGCAAGAGCGTTGCGGATCGACTTTTCATTGATAATATCACGAGCCTTGATATCTTTTTCTACAAGGTTCATAATTGCCATACCCGCGTGCTTTGCAAGCTGAATACGGCCGCTATGTACTGCGGGGATTGTTCCGTTACCGGGAAGAGCAATACCAACTGCCTCTGCAAGACAGTTCATTGAGTTTGCAGTGTACATACCTGAGCATGAGCCACAACCCGGGCAAGTATTTTCTTCATATTCAAGAAGCTTACAATCATCTATAATACCTGCTTTTTTAGCGCCAACTGCTTCAAACATCTTTGAAAGTGATGTTTCAACGCCGTCAACAAGACCTGACATCATAGGTCCGCCTGAGCAAACTACTGCAGGAATGTTAAGGCGAACTGCCGCCATAATCATACCCGGAACGATTTTGTCGCAGTTAGGAACAAGCACGGCACCATCGAATCCGTGTGCCATAATCATTGTTTCAACGCTATCAGCAATAAGTTCACGTGAAGCAAGTGAATATTTCATACCGATATGTCCCATTGCGATACCGTCACAAACGCCGATTGCAGGTACCATTACAGGAGTACCGCCTGCCATACGAACGCCTGCTTTAACTGCTTCTGTAATTTTATCAAGATGAGCGTGACCGGGAACAATTTCGCTGTGTGCAGACACAACAGCAATCAATGGTCTCTCTAATTCTTCTTTTGTGTAGCCCATTGCATAGAAAAGGCTTCTGTTAGGTGCTCTTTCAATACCTTGTAATACATTTTCACTTCTTAAGTTCATAAGTTTAGCCTCCGTTTGTTTATGGTGGAAACTAATCCCCCACCATACATTAAATTATATTTTATACTCATACAACGGATTTTTCAAGGGGGAATAATAAATTAATGATTTGCATTTTTTGAAATAATGGTGTATAGTAGTTTTCAATGTTTTCTTGATTGGAGAATATTTTATGGAAAATTTATCACAAAGAACTGCTGAAACACTCAAAAAGATGATTGTTGATGAGCATAAATATAATTATGGTGAAAAGTTACCTAATGAAAATGAGCTTTCACAGGAGTTAGGAATAAGCCGTACAACGCTTCGTGAAGCTATAAGAACACTTATTTCAAACGGTGTGCTTGTAGTTAAGCGCGGAAAAGGTACTTATGTTGCGGAACAGATTGACCAATATGCTCAAGAGATTGAAGTCAATGATTTTCTTAAAAAACAGATTACTCTTCGTGACTTATATGAAACTCGTCTGATTTTTGAGCCTGAAGCCGCCGCCCTTGCCTGCAAGCGTGCAACAGACGAAGAAATTGCCGAGATTTTGCGACTTGGTGAAATCTGTCAAAAAGAATTAAAGAAAGACCCCTGCGGTAAAAAGCGAATTGAATCTGAAAGCGCATTTCACGGTGCTATTCTTAAGGCTTCACATAACGAGTTTTTAGGTCAGTTCTTGCCCATTCTGACAAATACTATTCAAAAAACAATTGAACTTAATTATAATCTTGAAACGATTGCTGAGGAAGCTTATAAAGACCATATTATGATTATGAACTTCCTTGAAAACAGAGATTCAGTTGGTGTTAAAAGTGCTGTTACCATTCACCTGCACCACGCTGTCATTAACGAACAAATAACTTTTGATTAAAAGTTTAAAAAAAGGTATTGACAAATTTGTATTATCATATATAATATGTTGTATGACAACGC
>CAYXMF010000151.1:0-2771 GCA_964465845.1 uncultured Eubacteriales bacterium | reverse complement strand
TCAAAAGAGCACCCAAAACAGTTTTTTCCTGTTTTGAATGCTCTTTTTCTTTTTTACTTTTCTTGTTTTGTCATTAACTTAATGACATTGAGCAATAAACTACGGGGAATATTTGTTTAATTACTGATTATTCAGCATCTTCTGAAGCTTCTTCAGCTTCTTCTGCATTTTTCTTGTTACCACCAACAATAATATTTGTAATGATACCGAAGATAAGAGCTGTTGCAAGAGATGTAACCTGAACAAGAGGTCCGTTTGTAACTGGGTTGAAACCAAAGTTAAGAGCAAGACCACCAATACCTACAACAAGGATTGCACTAACGATATAAAGATTCTCGTTTTTGCCAAGGTCAACATTCTTAAGCATCTGAAGACCGGCAACTGCAATAAGACCATAAAGAGCAACGCAAGCGCCACCCATTACGCACTTAGGAATTGAGTTGATAAGCGCAACAAATGGTGTGAAGAATGAAAGAACCATACAACCTAAACCTGCTGTGATGATTGAAACAACTGAAGCGTTTCCTGTAATAGCAACACAACCAATTGATTCGCCGTAAGTTGTATTAGCAGCACCGCCGAAGATACCGCCTATGATTGAACCAACACCGTCACCGATAAGAGTTCTGTCAAGACCTGGGTCTTTAATGAGGTCTTTACCAATGATATTACCAAGGTTCTTGTGGTCAGCAATATGCTGTGCAAGTTCAACAATTGCAATCGGAACGAATGTAATTGCTATGTTACCAACAGCAGCAGCGTCGATAGGAAGAATACCATCAACTTTATCTGTCATTGCCTGAAGGAATGTAAACTTAGGATAATCAACGATTGATGTAATTGTGAATGGATCAAAAGCTGCCTTGAATGAATCAAAGCTGAGAATCTGAAGAGCAGCAATATCAGCAGCATTGCCGATAAGAGTAAGAATAAGTGCTACAATATAACCTGCACCAACACCGATAATGAAAGGAATAAGGCGAAGGTTCTTTGAGCCCTTAACTGATACGATAACAATTGCAAAGAAAGTGATTGCACCAACAAGGATTGTTACAAGATTGTAATCAGCACCACCGTTTGTTGACATCCAGCCTGTAGCTGTGCTTGAAAGTGAAAGACCGATAATAGTAACAATAGGACCTGCAATTACAGGTGGCATAAGTTTGTTAACCCAACCTGAACCTGCAAGTTTAATGATAAGAGCAAGTACAACATAAACAAGACCTGCAAGAGTGATACCGATGATAACACCCCAGTAGCCGTAGTTCATACCGATGATTGCTGCATAAGCACCAAGGAATGTGAAAGATGAACCAAGGAAAACAGGGCTCTTACGCTTTGTAGCAAAAGTGTAGAAAAGTGTACCAATACCTGCACCGAAAAGTGCTGCTGCAGGGTCAAAAGTTAATGTGTTGCCGTTGCTCATAGCGTAACTTGACATAAGCATCGGAACAAGAAGTGTCGCTGCCATAATTGCAATCATTTGTTGGAAAGCAAAAAGCAATGTTTTACTGAGTTTTGGGCGATCGCCCACATCGTAGATGAGTTTCATAAACATCCTCCTCAAAATTTTATCCGACAATACAATAAAAAACCTTGTCAATATTGACAAGGTTAATATGCAACAGAGAATTTGTATAATATGCTACACACTTATCTTGCCGATATTTCTATACCGAATTTTAAGATTGCCGTGTTATCTTGTGTAGTATATCATAATATGTATTTTGTTGTCAATAATTAAAGAAAAAAGGGGAAAGAAAAAATTTACCTGTTAAGCATCTCCGTAAGTGCATCAATCTCATTTTCTGTGAATACAGAATAACCTGCTTTTAAAAATTCCTGAGCAGCAATTCCGTTGCCTTCGGTCTTATTGCCTGAGAATGTGCCGTCGTATATTATTCCTTTACCGCAAGACGGACTGTTTGCCTTGAAAACAACAGCGTCAGCATTATTAACATTTGCGATATATAAAGCAAGCTCAGCACCTTTTTTGTATTCATAAGTCACATCTTTGCCTTGATTACTTATAACCTTGTCGCCAACGATTTCCGCAGGATTGCGTGGAGTACTAAGACCACCCAGTTGTTCGGGACAAACGGGAATAAGCGTATGTTTTTCAGCTAAAGCCAATAACTCATCACACTTACAGTTATCACCTTTGTAACGGCAATCACAGCCTAAAAGACAACCGCTTACAATAATTTTTGCCATAATAATATCTCCTCAATAGTAACTTGTTTCTGCATTTTAGTATATCATAGTCAGAAAAGAATTGTCAATCGACAAGAATTTATTATTTACTTGCCAAATATACACAAATATGATATTATAAACAGGAATAAGAATATTGAAATGGGGCATTATTATGGCAGATTTTACAAAAAATTTAACAAGCTTTAACGATCATCCTCTGGTAGCACATAAGGTAACTCATCTTTGTGATATCAACACAGGCTCAAAAGAGTTTTGTGAGATTGTTGATGAACTTACAATGCTTATGGGTTACGAAGCACTTAAAGACCTTAAAACAAAAATGGTACCTATTCAGGCACCTCTTGCAGACTTTGATTCTCCCGTACTTGCAGAAGATTTTACAATTGTGCCAATTCTTCGTGCAGGTCTTGGTATGGTTGAAGGCCTTCGTCGACTTTCACCAACTGCAAAGGTAGGTCATATCGGACTTTACCGAGATGAAAAAACATTGTTACCAGTAACTTATTACTACAAAATGCCTGTTGATATAACAAAGGGACCGGTTGTCATTGTTG
>CAYXMF010000150.1:0-2883 GCA_964465845.1 uncultured Eubacteriales bacterium | reverse complement strand
CTTTGTGCAACACTTGTATATGAACTTGTTGGTCCGCTTCTTACAAAAGTCGCCCTCACAAAAGCAGGGGAAATAAAGAAATAATAGTTAAATAAAACTAAACTCGGCTGTTTAGCCCAGTTTTTTGATGATTTTTGAAAAATGGGAATATAACTTTGAATATACTGAATTATATATTTTTAATTACCGTTTTGTTGTAAAATGTCTTTTTAATTGACACCACAATATGTAACATGTTAAAATTTACAGGAATTAAAATGAAAGGTGAATACATTTTGTATTCAAAGTAAACGAATGAATATTTTTGATACCATTTATGAAATCAACAAGCATCACCTTCAAAAATGTGCTATGTCAATTACAACTGACAGCGGTGAAAAGCGTATTTACACTTACGGTGAAGCATTTGAAAAGGCAGAAGAGTATGCAGAGCTACTTGTTAACGCAGGTGTAAAGGCGGGGGATAGAGTTGCTTTTGTTTCTGAAAGCTGTCCCGAATGGAACATAGCGTTTTTTGCATCTTGTAAAATCAGGGCAACCGCAGCACTTGTTGACGCATCACTTACAGGTGATGAAATTGATGATTTTGTAACCCGTTCTGATGTTCGAGCAGCGTTTTTCTCACCAAAAGCAGCCGCAAAAATAGGGGATTTTTCAAAATATCAGTTCCCTATATTCAACATTCTTGATGGTAGCATTTATGAAACTTCTGTAAAGACCGTTTCTGCTGATTTGCCTGCTACCGATGATGCCGATACAGATGTTGCTTGTATTATTTTCTCATCAGGCACAACAAGAAAATCAGCAGGCGTTATGCACTATCATCACACATTGATTGAAACTGCGCAGATGACAATAAATGTGCAAGGTCTTAACGAAAATGACAGATATCTGGGACTTCTTCCCAACAGCCATATTTATGGTTTGATTTGTCTTATTATGGGACCGCATCTTACAGGTGCAGACGTGCATTTTGTTGATTCACTTACTGCTGAAAATATTCTTGCAGCATTTGCAGAGTATCATCCTACCATTTTACCTGCGGTTCCAAAGGTTTACGAGCTTTTCCGTAATGCAATTATGCGTAAAATCAATTCTAAAAAAGCAACAAAGGTTTTGTTTGAAAAGTTCTTCCCCATTTGTTATGATTTGAGAAAGAAAAACGGCTCATTGCTCGGTAAAAAGATTTTTAGTTCAATTAATGAAGGCTTGGGCGGAAGCTTAAGAGTTTTGTGTTCAGCGGGAGCACCACTCAGTAAAGAAGTTGCTGATTTCTATTATGGCGTAGGTCTTAATATTCTTATAACCTATGGCGCTACTGAAACAAATATTCCAACAATCGGTAATGTGCTTGGTGATATTCAGCCTGACTCTTGTGGTAAGCCATATCCTGCAATTAAGCTGGAAATGGACGAAAGCGGTGAGTTTTTAATTAAATCGCCTTTCCTTATGAAAGGCTATTTCAGAGATGAAGAAGCAACAAAAGAAATGTTTACGGAAGATGGCTGGTTTAAAACCGGTGACGTTGGTTTTATTGATGATAAGGGTTACGTTCATGTAACAGGTCGGTCAAAGGAAAATATCGTTCTTGCAACAGGCAAAAAGATTACTCCCGATGATATTGAAGAAAAATATCTCGGTATTGATGGCGTTAAAGAAATGGTAATTTGCGGTGTTCCTGTGCAGGATAAAGATTATGATGAAGTTCATATGTTTGTTGTGCCCGAGTTCGCTGACTTAAAGGCAAAAATTGAAGAACAAATCAAGGCAAAGGGTGTCGACCTTGTTCAGTATATGAAAATTGCCAAGGTGCATTTCTTAGACGAAATTCCGAGAACATCAGGTCTTGCAAAGCCAAAAAGATACCTTCTTAAAAAGTTTGCAATGGAACACGGCAACGATGTTGAATTTGCAGAAGAAATAACAGTTGACGACGAAACAACATTTGGTAAAATTATAAAAATTGTTTCTATGGTTTCAGGCACTTCTGCTTCACAGCTTTCAACGGATACAAAGCTTTTTGTTGACCTTGCTCTCGACTCATTAAGCTCAGTTGATTTGGCTATGGAAATAGAAAGCGTTTTTGGCATAGATGCAGAAAAGAGCTTCAATAAAGATATGACAATCGGTGATGTTGTTTCACTTGTTGATGGTGGAATTGTAAAAATTGAAGAAACTGAGCAGAACGAAAACGAAGTTTATCCGAAAGACAAGACAGATGGTGACTACCGTTTCTATAATACAGTTCGCAATGTTGTTACAGCGTTTCACAAGGTAAGCGTTGATGGTGCAGATAATATTCCAGATGATAAGGGCTATATCATCTGTGCAAACCACGTGTCAAAGCTTGACTATTTGTATATTGCTGAAGCCTTGTCAAAAGAAAAATTTCAGAAGCTTTGCTGTATGGCAAAGAAAGAGTTGTTCAAGGATAGTCCTATTCACCGACAGTTGATTAAATCAACCGGTATGGTGCCAATGGACCGTGGTGGTATGAATAATGCCAAGTCAATGAAAGCGCTCTGTGAAAAGCTTAATGATAATTGGGGTGTTGTTATTCATCCGGAAGGCACAAGAAGTGAAGACGGTGTGTTCCGTTCAATGAAGCACGGTGCGTCTGTTTTGGCGGTTGAAGCAAACGCTCCCATTGTACCTGCTTATATCAGTGGTGCCTTGGAGGCTTGCCCAAAAGGAACAAAGCTTATTAAGTTCTACAACTGGGAAAAGAAAGAAAAGTACCAGATTGATGTTAACTTTGGTGAGCCTGTTTACCCTGACGGAAAAACTGTTGAAGAAATCACAGCAGAGGTACAAAACGCAATTCTTAAATTGCAAGACGAATGCAAAAAATAAATGTAAAATTCAAATTTGTGCAACACTTGT
>CAYXMF010000149.1:0-2908 GCA_964465845.1 uncultured Eubacteriales bacterium | reverse complement strand
GGAAGTTCCTGACATCAAAGACGATGATGCAAGCGTTAATGAAGTTAAGGACGGCTCAATCGAGTTCAAAAATGTTTCATTCAAATACAGCGGTGCGCCGAATCCTATAATCAAAAACGCCGATTTCAAAATCGAAAGCGGTGAAATGGTAGGTATTATCGGTGCAACAGGCTCTGCAAAATCAAGTCTTGTGCAGTTAATTCCAAGATTGTATGATGTTACTGACGGTCAGGTGCTTGTTGGCGGTGTCGATGTAAAAGATTATAAACTATTTGCTCTTCGTGAAGAAGTGAGTATGGTGCTTCAGAAGAATGTTCTTTTCTCAGGTACTATTGCAGACAACTTGCGTTGGGGCAATAAAGAGGCGACTGATGAAGAATTGGTTGAGGCTTGCAAAATTGCTGATGCACACAACTTTATTTCTTCATTCCCTGATGGTTATAATACAGATTTAAGTCAGGGCGGCGCCAATGTTTCAGGCGGACAGAAACAAAGACTTTGTATTGCACGTGCAATTCTTAAAAAGCCGAAAATCCTTATTCTTGATGACTCAACAAGTGCCGTTGATACTTTTACAGATTCAAAAATCCGTAAGGGACTTCGTGAGTGCATTCCGGATACAACAAAAATTATTATTGCTCAGCGTATTTCATCAGTTTCTGACTGTGACAAGATTATAATTCTTGATAACGGCGGAATAAATGATATAGGAAATCACGAAGAATTACTTGCTCGTAATGAGATTTATCAAGATATTTATAATTCTCAGCAAAAAGGCGGAGATGACTTTGACTTGCAGGGAGGTGGCGCATAATGGCAGGACCAATGGGAGGACCAATGGGAGGTCCCGGTGGTAAACGAGGAGCAAAAGGCCCCGTACAAAAACCTAAAAATACAAAAGGCACAGTGCGTCGATTGCTCAGGTACATTTTAAAACAGAAATGGCTGTTTATAGGAATGCTTGTATTTGCGGCAATCAACTCTGTTGCAACTGTTTCAGCGGCACTTTTCATCGAGCCTATTATTGACGATTATCTGACTCCGCTTGTAGGTCAGAGCTTTGAAGGTGAATTGGTTACAGGACTTTTAAAAATGATGGTTATAATGTCAGCCGTGTTTATCTGCGGTGCTGTAGCGTCTTTCGGACAGTCAAAATGCTCAGTATGGCTTACACAGCGTACACTTAACAAAATCAGAAAAGATTTGTTCGATGCACTCTCAGATTTGCCAATCAGCTTTTTTGATTCACGTCCTAACGGTGAAATCATGAGCCGTTTTACTAACGACGTTGAATCTTTAAGACAGTTTATCAGTCAGGGTGTAACTCAGTTTATTTCTTCAGGTGTTATGATAATCGGTTCATTCATCATTATGTGTACGCTCAGCTGGAAAATGTTGCTTATTGTTATTGCAATGGTTTTCGTAATGATTTTTATTACAAAAACTATTGGTAAAAAGAGTGCTTTCTTCTTTAAGCGTCAGCAAGAAAACCTCGGTGCTGTAAATGGCTATATTGAAGAAATTATTGAAGGTCAGAAAGTGGTTAAGGTATTTAACCACGAAGAAGAAGTTATTACTCATTTCGATGATATTAATGAAAAACTTCGTAAAGCATCAACAAGTGCAAATACTTTCGCAAGTATGCTTGGACCTATTATGAATAACCTTTCACACATCACTTATGCACTTACAGCCGCTATGGGCGGATTGTTAGCAGTTAAAGGCGCTATGACACCGGGTGCAGTTGTGGCATTCTTGCAGTATATAAGAAGCTTTACACAGCCTATTTCGAATGTTACTCAGCAGTTTAACAACGCTTTTATGGCTCTTGCAGGTGCTGAAAGAATTTTTGAAATTATTGACCAGAAACCTGAAATTGATGAAGGTTATGTAGTGCTTGTAAATGCAGAACTTTCTGAAAATGGTGAAATCAAAGAAACAGAAAAGCATACGGGCATCTGGGCTTGGAAACATACTCATGGTGACGGCACAGTTACTTACACACGTCTTGCAGGTGACATCGTATTTGAAGACGTTACATTTGGCTACACAGACGAAAAAACAGTTCTTCACGACGTTTCACTTTATGCAAACCCAGGCCAGAAAATCGCATTTGTTGGCTCAACCGGTGCAGGAAAAACTACAATTACAAACCTGATTAACCGTTTCTATGAAATCCAAGAGGGCAAAATCCGTTACGACGGCATAAACATTCAAAAAATTAAAAAGGATGATTTGCGCCGTTCA
Source organism: uncultured Eubacteriales bacterium (assembly GCA_964465845.1). Classification (GTDB taxonomy): domain Bacteria; phylum Bacillota; class Clostridia; order Oscillospirales; family Acutalibacteraceae; genus Fimenecus. The sequence goes on along the minus strand of CAYXMF010000149.1, from coordinate 661 downwards.
CTTGGTATTGTTCTTCAGGACACACACTTGTTTACAGGTACAATTGAAGATAATATACGTTACGGAAATCTTGATGCTACTCACGAACAAATTGTTGAAGCGGCAAAGATTGCAAACGCACATTCATTTATTGAGAATTTGCCTGACGGTTATAACACGATGTTAACAGGCGACGGCTCAAACCTCAGCCAAGGTCAACGTCAGTTGATTTCAATCGCCCGTGCGGCAGTTGCAGACCCGCCTGTGCTCATTCTTGACGAGGCTACAAGTTCAATTGATACAAGAACTGAAAAGCAGATTGAAAAGGGTATGGACGCTCTTATGGAGGGCAGAACAGTATTCGTTATTGCTCACAGACTTTCAACTGTCAGAAATGCGAACGCAATTATGGTTCTTGAAAACGGAAGAATTATTGAGCGTGGCGACCATGACGATTTGATTAGTCAAAAGGGCAAATATTATCAACTCTATACAGGTTCATTTGAGGAAAATTGATTAAACAAAAGGTGAGGTTAATCCTCACCTTTTTATCGTTAAATTGGGGTTTGTCGGGGTATTAATGAATAATGAATGATGAATAATGAATAATTTCGGAACTGCGTTGCGGATTTATAATTGGCTCCCTCTGACGAGGGAGCTGTCGAGCGATAGCGAGACTGAG
>CAYXMF010000148.1:0-2938 GCA_964465845.1 uncultured Eubacteriales bacterium | reverse complement strand
CACTTTGCACTTTGCGCTTTGCATTTTGCATTCACATCGACAAACTCAAATTTGTCGAATGGTTTATCTGTTCTGCATATTTATATCGTGCTGTGGTTCGGGTTCGGGACGTCTTTTCTTTTTGCGTTTCTTTTTCTTGGCAAGAGCATTTAAAATCAGTCCTGCACCAACAAAAACAATACCGATTATAACGGGAATGAATTTTGAAACAGAATTATTCTTTCCCTCAGTATTATTCTGCTCATTGTCATTTTCAGCGGAAGTATCTTCTTCTGCTTTTGCATTTGCCTGATAAACTACGGCATTAATAATTGCTTCAAGGGAGTCAGCACTGTAATCTGCATACAAATCAGGTGCGCCTGTTGGTGCTGTTCGATGGTCATACTTTTCTGTGTAAGAATATGCAATGTTCAGAAGTAACTGTTCGCAGTTTTTAAGTGCGGCAATTTCAAGACCTATTCCTGCCCCTGATGAATGATAACCTATTGGAATTGAAATTTCGGGAAGTGATGCTGACGGTGAAACTGCACGGCAGTTATTTAAGAACACCTGACTCCAAGCGTTCCAGTATTTTCCGTTTTCGTCAGTACCCGATTTAAGGGGTGTTGATAGGTATGAGGGGAAAATCACCGCATCAAGTCCGTTTTCGTTTACAACTCTTTCAAACTCATCATAAAGTGCTTGCTTATATTGAATTTGTCCGTTTATAAAGGTTGTGTATGATAAATTCCAGAGTTTTGGCATAGAAACTGTGACAACTTCCGCACCGCAGCTTTCTAACTCTTTTACTGCGTTTTCAAATGCGGCGGCAACTTCATCATCAATGTATTTTTCAGTTCTTGACGATACATCAAATTTGGTTGCAATTACATTTCGCTGTTCTTCAGTTCCTGTAATTGATGCAGAAGTTGTTGCGTATGACAATTCTGAAAGAATACCGATTTTTAATCCTTCAAGAGCGTTGCTGTCAAGATTTTCTGTGTAGTTGTATTGACCGTTTGTAAGTACGTCCATCATAATTGCCTGGTCGTAAACAGTTCTTGTAATTGCACCGGCAACATCTCGTGTGCTGTTAAGAGTGGTACAACCGGTGCGGTCAATAAGTCCAAAGGTTGAACGAAGCGATACGCATCCGTTAAGTACAGCGGGAATTCTCAATGATGAGTTTGTGTCCGTGCCAAGTCCTGCAACGGCAAAGTTAAGACTTACTGAAACTGCTGTTCCGCCTGATGAACCGCCCGCCGCAAGAAGTGTGTTATATGCGTTTTTGGTCTGACCTTTGATTTCGCTGTATGAAATTCGTGCGTCCTGAGCGTCAGTACTCATATTTGTTTTGCCTATGATAACCGCACCTTGATCAAGCAAGTAGTTTACAACAGTAGCGTTGCTTTCAGCGACTGAAGATTTCTCATAAGTGTGACCGTTGGTGGTGTATAAACCCTCAATATCAATGTTGTCCTTTACAACAACAGGAATACCAAAAAGAAGACCGTCGTTTTCACCTTTTGAAAGAGCCTCATCTCTTTGTTTTGCCACTTCAAGAGCATCATCACAAAGGGTGATAAAACAGTTGTATTCATCATTGTATTCTTCAATTCGTTCAAGGTAATATGCAGTCAGTTCCTCACAAGTAATGATTTTTAAATCAATAGCCTCACGGATTGTCTGAATATCAGCCTCATAAAGAGCTGACAAAACAGCATTTTTATCTGTTATGACCTCTTCTGCAGACACAGTGAAAAGTGATGCAAAAATCATAAGAGTTGCCATAAAAACTGAAAGAAATTTTTTCATAATTACACCTGCCGTTTCGACGTATATATTCATTATAATACGCTTCTCGACAAAATGCAATTATTGGAAAAAGAAAACCCTTACGGGATTGGCGTAAGGGCTTGTAAAGATGTTGAAGTTTATATATCAGTCGCCACAAGCACAAGTTGGTCTGAAACTGTCTTTTAAGCAACCTTCTTTTGGTGGGAAGAACTCATCAACAGGGAATTGAATTTTACGAAATGCATCGCAAGGATTGTCTGTTTCGCAGTTGCACTCTTTACTTGGAATGCAGAAGTCGTATGCAGGAATAAGCATCTGCACATCGCGTTCAAGTTGAACAATTGTGAAAATTCCAAGAGTAACAAGAACGGCCTTTTCTGCTTCTCTTTCGTATGATTCAAAATCTCCGTCAAAGCAACGGCATACGCTGCGTGGTACACGTGACGGATTGCAACAAGCGTCAGTATGGCAGCAATCATGTACTCTGCAAAGCTTTGCATCAAGGCAAATAGGGTCAACAGTCTGCACCTTTGCTCTTGGATTTGTGCTTACCATCTCAAGTTGTTCGTCAATATCGCCGCAAGCGAATTCTGACGAGAATACTTTTACGTTACCCTCTGAACCGTAAAGAATACATTTCTTTGAGAATGTAGCAAGGCCATCTACCATAGTAGGTGCATTTGTATGGCCGCAGAAAACATCAAGACAAACCTTGAAATAATAGGTAATGTCAACTGAGTAAAAACCTCTGTTAAAGGGCACTCTTTCAACTTCAATAAAGGCATTAAGTACTTCGGCACCGCGACAACGAACATTTGTTGCACGGTCGATAACGCATTGTGCAGAGTCTGTGAAATAAACTCTTAAATCTTCAAGACAATCTTTGTCAGCACATGAGTCATAAACTCTGTTTGTGTCAATGCATACAGCTTCTTTTATTTTTGACGGCACATTGCAGTTTTTATTTTCTGACATCAGTATTCCTCCTAAAAAATATTGTCAACTGACAGTACTATTGTATGTAGAAAAGTTAAAGTTGTTACAACTGACCTTTTTTAATAAAATAGTTGTTAAACATAAAAAAGTATGTTAAAATATTATGATTAGTTCTATCACCCTATGGAGAAGGCGTAATTATGGCAGTTTTAAAAGACGTAAAAAG
>CAYXMF010000147.1:0-3006 GCA_964465845.1 uncultured Eubacteriales bacterium | reverse complement strand
CGCCCATTTGCTCAAATATAGTCTTTTTCATAACCTTAATCCTCCGTATATCTAATCTTAAATCTATTTTTCTTTGCGTTAATGACTTTCAGCAAAACTTCGTCAACTACATCGGTATATCGCCCTTCTTTTATGAGTGCATTCCGTTTGTCATCAAGATTTCCATTTGCTTTTGAACAACCTTGCTTTGTTTCCTGCTTCTCGCTTGCGGCTCAATATTGCCGTAGAAAAATTCTTCAATAAAGTTTGCCATTGTGTAATCCTCCGTTATGAATTGAATTATCCTTACAATTCAATCATTCTGGCTGACTACAAAAGCCGAAGGGAGACAACTTCCTTACGAAGTGTCTCCCTTCAGTAGGTTTCTTTTTTTATAGTCCTGATTTTTCAAAAATATCTCTCATAATGTCAGCGCCTTCCTGGTCAACATCGGATATTTTACTTTGTTTCTTCCTTACACTTGTATCTTTTGAAAAAACAAATTCAAAAAATCTTACAATCCAGAAAAATGGCAATAAAAATGGTGCTTTTTCAAGTATCGGATATTTTAATTTCATATACTTAAGATTAGGAAGAACAGCTTCAAAGAATCTTTGAGACTTTGATTTGTTTGTGCGCGCAACCTTTGCAACTTCATCTGCGTTTTTAACAGGCGCACCAAAAACGATGTAGTTTTCCATTGTAATTAGGTCATCGTCGTATTCTGCACCGTCGAAAGCACATTTATATAATTTTCTGATTTTTTTTGCGAATTTATCAATTCCAAGCATTTCAAACTGCTCATCTATGTAATTGAAATCAAGTTCAGGGTAGTTTCTTTCCATTAAATACAAATCCATCAATGGTCTGAAACAAGAGCCTGCTTCAAGATAATGCTCAGCAAGATGGGCAAGGGTATAAACATATAAGTCATTGAGTGGCATTTTATATTCGCAACTGCTGACACGCTCAACTCTTTCCCATACGCCACAGAAGTAATCGTGCATAAAGTAATCCTCAACAAAGAGCATTTTGTGAAGTTCAATTGTAAGAAAAGGCTTTTTAATAAGAACAATATCTTTTCCGTTATTCATTTCTTGGGTAAAGCCCTGTGAAAGAATAATTCTGCCACCCTTGTTCATATCCTTTTCTTTTACAAGAACATCCATATCAACCATAAAACGCATTTCTGGGACAGGGTAGAGAATTTTTAAGTGAGTACCCTTTAAAAACATAAATTCAATGTTCTCGTTGGTAAAAGCATTTCGTATGTATTCAATTTCTTCTTGCTGTGATGCCTCACGAGCAAGAGTAGCCATATATGATTTGCGTAATTTTTCAGTAGTTTCTGTTGAAAGCTTAACTTTGTCGTCTTGAACCGCAAGATATAAAATTCCCTGAACAGCATTTCTTACCGATAATTTATAAATCAGTTCACCATCAATGTTTTCAGGGCATACAGGAACAGGCAAACCCTTAATTGAGGTGCTTACCAATTCTAAAAAATATTTTTTTGTAAGCATCTTGTCCTGCATTATTTAAACAATCCTTTAATTTTTCTTATAGGGACTAAAATTAGATTTCTAAACGGTAAAATTAATGTCCAAAGCTTGTAATATAACTTGTATGAAGCCTTGCTTATATTAATTTTCTTGCCTTTTCTTGTAATACTTTTAACTACCGCAATAATGTGACTTTCAGTAATTCCGTACTCTTTTTTTACTTGATTATCACCGCAAAGAATAAAGCCTTTTTCATCTTTGCCAACAATTCGGTGCAATACAAATTGACCGTTATCACGACGATAAAAAATTATGTCGTATTTTTTTGGATTATCACATTTTACAAGTTCAACGGAATCTCTGCCCCAATAGAGTAGGGGATTCATACTTGTACCCGTAATTGGCAACTGAACTGTTCCGCCATTTTCAATTTTCTCTTTGATTACGGGGTAAATCTCATCAAGTGAGATTTTCTTTTTATTCATATTTTCCATAAAAATACCTCACTTGAAATCTTTAAACAATTATAATTTAATATACGTGAAAAGTCAATTATGAAGACTTTTTCTTTAGCGAATTCCAAGCATTGAATACAGCCGCAGATATAATAATTGCGTAACCCACAAAACTTAATGTGTCAGGCAAGTCACCAAACACAACAAAACTTAAAAGCGTTGTAAATATAATTTGTGAGTAGTCGTAAATAGATATTTCTTTTGCAGGTGCTTTACTGTATGCAGTTGTAATAAAATACTGTCCACCGCTGGCAGAAAGCCCCGCAAGAATTAAATATAACCATTGTTGAGCAGACATAGGAGTAAAATCAAATATGAGCCAAGGAAGTGTTACTACACAAGAAAAAGCCGAAAAGTAGAAAATAATTAAACTACCCTTAAATCCGTTTTGGGTAAGTTTTCTTACACAAGCGTAAGCAAGACCGGCACCTAACCCTCCTAAAAAGCCCATAAAAGCTGGTAAGCCCTCAAATGAGAAAGATGGTTTCATTACAAATAAAGCACCTATAAATGCTAAAGTTACCGCGAAAATCTGCTTTAAACTTGCTTTTTCTTTAAGGATGAATAATGAGAATATAACTGCAAAGAAAGGGGAGAGCTTGTTAAGCATTGAAGCGTCTGCAAGATTCATATTGCTGAGAGCATAAAAATTGCAAAGAATACCTCCAGTACCTGCAACAGCGCGGATAAGCAAATACCCAACATTTTCGCCTTTTGGTAATACCCATTCTTTATTTTTTGTAATAAGAATAAATGCGAAAATCATTGCTACAAAGTTTCTGAAAAAGCTTTTCTGAATTGTGGGCAAATCTCCCGACAGTTTAACAAAAAGCCCCATAAGAGCAAAGAAAAAGGCAGAAATGATAATATATATAATTCCTTTGGTTTTGTCGTTTTTAATCATTTAAAGTCACCTTATATATCTTACCACAAAAAAATCCCCGTAGCAATAAACTCAATGTCATTAAGTTAATGACAAAACAAGAAAAGTAAAAAAAGAAAAAGAGCAT
>CAYXMF010000146.1:0-3035 GCA_964465845.1 uncultured Eubacteriales bacterium | reverse complement strand
CGATTGACGGGTGGTTGTAGTTCTGAACGATAAGCTCTTTCATCTGTGAAATTGTATTTTCACGTCCGGTTGGCATATGCTTTGAAATATATGGAATTTCAGCCCAGATTACCATACCGTATTCGTCACAAAGGTCATAGAAATACTGGTCATGCTGATAGTGAGCAAGACGGATTGTATTTGCACCCATTTCATAGATAAGTTCCATATCTTCTTTATGATGCTCAGGAAGAAGTGCGTTACCAAGTCCCCATCTGTCCTGATGACGAGAAACACCACGGAGTGGGTATTCTTCGCCATTGAGAATGAATCCACGCTCAGGATCAATCTCAAATGTGCGGCATCCGAAACGTGTTGAAACCTTATCAATTACTTTATCGCCGTCAAGAAGTTCGATTTCTGCTGTGTAAAGATATGGGTTTTTTCTACCATTCCAAAGAACAACATTTTTGATTTCAATAGTTTCTACTGCTTCATCAGTTTTTAGTGTTGTTACAACATTGCCCAACTTATCTTTAATAATATAGTTAATCATCTGACCTTCTTTTTTATTTGTTACGAAAGATTCAAATGTAACCTGTGCATCAGAGCCTACAACCTTTGGTGTAATTGCAATGCCTCTGCCACCATAATAATCAAGTTCAAAGTGGCTCTCATTAACTGCGATAATGTTCACATTTCTGTAAAGACCACCGTAGAATGTGAAGTCAGCCATTTGTGGATAAACTGTTTCATTTGCAGAGTTATCAACAAGAATTCCGAGTCTTGTTCCCTTTTTAAGCTCGTCAGTAATATCGACTCTCCAAGTTGAGTAACCGCCATCGTGAGAAGCCAACTTGTTGCCGTTCATATAAACAGTTGCAGATGAATTTGCACCGTTTATTTCAAGATAATATTTGTCAGCAGTTGGAATTTCTTCCATATCAATGTCTTTCACGTAACAGCAAGTGCCACGGAAATAGTCGTTGCCACCGTCCTGACCGTCAATAGCGTTCCAGCAATGTGGAATATTTACAAAATCCCAATCTTCAGGTGTTACCGCAGGAACAGCATCTACACCTTTACGGAAAGACCATTTGCGATTTAAACTAATAATTTTTCTCATATGTATATACTCCTTTTCCTTTTTGTTAAAAGTCTAACAACTTACTTTATTATTTTAACTGAAAAACCTTATTTTTTGTGAGTAGAATTTTTATTGGTTTGTGTACTATTTTTTATAAAAAACAACCGCCAACGGAAATCCGCTGACGGTTAATACAAATAATCTTATTTTTCAACTGGAATTGCCAGTTCCTCTTCTTCTTTCTTGCCGATGTTATAAATAAATGCCATAGCAAGAAATGCGATAAGTGAGCCCGTTGCAAGAACAATGAAATAAAGATTTTTAACTTTATCACCAAAATCTGCTGTTTGAACTGCATTTTCACCTTCAACGAAACCGATTGCAATCAATCCCCAAGAAACTACCGCCTGACCGATACCTTGAGCAAGCTTACGGAAGAACGAATAAAGAGCATAAAGTGAACCTTCTTCGCTCTTGCCTGTTTTTCTGTAACTTACTTCGATACAGTCTGCAACGATTGCCCAAACAGAAATCTGGAACACAGCATTACCAACATTAAGTCCCATAAGACAAACGATGTAAATAAGCATACCGGTCATATCAGGTGTTAATGGGACAAAGAGAGAAATTGCACCTGAAATTGCACCGATAAGCATACAAGTTATAATGACCTTTTTCTTACCGAATTTAGAAGTAAGCTTACCCAAAAGTGCCATAAATACAATCATTGGCGCATATGAACCAATCATCGCAATACCAACTTTTCCTGTGTCCTGGAAGAAATACTGGAAAACCATGTTGTTAAGTGCCATTGTTGAGTTAAAGAGAGCAACAGAAGCAACTGTAGCAATAGTAGCGCCAACCATAGCTCTGTTTGTAAAGAAAGATTTGAATGCTGAGAAGAAAGCCTTGATACCGGTTGTGTTCTGACCGTCGTCATCACGCTGAACTCTTTCTTTAACAAGCTTTGTTGTTCCCCAAAGAGTTGCAAAAGCAACAATTGACATTACAAAGGCAACAGGAAGAAGTGTTTCACCCTTAAGAACTTCTTCTTCAATACCTGTCACAGGATTTTCAACCTTATTATAGACAATACCGGGAAGAATTATCATAATAATGATTGCAGGTAAAGCCGCACCGATGCTACGGAATGTTGAAAGAGAAACTCTTTCCTGAGGATCAGCAGTAATAACACTGTGCAATGAACCGTAAGGCACATTAACCATTGTGTATGCAACTGACCACAAGCAATATGCGATAAGACACCAAGCATATTTAGCTGCATAAGGGAATGATGTAATCGGAGCAAATATCATTACATTAAAAACAACAAGGATTAAGCCACCTGCGATAATCCAAGGCATATATTTGCTCTTTTTGCCAATTCTCTTTGTGTCAACCAAATTTCCGATTACAACATCGTTGATTGCATCAAAAACTTTGGAAATAATAATAATAACTGCGTAGTCTGCTGCTTTAATACCTATGTATTGCAAATAGAAAAGCTGCATAAAGGTTGAAACAAGCTGGAACGAAAAGCCACAGCCCATATCACCCATTGCATAGCCTAATTTATCCTGCCATCCAAATGGTCGGATATTTTGTTCTTTCACTTTAACACATTCTTTCCGTTGTTCATATTAGCAAAATGCTTGTTTATTATTATAAATCAATCAAATCATATTTGCAAGTACCAGTTATAAAAATCCAAAAACCACCAACGGAATTCCGCTGGTGGTCTGAAAAACAATATTTAAATTTTATTTGTACAATGCTTTTCCTGCGTCGCTCATTTCTTCTGCTCTTTCGCGTCTTTCTGCAAGTTCTGCTTGCATCGTTGCAAGTGTTTTCTTATCGAGGTTATATACAACACCAAGACCAACGAATTGGAAGATACCTGCAACAAGGTAAAGAATAGCAACAAGCATACGAATATCGCAAGCTACTTCCCAGCTGAGCAAATTAACAT
>CAYXMF010000145.1:0-3055 GCA_964465845.1 uncultured Eubacteriales bacterium | reverse complement strand
ATTGCAAGACGAATGCAAAAAATAAATGTAAAATTCAAATTTGTGCAACACTTGTGTATGAATTGGTTGGACTGCTTCTTACAAAAGTCGCCCTCACAAAAGCAGGGGAAATTAAAAAAGTGTAAAGTGCAAAATGAATATTGTGTAGTAGGGCGGGGGCTCAGCTCCCGCCGTATTTTTTATGTTTTTGCAAGTTCTACCAATATTAGATTTTTATTTCTTGCCTAAAAATTGCCCTTGTGTTACAATTTTTATGAAAGGAAGATTGTTATGGCAAACTATGAACTGTCCAACAGAATATATGAGTTGAGAACACAAAAGGGATTATCACAAAAAGAACTTGGTGCAATTCTTGGTGTTTCAAATAAAGCGGTTTCAAAATGGGAAACAGGCACAGCAATTCCAAAAACAGAAACTCTTATAAAACTTGCCGAAGTGTTTGAAATATCAACAGAAGAATTACTGAATATGGCATTACCTTTGCAGAACACACAAGCAAAAGAGGAAGGCATAATTCTTAATCCTATCAATGCAAGAAATGGCAAAACGCTGGGTGAGTTTCGTGCAGAAAACGGCTTGTATCTAAAAGATGTTGCTGAAAAAATCGGAGTTGACGAGGCTCGACTTCAGGAAATAGAGGACTCATATCTCGTACCTGATGAAATTGCGGAAAAATTAGTTGTTGCCTATAATTTGCCTGAAAACAATTTTGCAAAACCCGTTTATAAATCAAAAACAATTACAAAAAAATACTTTCTAAAAACTGCATTTATCTATGAAATAATTCTTGGGCTGGTTGGATTATTCCCATCTTTCATTACAGGCATGTTAACAGGTATTGCAATGCTTTTTAATATAGACGTATTGGAAGAAGCTATTGCTTATGCTAATGATTTTTCGTTCTTATTTACACCTATTTTTGCAACTGTGGGCTGTATTCTTCTCGGGAAATATCTAACAGAAAAATCAGGGTATTTCGGAGATTTTAACAGATACAGATTTTTATATGCTACTATTCCTGTGGCATCGTCAGTTGCAATAACTTCGTTTGCAGATTTTGTTATAGGATTAATTACAGATTTCACAAGAGATAATCCTGATGGATTTTCAAGCATTATATTTACAATAGTAGTTAGCATGGTAAGTCTGATTTTTTCCTTGCTGGGAACAATGGTTACAGTTGTAGTATTAGCTATGCTTATGAATATTGCTATTGAGCAAAATCATGAAAAGAGGAGAGCATCCTTTAAGAAAATAGCAATAATTGTCACTATATCTGCGGTACTTAGTTTCATTATTGAAGGGGTAGCTGAATACATACTATTCCCTCCGTATGTTTTTACTTTTCATATTGATTTTCTGCCTTATGCACTTAATATTGTTATTGTTTGGTTGGTATATTCAATTACAGAGAACAACTCTAAAAGAGAAAAATGGGCAGTTAAGATTTTGCCACTTTTAAGCATTTGGGGAATTATGATAGAATTGGTAATGGGGTTAATTGGTCTCGGCTTTGAATACTTACTTGAAATGTTAGGCGAATGGATGGACACTTTAATATTTTCATAATAGCACAAACAAAAAGCTCGGTTTTAAACCGAGCTTTTTGTTATGTGAAGTTATCTTATTTTGCCAATGCGCCAACTTCAAGCATAAATCCGCCGAGCTGTGCGCCGAATTCAGGTCCGCCTTCCATGATAAGACGCCCTGCTTTTGTTGCCTCAAGCATATCGTCAGTACCTAAAAGAGTACCGAGTGCTGAATCAAGGTTGTTAAAACGAAGTGTGAAGAAAGGCATTGCTCTCTTGTATTCGCCGCGACCTGCTCTTGACTTACCTGCTTTAATACGGATGAAAGCAGAAACTTCAGGATGACCGTCAACTGCGAAAGCGTAAACACGGTCAGGACTCTTTGTTGTCCAGTCTTTGATTTCTGTGTGTCCCATCTTGTTAAGCTGACTGATACCACTTGAAAGAAGATAGAAGAAGCACTTAACCATAAGAGTTTTTGTTTCTTCATCCTTTGGTGGCTCAGTAGCACCTGTAAGCTCTGAAAGTTTAAGAAGTGTCATAAGTAAAGCTGTGAAAGAACCAAAATTCTTGATAATGCCCTTGAATTTTGGAAGCTTGAGCATATTGCCCTTGAAAAAGGCGTTCATTGTTTCAATGTCTTTGAATTCAAGCTCAACATCAGGAGCTTCGTGAATAGCGTTAAGCTTTGTTTCCCACTCGCCCTCTGTAATGATGAAATGTGTTGAATACTTGCCACCTTCTGCTTCAGGGTCAAGTGCACTAATCTGTAAAACAGTAGTGAGCTTGTCAAACTTAGCCTTGAGAGATGGAACATCATTTGCGATAACCTTCAAAAGCGGCAATGCAGCATTGAAAAATATTTTTGATGCATAAAGTTCATTTTGTTCGTGCATATTATCAACTCTCTTTCTGAATGATTTGGTTTAAAGATTAAACTTCATCATCCCAGTTGTCGTCTTCTTCAAAGTCTGCATTCATCATTTCACGAACGGATGCGATAATACCGTTAGCGTCAATACCTGCGTCAGCCATAATATCTTCCTGAAGACCAATCATTGCGAAGCTCTTATGACCGAGCATCTTGAATGCACAACCTTTACCATACTGAGCCATAACCTCAGCAACTGCTGAGCCAAGACCGCCTGTTACAAGATGGTCTTCAACTGTTACAATTCTTCTTGTATCAGAAATTGCTTTTTGAATTGCTTCAACGTCGATTGGGCTGATTGTATGCATATTAAGAACGCGAACGCTTAATCCGTCATTCTTCTTAAGGAAGTCAGCTGCCTGTTTTGCCTGGAATACGCAAGAACCGCAAGCAATAACTGTAATATCTGTACCTTCACAGATTTCAACTGCTTTACCAACCTGGAAGCCGTAATCCATATTCTCATAAAGAACACGGTCAAAACCACGGTTGATACGAATGTAATATGGGCCAAAGTTATCATAAGCAGCGTTAACTGCGTTTGCTGTTTCAAAGCCGTCAGCAGGAACGATAACTGTAAGGTTTGGCATTGCTC
>CAYXMF010000144.1:0-3111 GCA_964465845.1 uncultured Eubacteriales bacterium | reverse complement strand
TACAAGTGGTTCCTTGAAACAGGACTTAAAGAGGTGTTCCGTGATATCGATGCAATCACCGATTACACAGGAAATCTCGAATTGACTTTTGTGGATTATCGTATGGATGATAAGCCTAAGTACACAGTCAAGGAATGCAAAGAGAGAGATGCAACATATGCAGCACCTCTCAGAGTCACAGCACGTCTTTTCAACAAGGAAACAGGCGAGGTTAAAGAAAACGAAGTTTATATGGGCGATTTCCCGCTTATGACAGATAGCGGAACATTTGTGATCAACGGTGCAGAGCGTGTTATTATTTCACAGCTTGTACGTTCACCAAGTGCATATTATGGAATGACTCATGACAAAACAGGTAAGGAACTTTACACAACAACTGTAATTCCAAACCGTGGTGCATGGCTCGAATATGAAACTGATCAGAATGATCTTTTCTATGTAAGAATAGATAAGAACAGAAAGATTTATATCACTACATTTATCCGTGCATTAGGTTTAAGTTCTAATGCAGAGATTCTTGAATTCTTCGGTTATGATGAGAGAATTCAGGCAACTCTTGATAAGGACACTACTGTTAATACAGAACAGGCTCTTATTGAAGTTTATAAGAAACTTCGTCCGGGTGAACCACCTGCACTTGAAACTGCACAGGCACACCTTAACAGCCTCTTCTTTGATGCTCACCGTTATGACTTGTCACGTGTAGGCAGATATAAATATAATAAGAAACTCGGCATCGCAGCTCGTGTAGCAGGCTTCGCAGTAAAAGAGCCTGTTGTAAGTAACCTTACAGGTGAAATTATGGCTGAGCCGGGCGACGTAATCAGCGAAGACCTTGCTTACAGAATGGAGCAGGAGGGCGTTGACACCGTAGTTCTCTATATTGAGGGCAAAGAGGTTAAAGTGTTCTCTAACGGTATGGTTGACATCGCTGAATATGTACCTATGTGCACTGAAGAAGAACTTGAAGAAATCGGTATTAACGAAAAAGTACGTTTCACAGTTCTTATGGAAGTTATTGATAAATGCGGCGATGATAAGGAAGCACTTCTTGAAGAAATGGCTCTTCGTGCAGATGACCTTATTCCAAAGCACATTATCAAAGAAGATATTCTCGCATCAATCAACTACCTTAACGGTCTAGCCGCTGGCGTTGGTGTAACAGACGATATTGACCACCTTGGTAATCGTCGTATCCGTTCAGTTGGTGAACTTCTCCAGAACCAGTTCAGAATCGGTTTTGCAAGAATGGAAAGAGTTGTTAAAGAAAGAATGACTCTTCAGAGTCAGGAGCCAGATAAGGTAACTCCTGCAGCTCTTATCAATATCAGACCTGTTATGGCTGCTATTAAAGAGTTCTTTGGTTCATCACCGCTTTCACAGTTTATGGACCAGACAAACCCGCTTGCAGAGCTTACACATAAGAGAAGACTTTCAGCACTCGGTCCCGGCGGTCTTTCACGTGACCGTGCAGGTTTCGAAGTTCGTGACGTTCACTATTCTCACTACGGCAGAATGTGTCCTATCGAAACTCCTGAAGGTCCAAACATCGGTCTTATCTCATACCTTGCAACATTCTCAAGAATTAACAAGTATGGCTTTATCGAGGCTCCTTTCAGAAGAATTGATAAGAAGACAGGTACAGTTCTCAGCGAAGTTGAATATATGACTGCTGATGTAGAAGATAACTACATCGTTGCTCAGGCTAACGAACCACTCGACGAAAACGGCAAGTTCATTAACGCAAAGCTTACAGCACGTCACAGAGATAACTTCCTTGAAGTTCCAACAACAGAAGCTGACTATATGGACGTTTCTCCTAAGATGGTTGTTTCAGTTGCTACTGCAATGATTCCATTCCTTGAGAACGACGACGCTAACCGTGCTTTGATGGGTTCAAACATGCAGCGTCAGGCAGTTCCGCTTCTTAAAACAGATTCTCCTATTGTTGGTACAGGTATGGAGTACAAGGCTGCAGTTGACTCAGGTACAGTAGTACTTGCAAAGCGTGCAGGTAAAGTTACTCAGGTAGATGCAAAAACTATTGCAATCACAACTGCTGATGGTGAAGTTGACACATACGAACTTATTAAGTTTATGCGTTCAAACCAGGGTACATGTATTAATCAGCGTCCTATCGTTGAAATCGGTCAGGAAGTTGAAGAACATGAAGTTATTGCTGACGGTCCTGCAACATCAAACGGTGAAATTTCACTTGGTAAGAATGCTCTTATCGGCTTTATGACCTGGGAAGGTTATAACTACGAAGACGCTGTTCTTATCAACGAAAAACTTGTTCGCGATGACGTTTATACTTCAGTTCATATTGAAGAATACGAAATCGAAGCAAGAGATACAAAACTCGGACCTGAAGATATTACAAGAGATATTCCAAACGTTGGTGAAGATGCTCTTAAAGACCTTGACGAAAACGGTATTATCCGTGTAGGTGCTGAGGTTCATTCAGGTGATATTCTTGTTGGTAAAGTTACACCTAAGGGTGAAACAGACGTTGCTACAGCAGAAGAAAGAATTCTTCGTGCTATCTTTGGTGAAAAAGCAAAAGAAGTTCGTGATACTTCTCTTCGCGTTCCTCATGGTGAATACGGTATCGTTGTTGACGTTGAAGTGTTCACAAGAGAAAACAGCGACGAATTAAGTCCTGGCGTTAATAAGATTGTACGTTGCTATATTGCACAGAAGAGAAAGCTCTCTGTAGGTGACAAGATGGCTGGTCGTCATGGTAACAAGGGTGTTGTTTCACGTATTCTTCCACAGGAAGATATGCCATTCCTTGATGACGGTACTCCACTTGATATCGTTCTTAACCCATTGGGCGTTCCTTCACGTATGAATATCGGTCAGGTATTGGAAGTTCATCTTGGATTTGCTTACAGAAAACTTGGCCAGAAGATTGCAACACCTGTTTTCGACGGCGCTCACGAAGCAGACATCCGTGAAGCTCTTAAAGAAGCAGGCTACCGTGAAGACGGTAAATCAATTCTTACTGACGGACGTACAGGACAGAAGTTTGATAATCCTGTTACAGTTGGTGTTATGTACTATTTGAAACTTCATCACCTTGTTGATGATAAGATTCATGCTCGTTCT
>CAYXMF010000143.1:0-3129 GCA_964465845.1 uncultured Eubacteriales bacterium | reverse complement strand
GCAAAGAAAACGGGACGATGTGGGCATCGTCCCCTACAAATCGCAACGCAGTTCCTACACTTTGCACTTTGCACTTTGCGCTTTGCATTTTGCATTCACATCGACAAACTCAAATTTATTAAAGAAAACAACAAGGTTTTAAGTCAGCTTTTCTTTTTTCTCAACACTCTGTACAAAAATATTTCTATAATTTAGGTGTTTTATACCTTTATATTTTGGAAAAAATATTGTATAATTAGTTTGCATAAATTTTCTGAATTTATCAGGAGGTAAAATCATGAGCAAACAAGAACTTTTCTGTGAGAAAAATGGCAAGCTCCATACATGGCATACTATACTTACGGGCTTTGCTTTCCTCACAACATCAATTGCATGGGCAATTTATGACCCATATATTACAAAAATCCTTAACAGATTGCTTACAGAATCTGCTTGGATTACATCTCTCAGCCAGAAACTTAATGAAGCATTCCCTATTCTTGCAGAATTTGCAAAATCACAGGGTCAGGATGTTAACGCTGCAGGTGGCGGAATTACACTTGTTCCGCTTTTCATCGGTGTTATTATGACATTCGATAACATTTTCGGTGTTATTTTCCAGCCAACATTCGGTAAACTTTCAGACCGTTGCCGTTCAAAGCTTGGCAAACGTCGTCCTTTCATTGTTTACGGTGCTCCTGTTTCTGCATTCTTATTTGCACTTATTCCTTGGATTGCATTAAAGGGTTCACTTGCTGCAACAATGATTTGCATTATTCTTTTCGTATTCTCAATGTCATTGTGGCGTGCTCCTGCAGTTGCTCTTATGCCTGCACTTACACCACCTGAACTTCGTTCAGAGGGCAACGCTATTATTAACCTTATGGGTGGCGTAGGCTCTGTTATCGGTATGGTAGCAGGTACTCTTGTAAGTGCTATTTACTTGGCAGTAACAGGTGTTAAGGTTACATCTGAAAATGAGCAGTTTACAAGTTTTCCTTACGTATTCCTTTTAGGCGCAATCGTTATGATTATTGGTATGATTGTTGTTCGCACATGCGTAAAAGAGCCTTCAAGCAAGGTTGAGCAGATGGCTGAAATCAATCAGGCGATGGATGAAAAAGCATCTAAAAAGGCAGCAAAAGAAGCAAGAAAAGCAGAAAAACTTTCAAAGGGTGAAAGAAAGAGCCTTATCTGTATGCTCGCAGGTCTTTTCTTCCTTTTCTGCGGTACAAATGCTATTACAACATTCTTCGCTCTCTTCGCATCAGAAGTGCTTGGCAAATCAACAGGCGAAGCTACGATTATGACAACATTGTTTGCAGTTTGCTCAGCAGCCGCTGCTATTCCGGCAGGTAAAATGGGCAAAAAGCTCGGTCGTAAAAAGACAATTCTCATAGGTCTTGTTGTATTTATGGCTGTGTTCCTTCTCTATGTTCTTACAGGCAGTATGGCACTTATCTGGGTTGCTCTTGTGTTTGGTGGCTTTGCAAATATGCTTATCACAGTTAACACATTGCCACTTGTTCTTGAAATCGGCGGTATTGATAAGGTTGGTACTTTCACAGGTTACTATTACACAGCAACATTCTCAGCACAGATTGCTTCTCCAATTGTTTACGGTATCGTTCGTATGTTCACAGGAACATATATGTCACTCTTCGTATATAGCCCGATTATGTTCATCCTGAGTATTATTTGCATTCTCTTTGTTAAACACGGTGAGGCTATTCCTCAGGAAGTTGTTGACAAGATTGAAGAAGAAAACGCTGACTAATCAATAAACAAAAAATTACCCACCTCGAAAAAACGAGGTGGGATTTTTTATGCCGAAATTGTATTGTTAAATATGAAATATGTGCGAAGAATTATTGCTTCACAGGTGCTGTCGTAGTCTGCTTCATAGCATACAGATTTTGAAATGTTGTAGTCCTTTGTAAACAGAAGATACGTTGCAATTCTGTCAAAAAGCTTGTGTCCCGCACTTCCGCCCATTGAATAGGGAAGATAAATATCTGCACTGAGTGTAGTATTCATTTCTCTGTTGTTGGTTTCTGTGACTTCACCTGTGTCAAGTGTTTCGGTAAGCTTTGTACCGATGTCACAGCCTTTGACTGAAATTGCCACAATAGGTTTGTTTACAGGGGTAGGTTTAATTTCATTTTCGTATGCCACAACAAAGATAACATCTTCAAAACTGCTGTCACCTGAAAGCACAGATACAATGGTTTCGGCGAGAGTACCGTTAATTGTCATTTTACGCCTCCGTTGTCTGTCTTATAACCGCCCAGATGTAAATAGTAGAGTTTTTAACTGTGATTTTTTCTGCTCGGTCAATTATATATTTTTTATTTTCACTATCGTGAATTCTGTAAGAATTGTCAAGTTTTGTAAGGTCGTGGCAGGCAGGACCAATATAGAGATAAACATTGTTTTTATTTATGCCTAAAGGCGTATAACTGCCTTGCTGATACAGTTTGTTCTTGTATCTTAAAGGCTGAATAAATGCTTTGAATGATGAACTTTTCCAGCCGTCAGTACCTGAAAGATAAACAGTGTTACCGTAAACATCAAGTATTTTATCTATACTCATATCTCTACCGCCTTAAAAACAAAGTCCACGTCAGTAAGATAATCTGACGCCTGAAGCATTGCTTCATCACGAAATCTGACTGCACTTTCAATGCTTGCGGAAGAACTTTTGCTGATGGTAACATCGCCTGCTTTGAATGAAGAGAAGTCCTCGTCAGAACTGGATTGCAAAAGTGTGTAACTGTAAAGAGCAATACCCGCGCAAGCGTTGATTACGGCAGGCTCGTCCTCAAACTTAACATCTTTGAGTCGTTTTGAAAGCTGAGCACAGGCTGAAACGCAAAAGGGCATAGCCTTTTTTGTGTCCTCTGCCGAAAGAACTCCCGTGTCCTCAAGAGTCTTTGAAACTGACCAGACATTAATCATAGCAAGTCACCCTTTACACGTTCATAACCTTTGCAGAATCAGCAAAGATTTTTGCAAAGCCTGAAATCTGTGTAATAGCGGCACGTTCAAGCTGACGGTCAATAAGCTTGTCAAATTCAGTCATAACACCGCCTGCGGTTACCATTTCAAGAGCACAGTTTTTATCAAGACCGATAAGTGTTGCGTTAATAT
>CAYXMF010000142.1:0-3164 GCA_964465845.1 uncultured Eubacteriales bacterium | reverse complement strand
AATGGTAATTCTCAATCCTGCTGATGATGTTGAAGCAAGACTTTGCGTTCTTGCAGCAGCAGAGCACGATGGCCCTGTTTATATGCGATTTGGTCGTCTTGCAGTACCGAGAGTATTTGATGAAAATTATAAGTTTGAAATCGGTAAAGGTAATATTCTTAAAGAGGGTACTGACGTTACAATCATCGCAACAGGTCTTATGGTAAATGAAGCTCTTATGGCAGAAGAACAGCTTAAAGCTGAGGGAATTTCTGCAAGAGTTGTTAATATGGCAACAATTAAGCCTATTGACCGTGAACTTGTAATTGACAGTGCTAAAAAGACAGGCGTAATCGTTACTGCTGAAGAGCATAACATCATCGGTGGTCTTGGCTCAGCAGTTGCAGAAGTAGTTTGCGAAACAGTTCCTGTTCCCGTACTTCGCGTTGGTGTTGAAGATACATTCGGTAAATCAGGTCCTGCAGTTCAGCTTCTCCACGAGTTCGGACTTGACGCTGCTCATATCGTTGCAAAATGTAAAGAAGCAGTAGCACTTAAAAAATAAAACAACAATTCGTGGCTCCCTCTGACGAGGGAGCTGTCTTTTTCGCAGAAAAAGACTGAGGGAGAGAAAAAACCACTCGCAGTTGCGAGTGGTTACATAAATCTAAAATCTTGTTGGATTATCAGTTCTTCCAATAATATAATCAACGCTTGTGTTATAGAAATCAGCCAATTTCCAAAGCATTTCAATCGGTATTTCTCGTTTACCGTTTTCATATTGAGAATAGGTATTTTGTTTTATGTTAAGATATTCTGCAAGCTGTTTCTGCTTAACATCATTATCTTCACGTAAATCTTTTAATCTCATAAAATCACCTTGAGATAATTTTACATTATCACACTACGAGATATTGACAATAATCTCAATTTGTGATATATTAATATATAATATCCGAAAGGAGAAGAATTATGACTAAAAAGAAAATACTAAAAATTGTTGCAATAATTCTTGCTATTGTGTTGGTTTGTGGTGGCTCATTTGGCGGTTATGTATTATACAGATTTAATTATAACAGACCAACCAACCTTGCTCACGATTACAGCGAAATCTACAATCAGGAGCAAATTACTTATGATGTAGGCGATGATGGTGAATTTGTAGTCCTCAAAATCAATGATACCCATTTTTATAACGGAACTTGCGAAAATGACGCAAAAACAATGGCAGATTTAAAAGTAATTCTTGATAAAACACCTTGTGATTTTATTGTTGTCAATGGTGATATGGTTGATGGTTTCAATCTTGTTTCTGATTACGACAAATACGGTGCAACAAAAATTTTCGCTGACCTTGTTGACAGTTATAACATTCCTTGGACATTCTTACCGGGCAATAATGATGGTGAAATTGACGGTGAAAATGAAGATTTAATCGCGTATTTGATGCAGTATGAAAACTTCGTCTATGGCAATGAAGAAAACCTCGACGGCGATATGCAGTTTTTTATTGACCTTGAATACAATGGTGAATTAGTTCATTCTCTTGCATTTATGGATTCTCACGCACGAACAATCAAGGCAATAGGTGAGTATGACTACATAAAAGAAAATCAAATAAATTGGTTGCTTAATGAAATTAATGAAAGAAAAGTAAAAACAAGTGTATTCTTTCATATGAACACACCTGCATTTAAAACAGCTTATGAAAATGGTGAAGCATATACCGATAATGGTTTTCCATCAGCTTATGTTTATGAGCTTGACACAATTACTGAAAATAAGCTTTTTGATGATATGACCGCAGATAATGAATATATCTCACTTGTTTCAATCGGTCATGTTCATAGTAATAATATGTGTCATTTCTATAATGGCAGATATTATCAGTTAAGTAGCGTCAGCGGCTACAATGCCTCACATCCTGACGATATGATTCCATCTTGCACCTTAACCGTAATTGATGTTACAGAAGAAAACACAAAAGAAATGTACGAATTCTCCAAAATCGAAGCATAAATTTTAAAAGCCTCCCTTGTTAAAGGGAGGGGGACCGCACAAGCGGTGGAGGGATTCCTCTATCGCTTTTCTATATAATCAGTATTGATTTCCTCCAATCTTCATATTATAATTATCATACAAACTAAAAAGAGGTGCAATTATGCTTGACTATTTCGGGAAAGGTAAAGGCAAACCATTTGTCGTGTTTTTCTTCACAATAACCGCCTATATTCTGTTTGCTTTTTCAATTGTTTTCGCAATGTCCGTCTGTACCGAATGGTATGGTCTTGTTGTAGGCGCAGTGCTTATGGTGCTTGCAGTTCCCGCGCATATTTTTGCGAAAAAGCATAAAATCTTTTATTTTTTAAGCTATATTCTCAATACTGTCGGCAGTGGCTTTGCCGCCTCGGCATATTATCTTGAAAAAGGGCATAGCGTAATTCCTGAAAGCTTGTTTTTACCAATGCTTATTCCCACCGCGGTTACGCTTGTGACATATCTTTTGGTACGAATTTTTCCAAAAGCTAAAAAATATGTCTTCACAATTGCTACTCTCGGAACAATTGCAATGCTTATAGCTTTTGCAGTTCTGTGGATTAGAAATGGCTATGAATATTATAGCTTCGCATTCTTCAATACGGTTTTCACATTGTTTTATGTGGTTACCGATGTCGTAACGGTAAGTGAAGCCGACCGCGAGGTAATCAGAGATATCTCTTTCGGTAGCTTTGGCATTTTTCTTATCATTTTTATAGTTGTGCTTTTCATCATCACCGAGGGAGAAATTTTAGACGGCTTGTTTGAAGGTATATTTGATTTCGGTACTTCTGACGGCACAACAAAATCCAAAAAACATAAATAAAAATAAGGTCTGCAATTTTTGCAGACCTTTTCTCATACCTTTTTCTTTATCTCATATTCTCTTTTTAACAATTCTTCAACTAAAGTCTTATTATCTTTTATTTCTTTATCAAACCATATTCCGCCGGTACCCAAATCCTCATATTCGTGATAATCCGAACCAGATGTGACCATAAGGTCATATTTTTTTGCCCACATTTCTGCAATATCATTACTTGAATTGTGTCGTGGATTACCGTTGAAAATTTCAATACCATCAAGATATTTTGGATTTGTAACCTTCATACCAACTCTGAACGGGTGAGCCTGAAACACTAAAAATC
>CAYXMF010000141.1:0-3194 GCA_964465845.1 uncultured Eubacteriales bacterium | reverse complement strand
TCTGCGAATTTTGAATGTCATCCCAGAAGCCTTCAGCCGCCTGCTGTTCTTCAAGAACTGCAATTTCACCTTTCATTTTTTCAAGACCTAACGCCTCTGCCAAGTTAGAAAGTTCTTCTTCGTGGGCAATAAGTCGGAGTTTCAATTCCTCAAACTGAAGCATAAATTTACCTCGCTTAATAGTTAATTATACTTAATATTTTGTCACTTGTCCGCCAATAAAACATAATATATATTAAGACAACCGTCAGAAATGGTATGCGGTAAGCATTCGCTTTTCAAAACAGCCTTGTGCCTTAGGCGGATTAATATATTTTTTACTCTGCTGCAGTTGATGATTCACTTTCAGTTGAACTTTCTTCTGCGGCAGTTGTTGATTCTTTTGCAACTACATCAGCCTGATCAACAAGCTCTGCGCTTTCAGTAATTGTTTCTGTATTTTCTTCTGTTGTTGCAACTTCAGGGGTTGTTGTGCTCTGAATTGCAGAAATATAAAGATTATCATCTTTTTCACGAAGTGTAATCTTAATGTATTTATCAGGTGTAGGCTCTATCATATCGCCGTTTTCGCCCTGTTCCCACGCGTCACCCGCAAGACACGCAACTGTCAACACAACCGTGTCTGATGATGTTGTTTTACCAACAACTTTTGGTGTGTATATAGGTGTAACACCTGTAAGCGGAACAGTATACATTTCGGTTTTGGCATCATATTGGAATTCAAGGCCGTAGCCGTCGATTGTTGCATGAACAGGTGTAATTTCTGTACCGAAAAGCTCAACAAATTCTTCTTCAACCGCTGATTTTGGTATTGAAAGTCCGTTTTCTGTGCTTTCAAAGGTTTCGGGGTCAATATCACTTTTAAGAAGTGACCAGATTGAAATTTCCATCAACTGACTCATATCCGCTTTTGTAATGTCATCAAAAGTATCAGGGTCAATAAGAACAACAGGAGTGAGAATTTTCTCATATTCATCATAATTCTTTGCTTTGTCAACTGCTGTGCCTATTCCGTTTGCCGCTGAAATCACAAGAGTTACAAGTCCAATTGCCGCAAGCAAAACAATAATACAGCCTATAGGGAATGCAAGTTTATGATTTCCTTTGTGCTTTCTTTTTGTAGTTTCTGACATTGTTCTCACCTTACCTGACCGTTACCGTAAATTTTATATTTGAATGAGTTTAACTGTTCAAGTCCCAGGGGACCTCTTGCGTGAAGTTTCTGAGTTGAAATACCGATTTCCGCACCGAAGCCGAATTCCCCACCATCAGTAAAACGGGTGCTTGCATTATGATAAACCGCTGAAGAATCAACACTGTTCATAAACTTTTCGGCATTTTCTGTGTTTTCAGTAATAATGCTTTCGCTGTGACCTGTTGAGTATTTTCTTATATGCTCAACGGCGTCTTCAAGTGAAGAAACAATCTTAACTGATATTTTATAATCAAGATATTCTGTTGCCCAGTCATCTTCTGTTGCAGCTTCAATATCGGGGCAGATTTCACGGGCGATTTCATCACCGTAAAGAATAACATTTTTCTCATCAAGTTTTGCCTTGATTGCTATGAGCGCAAACTCGGCAATATTTTTGTGTATTAAAAGACTTTCAGCCGTATTGCAAACAGAAATTCTTTGAGTTTTTGCATTGTAAACGATTTCTGCCGCCATATCAATGTCTGCAAACTCATCAACATAAATGTGACAGTTACCTGCACCCGTTTCAATTACGGGAACTGTTGAATTCTGCACAACCGCATTAATAAGTTTTGCGCTTCCGCGAGGAATAAGCACATCAACATAACCGTTCATTCGCATAAGTGCAGTTGAGCTTTCTCTTGAAGTATCTCGCACAAGTTCGATTATGTCCGGATTAAATCCGATATTTTCAATTGCCTCACGCATAACGTCCATAATGGCAGAGTTAGAATTGAACGCTTCTTTACCGCCACGAAGAATTGCGGTGTTGCCCGATTTTATTGCAAGAGCCGCCGCATCGCTTGTAACATTGGGACGAGCCTCATAAATAATGCCGATAACGCCTAAAGGCGAACTGACACGCTGAATTTTAAGACCGTTTGGACGTTCGGTTTCCCAAAGAATTTTTCCAACAGGGTCGGGAAGTGAAATTACACCTTCAACGCCCTGTGCCATTCCCTCAACTCTGTCCTTATTCAACATTAGTCTGTCAAGAAGCGCCTCGGACATACCATTATTTCTGCCGTTTTCCAAATCAAGAGCGTTTGCCGTTAAAATTTTGTCGCAGTTTTCACGAAGAGCATCTGCAATAGCTTTTAATATTTTATTTTTATCGTCAGTAGATGCAACTGCAAGCCCTGCCGATGCATTTTTTACTCTTTTTCCGATTTCTGTAAGCATAATTATTTCCCCTTAAAGAAAGTACCTACCTGTTTGCCGTCAAGGGCTTTGTAAATTTCTGTGGGATTTTCGCCGTTCATAACTATAGTATCAATTCCCGCATCCGTTGCAATTTCTGCAGCGTGAAGTTTTGTTACCATTCCGCCTGTACCGAGAGTTGAGCCTCTGCCACCTGCGATTTTATACAAATCCTCATCAATTTTTGTTACTAAAGGAATTAACTTTGCATCTTCATTTTCATTCGGGTTTGCATCATAAAGTCCGTCAATATCTGTAAGAATGATAAGTGCATCTGCATTAACAAGCTCTGCAACGATAGCGGAAAGTGAGTCGTTATCGCCGTAAACGATTTCTTCAACGGCAACGCTGTCATTTTCATTAATAACAGGAATTGCACCGAAATCAAAAAGTTTGTTAAATGTATTTACAAGATTTTGTCTTCTCTCATCATTTTCAACGTCGCTTTTGGTAATTAGCAACTGACCAACAGTATGCCCGTATTCACCGAAAAGTTTGTCATACATAAACATCAATTCGCATTGACCGATTGTAGCCGCCGCCTGCTTGCCGGCTGTATCGGCAGGTTTTTCTTTAAGACCTAACTTACCAACGCCAACGCCGATAGCACCGCTTGTAACGAGGGCTACTTCAATGCCTGAATTTACAATGTCAGAAAGCACGCTGACAAGCTTATGCATTCTTCTTATATTTGTTTTACCGGTACTGTATGTAAGAGTTGAAGTACCAACCTTAACAACAATTCTTTTTACGTCTTTTAAAACTGCCATAATTACGCCTTCTCCATAGGGTGATAGAA
>CAYXMF010000140.1:0-3319 GCA_964465845.1 uncultured Eubacteriales bacterium | reverse complement strand
ACGGCAAATTCTATATGTATAATTCAATGGAAATTTACAACGACACACCCGACAAAGGCGGTCACAGAGGCGCAATGCATGTATCAGTTGCTGATAATCCACTTGGACCTTTTACAGATACGAAGCAGATTTTGCATCCATTCTCAATCGATTCACACATCGTACAGAATGAAGCAGGACTTTTCCTTTTCTATTCCGCAAATCGTTTTGAGGGCGAAAGAATCGGCACTTGTATTTATGTTGACAAAATGCTTGACCCAGTTACACCTGCAGGAAATCCTGTTTTGGTTCTTGAGCCAACACTTGATGAAGATATTTACCGTCGTGACCGTTACAAAAAAGGTCAGCATTGGCACACAATCGAGGGGGCTTTCTACTTTAAAGAGGGCGACTGGCATTACCTTATGTATTCCGGCAACTGCTATGAACAGCCTACATATTACATTGGCTATGCAAGAGCAAAAACAGACGAAACTGACCTTACAAAAATCAAATTTGAAAAGTACCCTGATGCAAACACATATCATCCCGTGCTTTCTGCCAACGAATTTGAAGAAGGCACAGGTCACCACTCAATGATTAAAGAAGACGGTCAGTGGTATGCAATTTATCACGCTCGTGATTATGATGATGGCTTGAATGCAAGTGCTTTTGATGCAAGAAATGCTCGAATCTGCAAATTAAACGTTGAAGACGGAATTATCACGGCAGAAAGATACAAAGACCACATATAAAACAAAAAAGTCGTAGTCCAAACGGATTACGACTTTTATATTTTTCATTATTTATGATAACGAAGTGAGCAGATGTCATCGCCTTTTGCGATGCACTTTGGCAAATCAAGAACTGCGCCGTAAGATTCGCCAATACCATGGTCGCCACACATTGCAATGTCACAAAGCTTTGCAATTTCTTCGTCAGTACAACCTGCCTTCTGCCAAGCTTTCACAAGCGGACAGTAATGGAAATCAATAGAAAGCTTATCATCAGTACTTTCAAGAATTTTCATTTCAAAAACAAGTTGTGCAGGCTTTGTAAACAATGTTTTGCGAAGTCCTACAAGACTATCGGTGCCACCTTTTTTAATATGATTTGCACCGTGAGTAAGACCACAGCGCTTAATTGCAGCACTGCCGAAATCCCACCAATCAAGTCCACGCTTACCAGCTTCGTCACAAAGAAGATAAAGCCAATATGCACGATGCTCAAGTTGTTCACGAACTGCACCAATCAACGGATTTTTAATCTTCGGGTCATTTTTTACAATACTCATTTTCATCCTTCTCTTCAATAAAATAATTTAATTTTGGCGGAGATGTGGGGATTTGAACCCCAGCGCCGCTATTCACGACCTACCGCATTTCGAGTGCGGACCCTTCAACCACTTGGGTACATCTCCGTATTATTGGCGGGAGCAAACTCCCGCCCTTAATTATATTATTTCTTTTGTCCGTAATAGGCGTTTGCGCCGTGCTTACGAAGATAATGCTTATCAAGAAGTTCTTGTTGCATTGGCTGAATTTGTGGATTCATCATAATATTATGCCAAGCCATAAATGCAAGTTCTTCCAATACTACTGCATTATGAACTGCATTGTGCGGGTCAGTGCCCCAAGTAAACGGGCCGTGACTGTGAACAAGCACTGCAGGAATGTCATTAGGCTGTTTATCTTTGAAAGTTTCAATAATCACATTGCCTGTTTCAAGTTCATATTTGCCACCGATTTCTTCAGGTGTCATTTTGCGTGTGCAAGGAATTTCACCATAAAAATAGTCACCGTGAGTAGTTCCGAGTGCAGGGATGCCCATACCCGCCTGAGCAAATGTTGTTGCCCAGCGTGAATGTGTATGCACAACACCTTTAATATCAGGGAATGCATTGTAAAGAGCAACATGAGTGTCAGTATCAGACGACGGATTCAAGTCACCCTCAACTTTTTTACCGGTGCTCAGGTCAACTACAACCATATCTTCAGCTTTCATTGTATCGTACTCAACGCCTGATGGCTTAATTACCATCAAACCTTTTTCTCTGTCAACACCTGAAACATTACCCCAAGTGAATGTAATAAGACCGTATTCAGGCAAAAGCATATTTGCCTCAAATACTTCTTTTTTTAACTGTTCAAGCATAAACTATTCCTCACTTTAATTTCCAAGCAAGGTCAGCAAGGAATAAATCTTTTTCAAGACCTGCAACTGTTGTATCTTTATTGATGTGAACAAATTCGATATCCATCATATTTGCCCAATCTTTCATCTGCTCTGCTGTTACGTCATAGCTGAGTACTGTATGATGTGCACCACCTGCTGTAATCCAGCATTCAATACCTGTTTCGAGGTCGGGCATTGCTCTCCACATTACACGAGCAACAGGAAGATTTGGCATTTCCATAATAGGTTTAACACATTCAATATCCTGACAGATAAGACGAAGTCTGCCACCCATATCAACAAGGCTTACAACGATTGCCTGTCCTGCTTTACCCTCGAAAACAAGACGAGCAGGGTCTTTTTCGTTCATACCAATTCCAAGGTGATGTGTTTCGATTCTAGGTTTTGCAGCTGCCATTGATGGACAAACCTCAAGCATATGAGCGCCAAGGCTATATTCTTCGCCTTGTACGAGATGATAAGTATAGTCTTCCATAAAGCCTGTACCACCATTTTTGCCTTCTGCCATAGCTTTCATAATAGCGGTCATAGCGGCAACTTTCCAGTCACCTTCACCGCCGTAGCCATAGCCCTGAGCCATAAGATGCTGGCTTGCAAGACCGGGAAGCTGTTCCATACCGTAAAGGTCTTGGAATGTATTTGAGAATGCCATACAACCCTCTGCATCAAGCATTTTCTTCATTGCGATTTCTTCACGAGCCTGATAACGAATTGCATCGATATTGTCTGTTGCAACGTCATATTCTGCTGTGTAAACGTCCATAAGTGCATCGATTTCTGCATCAGTTACAGCGTTCATTTCTTTTACAAGGTCACCAACTGCCCAAGTATTAACCTGCCAGCCAAGTTTTGCCTGAACTTCTACCTTATCGCCCTCAGTAACAGCAACTTCACGCATATTGTCGCCGAAACGCATAACTTTAAGGTCTTTACTTACAGCAACGCCTACTGCTGCACGCATCCAATTACCAAGACGCTCGCGTACTGACTCTTTTGTCCAATGACCTGCGATAACCTTGCGTGGCATACGAAGACGAGCTGCAATAAAACCGTGTTCACGGTCACCGTGAGCAGCTTGGTTAAGATTCATAAAGTCCATATCGATTTCTTCGTTAGGAATTTCAACATTATACTGTGTTGCAAG
>CAYXMF010000139.1:0-3319 GCA_964465845.1 uncultured Eubacteriales bacterium | reverse complement strand
GTCTTTTCGTTTGCGTTTTTTGCAAACGTATGGAACATGTTATAGAGTTCACAATCCAACCCTGCAAGGTGAGCGCCTACTGCCTGATGGGCAAAATCACGAATGTAGTAAGCCGTTCTGTCAAAATACCCTGCCCAGAAACAGGGGGCATAGTCTTTTGGCTCTGCCCATTCTGCCCGGGATGAGGTGAGTACAATACCGTCAGGACCGTACCATTTTTTGCCGTCCCCAAGGTTTATTGCACCGTTTTTTGTTCCCGTTACCACGAATTGTTTAGTTTTTTCTGTTGCCCATTGAAATGAGGCTTCTAAAAAATGATTGTCTGAGTATAGTTTCATAAGCTAAATGCTTTATTTTGCTTTAATTTTTATAATTTTATTATAACCCATTCCACGAATTGTTACGGGAATTCCCACATTTTTGAGGTATGCGCCACTCTTTTCATACTCTTTGTCATTGATAGTCAACGTGTAAATCTTGTTGTCGTCGAGCCCCTCAAAATAAAGAGGAATCTGCTTTTTCATAAAGCGTGTAACTACTGATGACAAGAAGCCCACAGCCTCGTTTTTATCTTCGCTTACATAAATATTAAAGAGTATTTCATCACGGTCGGGGTCAAGAATTCTGTAAAGGTCGCCAAACTGCACAAGGTGACGGATTTCTTTATAAAGAGTAACGTTTTTCTTTGCAATTTCAAGGTCATCTTCACTGTATTTTGTAAGATTTCCGCCAACACCTAGTGAACCCTGCATAGCAACGTGAAAACGGAAATCAAGGCTCATTGGTGGGTTGTACCAGTTAACGTCTGTTACCCAAGCACGCATAACCTTTGTAGGACGAAGATATGTAAACCATTTCTGCATCATCATTCTGTCAATAGCACTTGTGTTGTCACTTGTCCATACCTGGTCATAGTGCATGAGTGCGCCGTAATCACAACGTCCGCCACCTGAAGAACAGCTTTCGATTGCAACATCAGGGTGCTTTTCTTTAAGACGGTCAACAATGTTGTAAACAGCCTGAGTATGTCTGTACCACAATTCCTGTGGGCAGTCAAGATTTTCTGCACCTGTTTCAGAAAGTGGTCTGTTCATGTCCCATTTAATATATTTTATATTGTGGTCAGTGAGCATTGTGTCCATTCGCTCAAAAATGTATTCCTGAACTTCGGGAAGTGTCATATTGAGTACTAACTGATGACGGAGTGTGTGCGCTGTTCTTGTGTCGTAATGATATGCCCAATCGGGATGAGCACGGAAAAGGTCAGAGTCCGGATTCACCATTTCAGGTTCAAACCAAAGACCGAAGTCCATTCCCAAATCGTTGACATTTTTAATAAGCTCGTCAATACCGTTAGGAAATTTATTTTTATTTACAAACCAGTCGCCAAGACCTGCACGGTCGTGATTTCTCGCACCAAACCAGCCGTCGTCCATAACAAAAAGTTCAACGCCCATTTCAGCGGCAAGTTCTGCTAACGCTGTCTGATGCTCACAATTAACGTCAAATTCAGTTGCTTCCCAAGAGTTGTAAAGTACGGGAAGAATTTTATCGTTAAACTGCTTTGGCAATACGTGATTTACCGCAAAACGATTCATCTGACGGCTCATTTCACCAAAACCCTGAGCATAACCGCAGAATACCTTTGGTGTTTCAAAAATTTCGCCACATTTCAACTCATATTTGAAATCGTGGTCATTAAGACCTAATGAAATTCTTGTTGTGTAGAAAAGGTCACGTGTGCAAAGCACTTTGAAGTTTCCGCTGTATGCAAGAGTACCGAAATATACATCGCCCGATTTTTCGTCTGCATTATGATATGCTATAAAATATGGGGACTGATTGTGACCGCTTGTACCACGCTTGCTGTCAAATACAAGAGCACCACCCTCAAGGGTTGACTCTGTTTCAACAAATTCACCGCCCCAACTGCCGTTAGTATTCTTAAAAGTATATGGGTAAACAGAGGGGAGGGTAAGCTCTGCAGAGAAAACTCTGTCAAGAATGATTTTTTCGTCACCTGTATTCTTGATTTCTGTCCAGCGTGTGATAATATCGTCGTTGTCATTCACAACATATTTGAGTGCAATTTCTAATGGGTAAACCTTATCTTTCAAAGTAACTGTAAGGCAGTTGCCGGCTGCTTTTGCACCGACAAATTCAAGCTCGATTTCACGGCAGTTGTCAGGAAATTTTACCTTTAAATCACTTTCACGGTACATTGTTCCGCCGAATGTGGTGTATTCCTGCTTTGCCATATCAAGCTCAGTATGGTTTGAATTTTCATCCCAGATGTCCTTTGCACAGTAATCATCAAGATTACATTTTTTGCCCCAATGAATATGACGGTTATAACCGTTTTTGTCAACACCAAGCACATAATGAGTGTTTTTTGTTTCAAGCACAAAAATATTGTTATCTAAAATTGTAATAGCCATAAAAAAGAACCTCCAAAATATTGAATATTTTGTTTTTTTGTATTATCATTAAAATATCACTTTTTAGCGCATTAGTAAAGCGGTTTTGTGAATAAAAATGTTAGGATTATAACGATGATAGAGAATTTCAGGAATTTCGTAACTTTTGTAAATGATGATGACCCCTTAAAAGTACTTATGGTGGGCGAAACATATTGCGACGAGCATTTTCGCATTGTGCGTGAGTGCTCAGACCTTAATGCACTTGAATTTATCATCAGCGGTAGCGGAACACTCGATATTGAAGGGCAACACCTTTCTCCCGATAGTGACGATATCTTCTTTTTAAAAGTTGGCACAAAACATGAATACCGTGCTGACCCCCACACTCCTTGGCATAAATATTGGATTGTATTTGAAGGTCCTCTTGCTGACACGCTTATTAACTGCTATCTTCCAAAAGACACATATCTTTTTGAAAATTGTAACGTGAAAAAATACTTTGAAGAAATTTTTGAGATTTCACGTGAAGATATTCCGTATGATGCAATGGTAAGTAAAATTACAGTTTGTCTTATGCATATTTTTATGTACATTCGTAACCGTGTACAGTTTGATAACGAAGATTTGTCTGATGTTATACGCAGAAAGCTTGATGAAGCGGTTGAAAGCGAATTTAACCTTGAAAAGTTATGCAAAGAAATAAACTATTCCAAGAACTATATAATAAACGTATTTAAGAATAAGTACAAAATGACACCGTATCAATATTTCCTTGAAAGAAAAATCGATACCGCAAAGGCTTATCTTGTCCATACAAATATGAGCGTAGGGGACATTGCGAAAAAGCTTCACTATTCTGACCAACAGTACTTTTCCTCCTGCTTCCGTCAGACGGTGGG
>CAYXMF010000138.1:0-3362 GCA_964465845.1 uncultured Eubacteriales bacterium | reverse complement strand
ACCTTGACGTTGTTAAGGTAGATGTAGAAAACAACCTTATCGCTATTAAGGGCGCTATTCCAGGTCCTAAGAACGGCATCGTTGTTATCGCAGACACAGTTAAATCAAAGTAAGAGAGGAGAGTTAAGGAATGGCTAAATTAGCAGTAGTAGATACAAAGGGCAAGAAAGTTTCTGACATCGAGCTCAACGACGGCATTTTCGCTATCGAGCCAAACAAGTCAGCTATGCACCTTGTAGTAGTTAATTACTTGGCACATCAGCGCCAGGGCACACAGTCAACTCTCACTCGTGCAGAGGTGTCTGGTGGCGGTAAAAAGCCTTGGAGACAGAAGGGAACAGGTAGAGCACGTCAGGGTTCAACAAGAGCTCCTCAGTGGACACACGGTGGTATCACATTTGGTCCTAAGCCACGTGCATACGGCTTCTCAATCAACAAGAAGGTTAAGAGACTTGCTATGAAGTCTGCTCTTTCTTCAAAGGTTGCAGCAGAAGAGATGATTGTTCTCGATTCTCTCAATATGGATGCAATCAAGACAAAGGAAGTTGCAAACGTTCTCGCAGCTATCAACGCTGGCAAGAAAGCTCTCATCGTTCTTCCTGAGAAAAACGACATTGTTTACAAGAGCGCAAGAAACATCGCCGGTGTTAAGACAACACTTGTAAACACACTTAATGTTTATGACATTCTTAACTGCGACACAATCGTAGTTCTTAAGGATGCAGTAGCAAAAATTGAGGAGGTTTACGCATAATGAAACTTGCACAGGAAATTATCCTCGCTCCCGTTATTACAGAAGAGTCAATGATGGGTACTGCAGACAAAAAGTACACTTTCAAAGTTGCTAAGGACGCAACTAAGGTTGACATCAAAAAAGCTGTTGAAGCTCTTTTCGGCGTAAAAGTTGAAAAGGTTAACACAATGAACGTTCGTGGCCAGTTCAGACGCTACGGCAGATTCGAAGGTTACAAGGCTTCATGGAAAAAGGCTATCGTAACTTTGACAGCTGATTCAAAGACAATCGAGTTCTTTGACGGAATGATGTAATGATTTTGAGGTCAGGCGGTAAGGTATGGAGTTTCGACATACTCCGCAAAGCTTCCTGACAGGCTTCAGAGCCACTCCATATTAAAATAAACAAAGGAGATGAAAGAAATGTCGATTAAAGTCTATAAGCCGACTACAAACGCAAGACGTAACATGTCGGTTACAGATTATTCCGAGCTTTCAAAGGTTGCTCCTGAGAGAAGTCTTCTTGCTCCTCTTAAGAAGCACGCAGGCCGTAACAGCTACGGAAGAATAACAGTTCGTCATCACGGTGGCGGAAATCGCAGAAAGTACCGTATCATCGACTTCAAGAGAGATAAGATGGGCGCTGCAACAGTATTAACAATTGAGTATGATCCAAACCGTTCAGCTCATATCGCTCTTGTTCAGTACGAAGACGGTGAGAAGAGATACATTCTCGCTCCAGTAGGCCTTAAAGTAGGCGATGTTGTTTCAGCAGGTGCAGACGCTGATATTAAACCAGGTAACGCACTTCCTCTTACAAGCATCCCAACAGGTACATTCGTACACAACGTTGAGCTTTATCCAGGTCGCGGCGGTCAGTTAGCAAGAGCAGCTGGTAACGCAGCACAGCTTATGGCTAAAGAAGGCGTTTACGCACTTCTCAGACTTCCTTCAGGCGAACTTCGTAACGTTCCTGCAACATGTATGGCAACTGTAGGTACAGTTGGTAATGCAGACCACGAGAACGTTAAGATCGGTAAAGCCGGTCGTACACGTCATATGGGTATCAGACCTACAGTTCGTGGTTCAGTTATGAACCCTAACGACCACCCTCACGGTGGTGGTGAAGGTAAGTCACCTATCGGTCGTCCAGGTCCTTGCACACCATGGGGCAAACCAGCTCTTGGTTACAAGACAAGAAATAAGAAGAAGAGTTCCGACAAGCTTATTGTTAAGCGTCGTAACGGTAAATAAGGGAAAGGAGCTGTCATAAATGAGTAGAAGTACTAAAAAAGGACCTTACGTAGAAGCTAGTCTTATGAAGAAGGTTCAGACAATGAATGCAAACGGCGAAAAGATCGCTGTTAAGACATGGAGCCGCAGCTCAACAATTTTCCCGGAATTTGTTGGTCATACCTTTGCGGTACATGACGGCAGAAAACATGTTCCTGTATATGTTACAGAAGACATGGTTGGTCACAAGTTAGGCGAATTTGCACCTACAAGAACTTACAAAGGTCATGCAGGTTCAAAGACATCAAATAACGGTAAATAAGTCGAAAGGAGTGTATTGAACAATGGAAGCAACAGCAAAAGTTACTTTTGTGCGAATTGCACCACGTAAGGTAAAGCTCGTTCTTGACCTTATCAGAAACAAGCCTTGTGATGAAGCTATGGCGATTCTTAAATACACACCTAAGGCTGCGTGTGAACCGCTTTATAAACTTCTCAAGTCAGCAATGGCTAATGCAGAAAACAAAAATATGGATGTTACAAGACTCTATGTAGCTGCTTGTTCAGTTGACCAGGGTCCAACTCTTAAGAGAATCAGAGCTCGCGACAAGGGTAGAGCTTACAGAATCAATAAGAAAACATCTCACATCAATATTACACTTAAGGAAGCAGAATAATCAAGGAGGAGGTTAAGTTATGGGCCAGAAAGTTAATCCAACCGGTTTAAGAATCGGCGTTATTAAAAACTGGGAATCACGCTGGTATGCAGACAAGGCAAACTTCGGTGACACACTTGTTTCTGACTACGAGCTTCGTGAGTATCTCCTTGAAACACTCGCTCCTGCAGGTGTTCCAAAGGTAGAAATCGAAAGAGATGCGAAAAGAGTTCGCATCAACATTCACTGCGCAAAGCCTGGCATGGTAATTGGCCGTCAGGGCGCAGAAATTGAAAAACTTAAAGAAACATGCAAGAAAATGCTTGGCGGCGATAAAGAAGTTTTCATCAATATCGTAGAAGTTAAGCAGCCTGACCTTAATGCACAGCTTGTTGCTGAAAGCATTGCTTCACAGCTTGAAAGAAGAATTTCTTTCAGAAGAGCTCTTAAGCAGTCAATCGGCAGAACAATGAGACTTGGTGCAAAGGGTATCAAAACTCAGGTTAGCGGCCGTATCGGCGGTGCTGAAATTGCACGTTCAGAATCTTATCATGAGGGTACAATTCCGCTTCAGACAATTCGTGCTGACATCGACTATGGTTTTGCAGAAGCAGACACAACATACGGTAAACTCGGTGTTAAAGTATGGATTTACAAAGGCGAAGTTCTTCATGAAAGCCGCAAAACACGTAAAGAAGGAGGCACAAAATAATGCTTTTACCTAAGAGAGTAAAATACCGT
>CAYXMF010000137.1:0-3460 GCA_964465845.1 uncultured Eubacteriales bacterium | reverse complement strand
CTTTGATTTTAATATCGGCAGGGCTCATACCACTAAGCATTGCACCAAGGCTTGAAGAATCTGCATCAATTGTCATATCTTCTGCATTAAGAATTCCTTTAGCAAAGATATAATCAAGCTCGTAGCCCTCAAGACGGGTAAGCAACAATTTTACACAAGCCATTGGTGCCATTGATGCGCCAATTGCCTTGTAATAATTCTTCTGGTATTCCCAGAGAGTTTCTGCACTAAATGAGTTACTGTAATCACTTGAAACGGCATCTGCAAGGATTTTTGCCGCTTTAAGTGCGTTTGCAATACCTGAGCCGATAATCGGCACAGTCATAAATGCAGAGTCACCGATTGCGGCATAACCGTCAGCAACCATAACACCAAGTGGCTGACGAACAGGAATATTTGCAAAGTTGCCTGCACGGATAATCTCAGTACCGATGCTTGGATTTGTTGGCCGCATTAAGTCGATTTGCTCGTTTGCATAATCAAGGTCAAATTTATGAAAACGACCTATAAGTACGTCTGTATGCTCTTCTTCCGTTGCAACCCAGGAAATGCCCAATTCGTTGTTGGGAAGCATAATAATCTTGAATTTTTCATCGTCACGAACTTCAGCGGTTTTGTTGAAGAATGCACGGTAAACATAGAACTGTTCGTATTGGATTGGGTTGTTCTGAATTCCTGTTGATGCAGGCATTTTCTGACGGAGAGGGGAGTTAAGTCCGCAAGCATCAATTACAAGGTCAGCGTAGTATTCGCCCTTATCAGTCTTGATTCCCACAACTCTGTTGCCGTAGAAAAGTGGTTCAAGTACATTTTGTTTGTACTCAAACTTAACGCCTGATTTAACTGCGTATGAGATAAGATATTTGTAGATTTCGCGACGCTCCATCTGGATTTCTTTCTTGTCGTCGTCGGTATTCTGTGTAAGTGCGGTTTCCATAGCAGGACCATAGAATGTAACGTCATTTTTAAGGTTATAAAGGCTGTGGTCAGGAATAGGCAAGCCAATTGCTAAAAGACCTTTTCTGTCAAAAATATCAGTCCAGTCATAGCCCATTTTAGTTTTTGCATTACGCTCATAAACGGTAACGTCATAGCCTTTTTTACTGAGAAGCATAGCGGCAGCAATGCCACCGTGACCGCCACCTGCAACAATAATTTTCTTTCCCATAAAAATTCCCCTTTAAACTCAAGTATAGGTAAATGGTAACATATTTTTATATAGAATTCAACACAAAAAGCAGGGCGGTAACCCTGCTTTAATTGTTGTTATCAAATTTTTTATAAAGATGAAATCTTTCTTTTGTTGCTTCGGCTTCTGTTTCGCCGGTCAGGTCGCAATACATTCTTGTGACAATTTTCTGAAAGCGTTCGGTTTCTTGCTGTCTGACGGTTTTTGTCATTTTTTCGGTTGTAATGGAATAGGGAACTCCGATTTTGATTTTTGGTCGGCGTCTTCTTAATCCAAAGGTGCGTTGGATTACTACAGGCAAAATACGGACATTTGCAGATTTTGCAAGAAGCAAAAATCCGGATTGAAAATCGCTGATTTCTTGCGATTTCAAGGTTGTTCCTTCCGGAAACAAAATAATTGATTTTCCTTTTTGAAGTTCTGCCGTGCAGTCCCTTGCCCATTTTGTAGATGCAGAAAAACGGTCAACAGGAATACAGTTAAGGTCTTTCATAAGAAAATTCCAAGGAAAAAGCTCCATAATATCTTTAGCCGCTAAAGAACACACATTTTTGTTTAAAAATGCGTATCTTATGATTGGTCCATCGGCTTCTGCAACTCTGAATTTGTTTGTTTTTCTTGTGTGGTTGCAGATTATAACCATAGGCTCGTCGAGTTCTCTGCCCTGTATACTTTCATCTTCAAAACAGATTTTCGGATTATAGCAGAGCTTTACGAGAAAACACGCCAGTTTTTCCTTAAAAGTTTCAGTTTGGTACATTTTATTCCTCCACAAAACAAACTATCAGTTTTCACCATAATGTTTCTCTTCGATAAATTTGATTAAATAAGATATCAGTGCACGCTGTTTTTTCATAAATTCATCTGCTGTTATGCAGTTTGGACTTAAAATCCATCTCATCAAAGCGCACAGAATTCCGTCTGTTATGAATTGGATTTGCATTTCTTCAAATTCCTCTTTACCATCTAAAAGATTATTGAGTCCATTTGAAACAATTTTGTAAAGAACGCTGTGCAGATGAGACCGGAAAGAGTTTTGTCCCTCAACAGTTAATGCTTTGCGATAAAACTTTCGGTTTTCGTAAAAGAATTGACATAACTGTTTTAACGAGGTTTCAACATTAGAAAGATTGGCAGTTCTTTCAAATTCACGGAACTCTGTATCGAAAATCCAATTTAAAAGGTCATACTTGTCCTTAAAATGATAATAAAAGCTTTTGCGGTTCATATTGCAACCAGTACAAATGTCGTTAATGCTGATTTTGTAAAAGCCTTTTTCTTGCATAAGCTCTTTCAGTGAGTTTGCCATTGCCATTTTGGTAATGTTTGAATCTGCCATGTTTTTCAATCCTTTCTGTATCTGAAATAATAAAAAGGACGGGACTTACCTAAAAACAGATAAGTCTCGTCAATTATGATGATGCCAGGAATAAATCCAAGATGTTGACTTCATCGCACTGTTGTGCTGACTACTCCCTTATTTATTAAATTATAACAATAAAGAACAATTTTTTCAATAATGTCACATTGGACAAAATTGCACAAGTGTCCAAAAACTCGAGCTTTTGTTTATTCTGAACGTTCCCAAAGATTTTGCTTCTTATTTTTGAAAAATAAAAGTTTTTTCTTGTTCAGAACATACAAAATAATCAGTATTGCCGAAAAGCATATCGAAAATATGAATGCAGTTTTTAATCCGGGAATTTCATATTCAAAAGTAATATTGTGTTTTCCCTCAGAAACCTTAACGCCCAAAAATGCATCAGATATTTTTACAATTTCACTTTCATCAACTTTTTCTCCGTCAAGGTATACGCTCCAACCAACGTCATAAGGGATTGAGGTGAAAAGAATCTCATTTTCTTCTGCAGTAAAGTTACCGCTGATTTTAGTTTCTTCAAATTCGGTGATTTCCATTTGGCCGTCATAAAGGGTATTATATCCCTCAACAAACTTTTTATCATCCATTGAGAAAATTAACAGTTCAACATCGGCCTGATCAACAGTGGTTCTCATTGACATTTTTATAGAGATTTTATCACCGGCGTTGTGATAGCCAAAGTCAACAATGTAGATATCGTAAATATCGAGAACATAGTTTGAGTTGTTTACCGAATCCGTTACGCCGTTAAGGTCCTCAGAAAACATATAAGCATAATAGTTTCCGTCGGTTTTTGCTGTTATGGTGGCAGTGGCGGTTGCGTTGCCGCTATTAACTCTTTCAAATGAAAGACTGGTTTCTGTTTTGCTTGTCAGGATTGTATTTTCATA
>CAYXMF010000136.1:0-3576 GCA_964465845.1 uncultured Eubacteriales bacterium | reverse complement strand
ACCTTTCATTTGCGTTTGTTTTATTTTTACCCATAAAAGCTTAATAATACAAAAAGGACAGTTCAAAAATTAATTTGAACTGTCCTTAAAATATTTTTATAAATGAATTATGAAAGCAACATTCTGTCGTTGTTAAGTTCTTCGCCTGCTGAAATCTTGAACTTTTCAAGAAGGTCTGCGGTTGTGAGCTTTTTCTTTTCTTCGCCCGATACGTCAAAAATAATTTGTCCGTTATTCATCATAATAAGACGGTTACCAACGCGGATTGCATCGGCCATATTATGAGTAATCATAATTGTTGTAAGATTATTTTTCTGGACGATTTCTTCTGTAATATCAAGCACCTTCTTTGCGGTCTTAGGGTCAAGAGCCGCTGTATGCTCATCAAGAAGAAGAATTTTCGGCTTTTTAAGAGTTGCCATAAGAAGTGTAAGTGCCTGACGCTGACCGCCTGAAAGAAGTCCTACCTTTGATGTAAGTCTTTCTTCAAGTCCCAAATCCAGCATCTTGAGAAGTTCTTTATATTCAGCTCTTTCCTTTGAGGTAATACCTGAACGGAGAGTTCTGCTCTTTCCACGACGTGCTGCAAGAGCAAGGTTTTCGTCAATCTGCATATCTGCAGCAGTACCTGTCATCGGATCCTGAAAAACACGGCCTAAATACTTTGCACGCTTATATTCGGGGAGTTTTGTAATGTCAACACCATCAACAATAATATTACCGCAGTCAACAGGGTAAACACCTGCAACCATATTAAGCATTGTTGATTTACCTGCACCGTTACCGCCGATAACTGTTACAAAATCACCTTCTTTAAGAGTAAGGTTAATGTTGTTAAGAGCTTTCTTTTCGTTAACAGTACCGGGATTAAAAGTTTTTGAAACATTTTTAATTTCAAGCATTTGCAGATCCTCCCTTTTTAACCATATGTGTTTCTTTGTACTTCTTTTTCCAATAGGGGATTGCAAGGAAGATAGCAACAATTGCTGCAGAAAGAAGTTTAAGAAGGTTTGCGTCAAAGCCGAGTGTAATAACTGCCTGAACAACTATGTAGTAAATAATTGCACCAAGAACTACTGAAAGAAGTCTGAGAGCAAAGTTTTTGAAAATCTTACCGAAGATTGCTTCGCCGATAATAACCGCAGCAAGACCGATAACGATAGCACCTTGTCCCATTTTGATATCAGCAAAGCCCTGATACTGTGTAAGAAATGCGCCTGAAAGAGCCACAAGACCGTTTGAAAGCATAATGCCTACAACTTTGTTAAAGTTTGTGTTGATACCCTGAGCACGTGCCATATTAAGATTTGCACCTGTTGCACGAAGAGCACATCCGATTTCTCTGCCGAAGAACCAATAAAGAATAATTATAAGAACAGCAATCACAAGACCAACTGTGATAAGAGGATTGTGGAAAGCAAATTCTTTAACCCAACGAAGAGAAATAAGCAAATTAACCTGGTTAACGTTGACAGCCATATTTGCCTTACCCAACATTTTAAGATTTATTGAGTAAAGTGCTAACTGTGAAAGAATACCTGCAAGAATTGCGGGAATTCCCATAATAGTATGAAGAAGTCCTGTAATAGCACCTGCAAGAAGTCCTGCCACAAATGCCATAATCATTGCAAGCCATAAATTCCAACCATTAAGAATAAGAATAACGGCAACAACGCCGCCTGTTGCGAAAGAACCGTCAACGGTAAGATCCGCAACATCAAGAATTCTGTAAGTAATGTAAACGCCTATTGCCATAATGCCCCAGATAAGTCCCTGAGAAATTGCACCGGGCAAAGCGTTTAAAAGTTGTCCGAAAAAGTCCATTTATATTCACCTTAAACAAGCCAAGGGAGAATTCTTCATTCTCCCTTGGCAGAATTTATATTATTGTACCACAGAAATTATTCTGTTTCAATAGCAACATAACCCTCAAGAGGAGTAATGTTGAGTGCTTTACAGATTGTGTCGTTATATTTAGGAGTCTGAGTTTCAGCATAACCGATTGCCATTGTTGAAATATCAGCTTCGCCCTTAAGAATCTGAGCAGCCATCTTACCTGTTGCATAACCTAAGTCGTAGTAGCTGATTGAAAGAGTAGCAATACCGCAACCTGTACAGATACCTTCTTCACCTGCAATAACAGGAACGCCTGCTGGCTGGCAGATATTGTCGATAATACCTGTGTTTTCAGCAACTGTGTTATCTGTAGGAACATAGATAACGTCGCTGTTTTCAGCAGCTGTTGTGCAAACTGATGAAAGGTCGTTTGAATCTGAGAATGGGTACATTGTAACTGTCAAGCCATCTTCTTCAAGTTCTTGTTTTACAACGTTAACCTGATACTGGCTGTTAGCTTCTTTTGAGCAGTAGAGAAGACCTACTGTTTTAGCATCTGGAACCCAAGCCTTAATCATATCAGCCTGTTTGTCGAGAGGAGCAAGGTCAGATGTACCTGAAACGTTACCGCCAACTGTACCGTTGAAGTCATCAATGCCAAGAGCAACACCGTATTCTGTAACTGATGTACCAAGAATCGGGATTGTGTCTGTAGCAGCAACTGCAGCCTGAAGAGCAGGAGTAGCGTTTGCCATAATCAAGTCAACATTGTTTGAAACGAACTGGTTAGCGATTGTAGCACATGTGTTGGCATCGTTCTGACCGTTCTGGAAGTCAAATGTAACATTTTCTTCACCGAGTTCAGCCTTAACAGCGTCCATAAAGCCTTCTGTTGCAGCGTCAAGAGCAACGTGCTCAACTAACTGAACAATACCGATTGTGTACTTGCCGTCATCATCGTCGGTTGTACCGCAAGCAGCGAACACACCGCAAATAAGTGCAACTGCAAGAACAAGAGCAATTACTTTTTTTGTTGTTTTCATAATAATTCACCTTCATAAAAATTGTCTTTAACGCTTTTACGTGTTAAAGTATGGTTATATTATAATACCATTTTACAAAAAGTCAATAGGAATATTACAAAAAATAAAAAACAAGACAAAAATTTTGTCGATTTATTACATTAAAAGTCTTGCGAATGAAAAAAACTTATGATATTATTAAATTACTGATAAACATACTTTAATCAGTATGAGAGGAGAATTATTATGTATTGTAAAAATTGCGGAGCACAGATGGACGAAGTGGCTGCTGTATGCGTAAATTGCGGAACAACAAAGGGTGTAGGCACAGCATATTGCCAGAACTGTGGTAAAGAAGTAGCTGAAGGTGCAGCGGTTTGTCTTTCATGCGGTGTTGCAACATCACAGCAGGCTGCAGCAGCAGTAGGCGGTAAGAACAAGATTGCGGCAGCACTTCTTGCATTCTTCCTTGGTGGTCTTGGTATTCACAACTTCTATCTTGGTTATAAGAAAAAGGCTATTGCACAGCTTTTGATTACAGTTCTCACTTGTGGTGCAGGTGGAGTTGTTAGTGGTATCTGGGCACTCGTTGAATTTATTCAGATTTTGACAGGTAGCATCGCAACAGACGCTGATGGCGTACCGCTTGTGTAATTAAAACTAAAAAAGGGGCTGTAAAAAAACAGCCTGAATAAAAAAGAACTACAAGTCTATCGAA
>CAYXMF010000135.1:0-3581 GCA_964465845.1 uncultured Eubacteriales bacterium | reverse complement strand
CATTGCAAAAGTCTTACCGCTTACATCATCAAATCTTCTTGTTTCTTGAACAAGTTCTTCAATTTCATATTCAAGTGCATCCATATGACGCTGTGCTTCATATTTAATAGCACGCTCAATAGCCTCAAATGAAGCCATATTCTTGATTTCAGTACGAACACCAAACTCTGTGCTACCCTCAGGACGAACAGAAATGTTAACGTCGCAACGCATTGCGCCTTCTTCGCACTCTGAAATACCGCTTGAACGGAACATTGACTTAAGTTTATTAAGGTATGTTACAACTTCTTCCGCACTACGGAAGTCAGGCTGTGTAACAATTTCGATAAGCGGAACACTTGTACGGTTAAAGTCAACGAATGATGAATTACCGCTGTGAACAAGCTTACCTGCGTCTTCTTCCATATGAATTTGCTTGATTCTGATATCTCTTGTGCCTTCACTTGTTTTAAGTGTCACACAACCATCAGTACAGATTGGATGGTTAATCTGTGTAATCTGATATGCACAAGGAAGGTCAGGGTAATAATAGTTTTTCTTATCAAATGTTGTGTATTTATTGATGTTGCAGTTAAGCATAAGACCTGCTGTAACTGCAAGTTCAACAACTCGCTTGTTCATAACAGGCAACATACCGGGCATACCTGAACAAGCAGGACAAACGCAGTCATTAGGTTCGTTTGCAGCAGAGTGACCACCACAAGAACAGAAAATCTTTGATTCGGTGCTTAACTCAACGTGAGTTTCAAGGCCGATGACGAGTTCGTATTTCATATTCATTCACCTTTCCTTTCAACGCTGTGTGCAAGACTTAAAAGTGTACTTTCACTGAAATGGTTACCCATAAGCTGAACACCGTTTGTAACGAGAGCAGGAACACCAACAAGGTTTGGTACTGCTGTGAACACGCTTTCCTCAAATACTTTGCCGAATGCATCTTTAATATCGTATGCTTCGTATGAAGATTTACTGCAAACAGGAGTTAAAACTGCATCAAATTCTTCAAAAGCCTTTGCAAGACCTTCTGCAACTACACGGCGAACACGAAGTGATTTATCAAAGCAATCTTTATAACGGTTCTTTGAAAGAACATCGGAGCCATAAAGAATTACTGCTTTTGTGAGGAAGTTAAAACCCTCAGTTCTTGTATTTACATACAATTCGTCAATGTTTTTGTATTCTTTTGCACGGTGTCCGAATTTAACACCGTCATAGCGGGACACGTTGTTGCAAGTTTCAGCGCACATAAGAATCTGCCATGCTGTATTTGCAATTTCGCACATATCACAAGTGATTTCTGTGACTTCAACACCATTTGCACGGAGAGAGTCAGCAAATGCAAGAACCTTTGCCTTTGTTGCATCGTCTGCTTTGTCAAGCAAGAATTTGTTAAGTGCAACTTTTTTACCCTTTACATCTGTAATTGAGTAATCATAACTGTCATTACGAAGGCTTGTTCCGTCTTTTTCGTCGTGACCTGCGATAACACCCATAATTTCAGCAACTGATTCAGCATCTTTAGCATAAACACCAATCTGTTCACCTGATGCAGCACAAGAAATTACGCCGTAACGTGAAACAGTACCGTAAGTTGGTTTTAAGAAATCAACACCGCTGAGAGCTGCCGCACGTCTTGTAGCACCGTTCATATCAACGCCAAGTGCCGCTTTTACTTCACCGTTTGCAACGAGTTCAGCCGCTGCACCTGAAAGTTTGTTTTCCTGTGGTGCATAGTATGAAAATTCGCCCGCAAGGTCAAGACCGAATTCGCCAACGTGAGTTTTGCCTGCTACTGTGTAGCCTTTGCTCTCAAGTCGAGTAACTGCTTCTGCACTGAAAAGAGGGTTAAAACCATCAAGGATTTTTGAGCCTGCAGTTGTAACTACATCTTTGACAAGGATTGTATCGTCAACTGCAATGTTACCTTTATCACTAATTTGTGTTGCATAATATTTCATTACTATTCACCTCACTTTACAAGTCTTGGTACTTGCCAGCTGTCTTCACTGCGCTCAGGAGCGCCTTCGAGAAGGCTCTCTCTTGTGAACGGCTGTTTGCGAACATCTTCACGAAGTACATTTGTCATTGGCATAACGTGTACCATTTCTTCTACATTTTCTGTATCAATAGTTTGAAGTTTTGCTTCACTGTCTTTCATAGCAGTGAAGATTCCCTGCATAACTGTTTCTTCATCTTCT
The DNA here is from genome assembly GCA_964465845.1 of uncultured Eubacteriales bacterium. Classification (GTDB taxonomy): domain Bacteria; phylum Bacillota; class Clostridia; order Oscillospirales; family Acutalibacteraceae; genus Fimenecus. The sequence goes on along the minus strand of CAYXMF010000135.1, from coordinate 1,383 downwards.
GTAAGTGACAACTGATTAAGCTGTTGTGCATTTGAGAATGTTGAACGCTTACCGCTTGACTGCTTTGCAGTATTGCCTGTTGCAGCCTGACGCTGTGCAAGTGCGCTACCACTACCGAGAAGATGAACATCTTCAAGCTGTTGGTTAGTAACTTCACTTGGTGCACCAAGCAACAAGTCTTGAGCATTACCGTTAAGTGGGAATGCGATAACATCAAGAATTTTTTCTTCGTCAGTTAAAAGCATTACCATACGGTCGATACCCGGTGCCATACCTGCGTGAGGAGGAGCACCATACTGGAATGCAGTATATAAAGCATTGAAACGGTTTTTGAGTTCTTCCTCATCATAGCCTGCAATTTCAAATGCCTTTTTCATGATGTCGATATCATGGTTACGAACAGCACCTGAAGCGAGTTCTATACCATTACAAACAAGGTCATACTGATAAGCGAGAACTTCTGTAGGATCTTTTGTAAGAAGTGCTTCCATACCGCCCTGTGGCATTGAGAATGGGTTGTGAGTAAAGATTGTTTCCCCTGTTTCTTCATCATTTTCATACATTGGGAAATCAACAACGAAACAGAATTCAAATGCGTCATCACTAATTAAATCAAGTTGGTCAGGACGTGCAAGATATGAACGAATCATACCCGCCTTTTTCTCTGTAGTATTCTTCTTTTCATCACAGATAAAGAAGAGAGTTTCGCCCTCTTTAACTCCTGTGATTTCTGTGATTTCAGTTTTCTGTGCATCACTTAAGAATTTAGCAATCGGACCTGCAAATGCACCATCTTTAAGTGTAATATAACCAAGACCGCCAAGCCCTACTTCTGCTGATGTTGCGTATTTAAGAGAATCTTCAAAGAATTTCTTTGATTTACCCTGACAATCAGCAACAATACCGCGAACAGGTTTACCCTTGAAAGCAGGGAAGTCAACACCTGCAAAGAAATCTGTTAAATCACAGATTACAAGTGGGTTGCGAAGGTCAGGTTTATCTGAACCATAAGTCATCATTGCATCTGCGTAAGTGATTCTACGGAATGGTTTAGGTGTAACTTTTTTGTCAGAGAAAGTCTTGAATGTGTCGTAAATTACATCTTCACAGATGTCAAGAACCTCTTCCTGAGTTGCAAATGCCATTTCGAAGTCAAGCTGATAGAATTCACCCGGTGAACGGTCAGCACGTGCATCTTCATCACGGAAACAAGGTGCTACCTGGAAATAACGGTCAAAACCTGAAACCATAAGAAGCTGTTTAAACTGCTGTGGTGCCTGTGGAAGTGCATAGAACTTGCCCGGATGCTTTCTACTTGGAACAAGGAAGTCACGAGCGCCCTCAGGTGAAGATGCAGTAAGAATAGGAGTCTGCATATCAAGG
>CAYXMF010000134.1:0-3585 GCA_964465845.1 uncultured Eubacteriales bacterium | reverse complement strand
GAACTGGCGAGTACTTTTGGATATGCATTGAAGGCGATTTTCCGTATATACTTGACGAAAAACGAGAGCTACCTGTCATTTTTTCTCAAAAGCTTCAAGAGTCGAGCATCATTGGTAAAATCAAAACTATTTTCAAGAAAAAGTAAAGAAAATCAGGTTTTCAGACCGGTTCCATTTTGAGTGTCGGTCCCAGACTCTCGTAAACGTAAGTTTATGGGAGTTTTTTTATTGCGTTTTGCCATTGCAACAAATCATTGCGTGACTTTTTCAACTATTTGTGTAATACTGAACTTGAAAAGGAGGCGAGGTAAATGCCAAAGATTTCAAAGAACATTAAAAAGTTGAGAGCAGAACACAATCTTACACAAGATGCTCTTGCTGAAAAAATCCATGTTACTCGTCAGGCGATTTCAAATTGGGAGAATGATAAAACCAAACCTGATATTGAAGCACTTGAAAGTCTTGCCAAGGCTTTTGAGGTAGATATTGAAGAACTCATATATGGCGAGAAAAAAGAAATTGTTATTTCTCAGGACAAAACAAAAGAGAAAAATCGAATTAAAATAATTCTTGCTATTGTAGGTTCGCTTTTTGTGGCATCGGGATTAGCACTTGTATTTTTCGGCTTCTGGCAGAAATTCCCCGTTGCCTTACAAACTGTATTTTCAGTTGTTCCGATGCTTTTAGGTCAGGCGTTTGCAGTTTATGTATTATTAAAAAAGAAAAAACTTGTGTTGTGGCGTGAGTGCGCATCGATTGTTTGGACTGTTGGCATCGTTTCAACAATCGCTCTTATTGACTACATATATAATATTAGTTGGATTTACACGGATTATCTTCTTGTAGATTCAATTCTCATAATCCCCGTAATGTTCATAATGGGCGCAGTAGCACCACTGGGATTCTTCTACTATATGGCAATTCATATTGCAACAGTAGGTAGCGTGTTTAACATAGTTGCATCAATGCTCTTATTTGGTGCAGGAATAGTATTTACATATATACTTTCACGAAACAAAGAAAATCCACAAGGTAAACTGGCACAATGGCTCACAGTCATCGCATCAATACCGTTATTTGTGATTTATTTGTATGCAGGATTTGAAACAGAAATATTCTCACCGGATTTATCGGTAGTATTTGCTTTTTTACTCTCATATTTCTTATGTATGTTTGTCTTTGCTCCCGAAAAAGATACATTTAAATTGCCATATAAACCAATATCTGTTATTGGGTTATGTATTTCAATGCTGTATATGTCGGTTAGTGGAATTTACGGTGAAGCAGACGTTGAAAACAATGTGTTTCCGTTTGTGCTTTCTGCAGTAGCTTGCATTCTTCCGCCTGTTGTGGCAGGGCTTATTAAAAAACATTCTTTTGAAGACGACAAAATCCGAATAGGCACAGCTGCATTACCTTTTGCAATGATTATATGGAGTTATGTTTATGCAATAATAGATGAATATGTTTTATGGAGAGAATTAGAAAACGGAATAACTGATTTTAACCCGTGGGTATCTTTAATAACATATCTGGTTGGTGCGGCATTAACTATTGGCTTTGGTGCGTTGCTTGTTTATCAAGGTGTACAAGAGTTGCAACTTTTCCCATTAAATTTCGGCGTTATTACAGTTTTTATACAAATTATAAGTATTTACATACGTCTTGGGAATGTCAATATTCTTGTCCTCGGTATTCTTCTTGTGGCATTTGGTGTGGGACTTATTGTTCTTAACAGTAAAATGGTATCTCTAAAAAAATCACTGAAAGAAGAAACTTCAGGAGGTGATGACAATGCGTAAGAATTTAACAATAATTATTCTTGTTTTAGCCATAATTCTTCAGTTGTCAGTGCCTATAGGAATGATTGCTTACGGCAAAAAGGCAGAGGCTGATTTGCTTGAAAACGGGTTTGAATATAAATTCAAAATCCGCACCTCGAGTATGGTTGATGGTACACTGTATTACTCAATTGTGGAAAAACCTGGTTATTGGATGAAAAAAGAATACGGAGTTGTTGCGACTGATTTGGATGGGTTTGCTTATTTTAAATTGCTTGAAGACTCAAAACCATCAACACACAATTATATTCGCTTTACTGAAGAGAATGAAGAAAAGCTGTGTAGATTTCAGACCGATTCCAATGTGACTTTCAATATTATTGACGAAGATAATGCTTATGCACTTATAAAGGTGTATGACGGAAATGTTGAAGTAGTCGAAGTTTATATAGATAATCTTCCTGCAAAAGAATGGGTGATTAAAGCTGCTGACCGGCAAGAAACGACTATAGAAGATGAAGAAATGAATCTTAATGAAATAATCTGGGAATAATCATAGCAAAATGCGGGGGCAAAGCTCTCGCATTTTTATTTGATTTGCTATTTATAAAATCTTGTGATAAAATACATTCATAAACTGAAAGGATTCGGTTATGAAGGAATTTTTGAAAAAACACCGTGAGATTATTGTTTATATAATAGTTGGCGGACTAACAACTGTTGTAAATTATATAATACATTTCGGATTGCGCTTTCTTAATGTCAATTATTATATTGCATTGAGTGCGGCGTGGCTTGGTGCTGTGCTTTTTGCTTATGTTGCTAACCGTATTTTTGTTTTTGAAAGTAAGACAAAAGGCAAAGAACGGATTAAGGAATTTTTACTGTTTTTAGGTGCAAGAGTTTTTTCATACGGATTTGAGTTACTGTTTTCATTTGTCTTTATCGACTGTGCTAAAGCGGACCGTTTTGTATGGCAACCCGATTTTACTGAAACAGTGATTCCCGTAGGTGAATTGATTGTTAAAACTGCCGCACAGGTCATAATTGTTTTGTCAAACTATATTTTCAGCAAACTTGTAATTTTTAAAGAGAAAAAATGATATGTATATATTGAATAAAACTGTATAAAAATACAGTTTCGCAGTGTATATTCAAGTTTTTTTGCATAAATACTTGATTTATTTATATTTTGGTTATATAATCAAGGCGAAAATTATATATAAATTTTTATAAAAAGGAGTAAACAGAAATGAAAAAATCAGTTAAAATTCTTGCACTTGTTCTCGCACTCGTTCTTATCGTTGGTTGCTTCGCAGCTTGTGGCGGAAACAACGATACAGACACACTTAAAATCGGCGTTCAGACAAACACAACAGGCGACCTTTATTCATCATGGGACTTCGGTGATGACGCTGTAGTTCGTTATGATAACGGTGCCGTTGCAGTTGAAGCTCTCAAAAATGGTAAAGTTGACTGCGTTATCATTGATAATGAGCCTGCTAAAGCTTATGTAGCAGCAAACACAGGTCTTAAACTTCTTGAAACAGCATACGCTGAAGAAGAATATGCTATCTGCTTCCAGAAGGGCAATACAGAACTCAGAGATGCAGTTAACGGTGCTCTTAAAGACCTTATTGCTGACGGTTCAGTTAAGGCTATTGTTGACAAATACATCAACGGCACAGGCGCAGACCTTGTTGGCGTTCCTGTAACAGCAGTTGATACAGATAAGCCAAATCTTGTTATGGCTACAAATGCTGAATTCCCTCCATATGAATACATTGACGGTGATATGTATTAT
>CAYXMF010000133.1:0-3614 GCA_964465845.1 uncultured Eubacteriales bacterium | reverse complement strand
TATACAGGTATGATTATTTCAACACGCGAGAGCGAAAAAGTTCGCGGTCGCGCACTTGAACTTGGTATTTCACAGATTAGCGGTGCATCACGCACATCTGTTGGCGGTTATACAGAAGAAGAAAGACCACACGATTCAGAGCAGTTTGATGTTTCTGACCAGAGAACTCTTGATGAGGTTGTTAACTGGCTTATGGAAATGGAACATATTCCGTCATTCTGTACTGCTTGCTACCGTGAGGGCAGAACAGGCGATCGCTTTATGCAGCTTTGCAAAAACGGTCAGATTCTTAACTGTTGCCACCCCAACGCACTTATGACACTCAGCGAATATCTTGTTGACTATGCAAGCGACAAAACAAAGGAAACAGGATTTAAACTTATTGAAAGCGAGCTTGAGAAAATCCCGAAAGATAAGGTTAAGGCAATTGCAAAAGACAACATTGAAGCTATTAAGAATTCTAACCGTCGCGATTTTCGTTTTTAAGGTGATTTTATGAGTTTAAACAATGTAGTTTCTGCCGAAAGAGTGCATATCGGCTTTTTCGGTTTGCGGAATGCAGGTAAATCAAGTCTTGTAAATGCGGTTACTGGGCAAAATCTCTCACTTGTATCTGACGTTCTTGGCACAACCACAGACCCTGTTAAAAAAGCTATGGAATTGTTGCCGTTAGGTCCTGTTGTAATCATTGATACCCCAGGTCTTGATGATGTTGGTGACCTTGGCGAGCAACGAGTGGCAAAAGCAAAGCAGATGCTCGCACAAACAGATGTAGCTATACTTGTAGTTGATTCAACAAAAGGACTTTCCCCTATCGACAATGAATTACTTGAACTTTTCAAGTCAAAGAAGTTGCCCTATATTGTGGCTTACAATAAGTCAGATTTACTCACGAATATTCCTGCATCACAAGATAATGAAATTTACGTAAGTGCAGAGCAGAATATCAATATAAATGAGTTAAAAGAGAAAATTGCAAGTCTTGCAAAGAGTGCAGAAAACACAAAAACTCTGCTTGGTGATTTGGTGGAATACGGAGATACGGTTGTGCTTGTAACACCAATCGACGAATCCGCACCAAAGGGCAGACTTATTCTGCCACAACAACAGACCATCCGCGAATTGCTCGATATTGGTGCAAGTGTGGGTGTTTGTAAAGAAACTGAACTTAAGAATACACTTGAAAAACTTTGCAAAAAGCCAAAATTGGTTATTACTGATTCACAGGTATTCGGTTATGTGTCAGAAATCGTGCCGGATGAAGTTTTGCTTACGTCATTTTCAATACTTTTTGCACGATACAAAGGTGATTTGGCTACTGTGGTTTCAGGGGCTTCTCACCTTGATAAATTACAGGACGGCGACAAAATCCTTATTTCAGAGGGTTGCACACATCACCGACAGTGCAAAGACATAGGCACAGTGAAAATGCCCGGTTGGATTAAAGAATATTCAGGCAAAAATGTTGAATTTCAGTTCACATCGGGAACGGAATTCCCCGAAAATACAAGCGATTTTGCTCTTGTTGTTCATTGTGGTGGCTGTATGCTTAACGAAAAAGAAATGAAATCAAGAATTGAAAGAAGCGTACAGAATGGTACACCGATTACAAATTACGGTATTGCAATTGCACAGATGCACAAAATTTTAAAGCGCTCTGTTGAGCCATTCCCCGAAATATTGAAATTGTTATAAAAATTTACGGCAGAGAATCAACTCTGCCGTTGTTTTTATTTTATTTATGTGATACAATAAATTCATTGAAAGGGGAAATTTTTATGAGTAAACCTTTAACTCCGGAAAAGCTTCACAAAAAGGAATTGCGTAAGGCAAAGGAAATTGCTTATTGGGAAAAGCAGAAAGCAAGACCAAAAAGCAATACATATTTCTGGTATCTTGTGCTTATAATCGCACTCATTTATGCAGTTGACGAAATTGCATCACAGATTGGTACTTTAATGAAAACAGAAATTGCAAACGATTTGTTCCAAACGAGTGAAAGTTCTGTTACAATTCTTAATCTTTTACAGGTTGTTGCCGTACCTTTCCAGATATTAGGTCTTCTTTACAGACCACTTGCAGACCGTTTTGGCAGAAAGACGTTTCTCATTATTAACACATTTGGAATGAGTCTTGCAATGTTTGTTATCTTCCTTTCAAACAATGTGTTTATGTACGTCATCGGTGCTTGTATGATTATGTTCTTCATACCACATGATATGCACGTTGTCTTTATTATGGAATCTTCACCACAGAAACGTCGTGCAATCACCTACTCTGTCATAAAATTCTTTGCAAATATGGCAGTTATGCTTGTTCCTATTCTTCGCAGATTGCTTATGCAGAATGCAAGCGAATGGCGTAATGTTTATATGATTCCTGCAATTGTGGGTATTGTAGTCAGTCTTTTTGCACTTCTTTGCGCAAGAGAAACTGACGCCTTTATTGATTCTCGTCTTCGTTTCCTTAAAATGACCGAAGATGAATTAAAAGCCGAAGAAGCACAGAAAAAAGCAGAGAATGCTCAAGGCGGACTTATTGCTGCACTCAAATTCGGTATGAAGCACAAGCAACTTCGTTGGGTATTCATCTGTTTTGCACTTGCGGGAATTGGTGTTATTGGTAGTCTTGATTATCAGACTATTATTTCTTACGGCTATGCAGAAAGTGTTTACGGCTCTATTACAGACGAATTTTTAAATCTTGTAAGTATTAACGAGGTTACAAAGGCACTTATTCTTTTCCCGATAGGTTCTGCTATTGCTCAGGTTATTATGGGATTTGTTTCTGACCTTAAAGGCAGAAAAGTTGCCGCAATTACCGTTGCTGCAAACTGTCTTGTTTGCTTTGTAGGATTTACATTAGGGGCAAAAGCAAACCTTAATCCTTATATTGTAGGTTTCCTTTGCGGTGCTTTTGTAGGTAGTTATTACTCAACAAATGATGTGCTTATTATGATGGCGAGTGAATCTGCACCGACAAACTTGCGTTCATCAACCTCATCAGCACAAACAGTTATAGGATTTATAGGTTACGCTCTTTCTTATATGATTTATGTGCCGATTACAATGATTTTCGGCAACGCGTCAATCGCTACCGTTTCACTTTGCCTTCTTGTGCCAAGTTTTGTAATCACACTTATTGCTCTTATCAAAAATACTCACGATACAAGAGATGTTAATCTTGATACTGTTACAGGCACAGAATGGGACTAAAAACAGAAAGAGAACTATATGAAAAAAATAACGTTACACAGCGAATTAATTTATGTTATTTCAATACTTATACTGTCCTTTTCAGTAGCTATGGTATCTGCCGCTGACTTCGGTCTTTCAATGATAGTGTCCCCTGCCTACATACTCAGCCAAAAATTAGGCTTTCTCACATTTGGACAGAGCGAATATGTTGTTCAGGCGTTGTTGTTTATAATATTCTGTATTCTTATGAAAAAGGTCAAGTTGATTTATTTCAGTTCATTTATAACTTGTCTGATTTACGGTGCGGTGCTTGATTTCTGGCGTGCAGTAATACCAATGTTTAACCCTGAAATTACAGCGCCGGGCAGTATGGCAATGCCTTTGAGAATTACATTTTTTGCGCTTGGTACGCTCATA
>CAYXMF010000132.1:0-3640 GCA_964465845.1 uncultured Eubacteriales bacterium | reverse complement strand
CAAATTTGTAAAAGAAAAAAGGGTGGAGAAATCCACCCTACAATTTTGCATTCTGCATCAGAATTCTGCATTCTTTAGTCTATCATATTCTTCCTCTGTGATTTCGATTACACCGCCATGCTTATAGCCATAAGGGAAACTGAAATTCTCAGGACAACGAGTGAAATTCATATCGCCCGGTTTTGATGAAATAAACGGCACATAACCCATTTTTTCTTTCTCGCAACCGAAGAAATCGAACATTACACACCATCTGCCATCAGGCAGAGTGAAACTTGTGCCTGCCTCGTAAGAGCCGGGCCAATAGACCTCATTTGCCATATAATCTTCAAATCCTTGGTCGTGTTTATATGGTCCGTAAAGATTATCTGATGTAGCGTGCATATTCATTGGCGGATTTTGAGCATTCTTATAAAACATATGATATACTCCGTCAATTTTTCTTATATGAGTATCGAGGATTTCATTATCTTTTGTGAAGAACAGTTTGGGCTCAGAAAATGTTTCAAAATCCTTTGTAACTGAACAGTAAATTGACATATGCTTGTAGTCGTCTTCTGCCACAGTTGAGCCCCAATGAATAAGGTACTCCCCTGTTTCTTCTTCAAAATATACTTCAGGTGCCCACATACAGCCGAAATCATCACGACCGAAATGAACGAGTTTTTCTTCGCTGAAATGTACCAAATCGTCAGTTTTCCACATACGAAGGCATTTACTACCCGTACGGTTTATATTAGACCAATCCAATTTAAGATTTTCATCATAACGATTTGCAATACACAAATCCGTTGTAAGAATTACAAATCCACCTGTATGAAGTCGCACGATTTCAATATCACGGCATCCCTTTTCACCTAAAGTTGCAGTGAGAACAGGATTTCCGTCATTGATCTTTTCCCAATGGAGTCCGTCACGGCTGACGCCGAAATACACCTGTTCACCATCAGGTGTAATTTTTTCTTTAAAATGTACAAATAAATATGGCATAACAATCCCCTCAATTATTCATAATTTTCTTCATAATACTCGTCATAGCCGGGTATTTCTTTATGATTATCAACTTTTATAATCTCTAAATCGTACTTTTCAAGTAATGGTAAAACATCTTCTTCAGTTTCTTCCGCCGTATTAATCATATCAAAATCAAACATTGTACCGTCTTCGAAAATCAGCACATATGACGGTCTTTCAATGCGGTCACCGTAAACATTATAACGGGCATTCATATAATAGATTTTTTCGATATCTTCATATTCAATCCGTGTCATTTTGAACATACCTTCATCGCTGGGCGTTTTGATATATGTATCATAAACACTTGTAGTCAACAGTGAAAGCCAGACAATAAACACAAAACATATTGCAGAAAAGCTTCTGAATATAACTTCTCCAATATCTTTTGCCAGTTTAGATTCAAGAATTTTGTTAAAGGTTGCTCTTGCCTTTATTTTTTTGTCGCCAACAAGTTTATTGAGATTGTCCGCAAAGCCGATTGAAACCATAACGGCACAAATGACTGCGAAAATCAATATTACCCACCAAGGTGCACCATAAGATGCGACTGCTCCTGCAGACATAACAGCTTCAATTATAAAAGAAACAAGGAAAAATACTGCAACTGAAAATCCCATTGCAAGCAAAAATGATTTGAATGAGAATACATTGTCATTCATGAGATACGGTTTTGCATCTCTGTATGAAAAGCACTCGTCAGAAATCGGCTTGAAGTCTGCATTTTCAGGCTTTGAAATGAATTCCAGCAATCTTTTTTCATAATCAAAAATCTTGTTTTTTGAATTCAGTTTTTCATATTTTTTGATTGCTTTTTCACGCTCACCGCAACATAAATTGTAATATGCATCAAAAGTTGTGCAGCGGTGCAGAAATGTCATACTTTCGCCCATTTCAAGCATCATTATGTAAGTTTCAAGGTCGTCGTAGTCTTCGTCTTTAAGCCCATACATTCCTCTTATGCTTTCAAACTGATACTTCCGCATTTCTTCTGCACGGAAACTTGTCGAAATCTTTTCAAAATCAGCAAGATGAGTATTGAGAATGTCTGTAAGAGCATCGAAGCAACAATTCATTCGTTCTTCGGACTCAATATACGGGAAGTAGCAGGCTCTGAAATCGTCAATTTTTAAAAATGCAAGCAATTCGGGTATATGGAAAAACAAATTTGTGTTTTTATTAAGATAAACACGGGCAAAAATGGTGCTTGGAAGGTCAAGCGCGCCCCTTTTCTTGCCGTAAATAAACTGAAGTTTAATTACGGGCAAAGAAATTGAGAAAAATGTAGTTTTCTTGTCAGATGTGGTTTTTGTGCTCATTGCATTTACGGTTTTTGCGTATTCCTCGCACCTGCTTAAAAATACTTTTTCAAGCTCGCTAAACGCCATATCTCTCCCCCTTTTCTCATTTTAAAAACAATTTCCGCAATATTCATATCCGTCGTCAAGGTAAGTCTGCAACTGAGTACCGCTGACGGTCTTTTTATTTTCTTCTTTCATATTTTTAGCCCCTGAACAAGTAGGGTTATGAATTTTCTTTGAAGAAGTATTCAGAACATACTGTGAAGAATTTGTTTCTTCCTCTTGTTCTGCTTTAGTTGTAGTTTCAGTATCAAGCTGACTTTTACCTGTTGCATAGTCGATTTGGACTCCCGGCTGAACATTATAGCAATACACATTAAAGCAAATGCCCTCGCCGTTATCTTCAACGGACCAGGCTTCCATCTGTACACCACTTGCAACAAGGTTTTCACCCGCAAAAATCGGTGTTACACGGTAAAGAACATGATTTTCAGTTTCTTTAACATAGTCCGCAATCATGTTTTCAAAAGGCAACATTCCGTCAACGTTCATATAACGGGTACCCGTAATAAGATTTCGTGTATTCGCATTTTCACCTGTAAGCTGGAAACCAATCAGATGGCATCTGTTATACAGATATTTGCCATCAACAAAATCGTATTTTGCAGTTACCCAGCCCGTAGGCTTGACCTGACCGATACTTCCACGTTCTTCAGTAGGCATTATCTCAACGCCAACACAGGCGAATGTTACGCCACAGCGACCTAAATAATCCAATTCTGCATATTCTTCAAAGGCGATTGTAGTGTAATCATCGCTTGTGAACTGTGGTTGATTATCATTAAGTGCTATGTAAGGGCTGCCTGAATATTCAGGGATATTTGCGAGAGTTGTGGTTGTGCTTTGTGTGTTTTCAGTTGTTGTATTGTCTGGCTCAAGGAAAATATCACCATTTGTCAGCGAGCCACCACAAGCGGTAAGGGTAAGTAATAATACAAGGATTAAACTGATTATTGATAAACGCTTTTTCATAATTACCTCACATAAATTTCACGTGTAATTTTCTCGTGTGACGAGCCTGCAAACTCGGTTGTTTCTGTTAAATTCCACTTATCAAGTGAAATATTGAAGAATGTATCTGCAGGGTACACTCTGTTCCATTTATATACTATGATTTCATCAATCTTTTCTTCATTTACAGTGAAATTCTCAGAGAAAATGTAGCCATTTTTGATTTCATTCATATTTTCGCAAATAAACACTGAATTTTCAGGAAATAAAGTTGATGAATAGTCATTTGTGTAAAGTCTTTCTCCTTTACAAAG
>CAYXMF010000131.1:0-3682 GCA_964465845.1 uncultured Eubacteriales bacterium | reverse complement strand
CACGAAATGAAGCTTATTGTTGACCTTATTTACCAGAGTGGTTTCGCAGGTATGAGATATTCAATTTCAAATACTGCTGAATACGGTGACTACATCACAGGTCCAAAAATCATTACTGATGAAACAAAGAAAGCTATGAAGAAAGTTCTTTCTGACATTCAGGACGGTTCATTTGCTAAAGAATTCTTACTTGATATGTCTTCAGCTGGTCGTCAGGTTCACTTCAAGGCTATGAGAAAGCTTGCTGCTGAACATCCTGCAGAACAGGTTGGTGAAGAAGTTAGAAAGCTTTACAGCTGGAATAACGAAGAAGATAAGTTTATTAATAACTAATTTATTATTACATAAAAGATTAAGAGTACGGAAGAATGCTTCCGTACTCTTTTTTTGTGAACAAATCGCCCTTGCAAAATAAATAATGGCGGGAGCAAGCCCCCGCCATACATTATTATTTTAAGTTTCTTGTTTCGCATTGGTTTGGACAAGTTTTGCAGTCGCCCATCATAATGTCGTTAACTGTCTTTCCTGCCGGAATCATTGGTAATACTCTTTCGTCCTTATCAATTGCACATTCAATCCATACAGGACCGTTTTGTTTAAGTGCTTCTGCGAATGCATCCTTGAACTGTGCGATTGTTTCAGCATAATAGCCTTTTGCACCGAATCCTTCAGCAAGTTTAACGAAGTTTGTTTTACGGTGTGGGTCAGTTTCTGAAAAACGCTTACCATAAAAGCAACGCTGCCACTGACGAACCATACCAAGAACTGTATTGTTCATAATAACTGTAATAACAGGAAGATTATAGCTTACTGCAGTACAAGCTTCGTTAAGATTCATATGGAATGAACCGTCACCTGTGATATGAACAACTTTTTTGCTGTCGCCTAAAGCTGCTTTTGCACCGATTGCAGCACCGTAGCCATAACCCATTGTACCAAGACCACCACTTGTTAAGAATCCTCTTGGATTAATATGGTGAACGTATTGAGCCGCCCACATCTGATGCTGACCAACGTCAGTTACAACAACTGTATCCTCCCCTGCCATATCGCAGATTGCACCGATTAACTGATGAGGTAAAATCTGTGAATCATCGTCAACAGGTTTGTAGTCAACATCTTTATAAAACTCAAGCATTTTAATCCATTCAATTCTTTCCTGCTTTTCAACAAGAGGTAAAAGAGCTTCAAGAACTTTTTTAACATCGCCGATTATATAGTGGTCAACTGCAACGTTTTTATTGATTTCACTAAGGTCGATATCAATCTGAATAATGGTTGCTTTCTTTGCAAAATCGTTTGTATCAAGTGCAACACGGTCAGAGAAACGAGTACCAACAGCAATAAGAACATCCGCATCGTCAACAGCCTTGTTTGTAACATAACCGCCGTGCATACCCAAAAGGCCAAGGTTAAGAGGATTATTATAGCCAATAACACCTGCTGCCATAAGAGTGTGACATGATGGAATATTTGCCTTTTCAACAAGTTCTAAAGCCAATTCAGAAGCATTTGATGAAACTACACCGCCACCGAACATTACAACTGGCTTTTTAGCTTTATTGATAATTTCAGCGATTTTCTTAAGTTCATCAATATCAACAACAGTATCGTCTTTAATAACGATTTTTTCTTTTGGCTCAAATTCAGTTACAGCAGCAGTTACATCCTTAGTAATATCAATAAGAACAGGACCTTTTCTGCCTGAATTTGCAATACGGAATGCTTCACGGATGGTATCAGCAAGTTCGTTAACGTCTTGCACCATAAAATTATGCTTTGTAATAGGCATTGTGATACCTGTTATGTAAACTTCCTGAAAAGCATCACGACCGATAAGACCTTTACCAACGTTACCTGTAATTACTACCATTGGAACGGAATCCATATATGCTGTTGCAATACCTGTTACAAGGTTAGTAGCACCGGGACCGCTTGTTGCAATACAAACACCTGTTTTACCTGTGGCTCTTGCATAACCATCAGCCGCGTGAGAAGCGCCTTGCTCGTGTGCTGATAAAATATGCTTAATCTTATCACTATATTTATAAAGAGCATCATAAATGTTTAGGACTGCACCGCCCGGATAGCCGAAAACGGTATCTACCCCTTGCTCAATTAAAACTTCAGTTAAAATTTCTGAACCGTTGAGTTTCATCTTTCATTCACTCCAAGTACTTGCTAATTGTTGCAACGCTTTAATGCGTAAAAATGCTTATCATATATTCTATACTATTTATTAGAAAAAATCAATCTAAAAACAACAAAAAAAGCAACAGAAAAACTTCTCTGTTGCTTTTTGAATTTATGCAATTTTATGCATTATCTTGGTTTTCTGTATTTTCACTGATTTCTTCAACTGTTTCAGATGTATTTTCTTCAACAGTTTCTTCTGTGATTTCAACAGTTTCTGTTGTTTCTTCCACTTCTTCCTTAACGGGTTCTTCGGGAAGTTCACCTGTTGTCATAAGTGATTCAAACTGTTCTTTATCAATCTTTTCAAGCTTGATAAGTGCTTCTGCCACAAGATGAAGCTGGTCAATATGCTCAGTAAGAATTTTTTCAGTTCTCTTGTAAGCATCGCTGATAATTCTTTCAACTTCTTCGTCAATTACCGCAGCGATATTTTCAGAATAATTGCGCATATGGTTGTAATCTTTACCGAGGAACACTTCATCATTACCTGAGCCGAATGCGATAGGTCCGAGTTTTTCACTCATACCGTATTTCGTAATCATATTTCTTGAAATTTCAGATGCACGCTGAATATCATTTGATGCACCTGTTGAAATGTCATTGAATATAATCTGTTCTGCAACACGTCCGCCGAGAAGTGAAACAATATCATCAAGCATTCGGGATTTCAGCATATGAGCGTTATCTTTTTCAGGTGTATAAAGAGTAAAGCCAGCTGCCATTCCGCGAGGGACGATAGAAATATGAGTAACAGGATCCTGATTGTCAAGATAATATGATGAAATTGCGTGGCCTGCTTCGTGATAAGCGGTAATCTTCTTATCTTTTTCTGAAATCTTGCGTGATTTCTTTTCACTACCTACTACAACCTTCATTGTAGCTTCTTCAATTTCCTCCATTGTGATTGCAAGTTTCTTACGCTTTGCTGCAAGGAGGGCTGCTTCGTTAAGAAGATTTTCAAGGTCAGCACCTGTAAATCCAACGGTTGTTGCGGCAATCTGATGAAGGTCAACATCAGGTCCTAATGGTTTATTTTTAGCGTGAACGTGGAGAATTTCTTCTCTACCCTTAACATCAGGGTAACCAACTGTAACCTGGCGGTCAAAACGTCCCGGACGAAGAAGTGCAGGGTCAAGAATGTCAGGACGGTTTGTTGCGGCAATAACGATTACGCCTTCGTTTGCACCGAAGCCATCCATTTCAACAAGCAACTGGTTAAGAGTCTGTTCTCGTTCATCGTGTCCGCCACCCATACCTGCGCCACGATGACGACCAACAGCATCAATTTCATCAATAAAGATAATTGACGGTTGATTTTTCTTTGCTTCTTTAAACAAATCGCGAACACGTGATGCACCGACACCAACATACATTTCAACAAAATCTGAACCAGAAATTGAGAAGAACGGCGCATTTGCCTCACCTGCTACTGCACGTGCAAGAAGTGTTTTACCTGTTCCGGGAGGGCCTACAAGCAATACGCCCT
>CAYXMF010000130.1:0-3753 GCA_964465845.1 uncultured Eubacteriales bacterium | reverse complement strand
CCTCAATGAATTTACCATAGTGTTTTGGCTCAACAAGTGGTGGAAGAAGTTGAAGGAATTTTTTGAATGCCTCGCATACGGGTTTAATCGGAATCATCTGGTCGAAGAATCCGCCGAGCGATGCGAGAATATCACCAACGTAAGGTGTGCTTGACGGCGTCATTACAACCTTGTCGTGAGTTCTGAAATTAAACAGCATATTGCGTTTGCCAACAGTCTGAATCGGACGGATTGAAACAAGCAAGGTTTCATCGTCAATCCATGTGGCATTAGAGCAAACCTTAAACTCAATTTGTCCCAAAGTCATTGTTGAATAGCGGTAATGACCGTCCATACCAAGAATAATCTCGTTATGCTCGTTACCCTCACTCCAACGGAAAGTACATTCCTCACCGTTGAAATTGAATTTAACCATATCAATATTGCCTGCTTTGTCAGTCATCATATATGTAACTGCAAGGGGTAAGACGCTTACCTGGAATCCCACAAGATTTAACAAAAGTTTTTTGCGGAATTTAATGTATCTGTCAGCGATTTCCTGTTCTTTTTCAGGGTGTTCGCTAAGTGCGGGCAGAGTAGGTGCAGTTGAGTCCAATTCGGTATTTTCATCAGCTTCTTCAAATGCTTTCGGGAAGAACTCAAAAATGCCGTCAAGACCGTCCTGTTCAATTGTAATTGAAGAAGTAACAACAACTACTGCGTTATGCTGTGGAAATGCAATGCCAAACTGTGAGAACATTCCGTCTGCCCTGAATCCGCCTAAATGGTCAAGCCAGAAACAATAGCCATAACCGAATGATGCGTCTGTTCCGGGGCGGTTGTATTCATTATCAATCTGCTTTGCGGTTGCAAGTTTAACCCATTCCGCAGGAATAACCTGTTCACCTTTATACTTGCCGCCTTTAAGATAACAAAGCATAAATTTTGCAAGGTCTTCGGTTTTAAGATAAAGTCCCCATCCGCCTGCCTCAACACCATTTGAGTCAGTCTCCCAGAAAGGAAAATCGATTCCCAAAGGCTCAAAAAGGCGAGGACGCAAGTATTCACGCATGCTCATTCCCGTAACCTTGTTGATGATTGCCGAGAGCATATAAATATTTTCGTTAATATACAAAAACTTTTCGCCCGGCTCAAAAATCCAGGGGGAGTTTATATAGTCTTCAATCCAATCAACCTTTGCTTTGTCAGAGAGAAAGCTTGGCTGTTTGCCTGATGACATTCTTAAAAGATTGTGAATTGTGAGTTTTTCGAAACGAGCATCAGGATTTTTAGGTGTGTATTCAGGGAAGAAGTCAAGCATTTTATCATCAAGCGAGATAAGACCTTCACTGATTGCAAATCCGACGGCGGTAGAGGTAAAGGATTTGCTAACTGAATACACCGAATGTGCCGTGTTTTTGTCGAAGGGCTCGTTATACCATTCAACAGCAACCTTGCCGTTGCGGACAACCATCAATGAGTGGTATTCAAGACCTTTTTCTTCTGCATTTTTAAAGAAATCGTTTACAACCTTTGCGGAAACTCCTGCACTTTGCGGTGATTTCGCACGCAAAATTGCCTTTGTTGTTGCCATAAAATCATCCCTTAACCATTCTTATTTTTTTGCGCTTTGCTCTGATACGGTTTCTGCGGATTATAAGAAGAATATATATAATCACAAGCACCAGGAGAAGTGCAAAAAGAATTTTGAATACTGTACTTGAAAGTATTGTTTTAATACCGTCAAAAATCCAAAGAATTATGCTTCGGCTTACACTTTCGCCTGCAACAAGATCAACTGTTGCAACAACGTCTTCACCGTAAAGAATTTCTGCCTTGCCTATTACATCGCCTTTTTCAATGGGCGCTTTTACAACTGTGGGAGTTTCGCTTTCAACAGGACGTATTACAAGACTACCCGATTCAGTGCCCGATGGCACAAGTGCAGATATTTCTTTTGCAGGTAAAAGTCTTAAATGGTCAACTTTCCAGTTGTATTTAACATCAACAACTGTTACAACATCAGTTGTATTTGTGACTTTGGTAAGCACTATGTTATCAAATGCCCACTCATAAATTCGCTTGCTGTCAGTAAATGCAACATTTTCTTCAACATTATCGCCGTCAATGTCATACTGCGGAGCATTCATTACAATAAGCATATAGTTATAGCCGTTTTTTGATGCAGTAGAAATAACACAGTGACCTGCAAGTGCAGTTGTACCTGTTTTAACACCTGAAATATATGGACTGTAATAGTCTTTATAAGCTGAGTTCATCATTTTGTTGGTGTTATTAAGATATCTTGTATATGGGTATTTTTCTGTAGGGGCAATTTCGTATCTTAATGTGCCTGTAATTTCTTTAAAAGTTGGGTTCTGGAGTGCATATTTTGTGATTTTGTAGAGGTCGTATGCGGTGGTGATGTTTCCGCCGTCCTCGTCAAGACCGTGAGCGTTGATAAATGTTGTGTCTTCACAACCCAAACTTTTGACAAAATCGTTCATCATAACAACAAAGTTTTCAATACTGCCACCAATGTAATCGGCAAGCATATTTGCGGCGTCAGCGGCAGAGGGGAGCATAAGACAATATAAAAGTTCTTTTACTGTAAGAGTTTCGCCAGCAAGAATACCAACCGTTGCAGCATTCTGCTCATAAAGTCCGTCAAGACATTCTCGCTTGCAGGTGATTGGTGTATTAAAATCCTCACAATTTTCAAGCACAAGCATACAGGTAACAATTTTTGTAATTGATGCAGGTGCAGTTTTCTTATCTGCATTTTTATCAAAAATTACGGTTTCGCTATCTGTGTTCACAAGAAGTACAACATCTGCTTCCGTTTCTAACAACGAATTAAAAGACGCGCTTGAACTTATTGCGAAAGTTCCCATCAATATTGTTATGCAAAGTAAAACTGATAACAGTTTTTTCAAATAAATCACCCACTTGAAAAATGTTTACGAAAGTAATACAATAAAAGTATAACACAATTAAAATTATTAGTCGATACAGAAAAGGAATTTTTTTGAAATGATTTATATTACAGGTGATACTCACGGCGACCGCAAAAGACTTTCACGTTTAGCTTTAAGACAGTTAAAGGAAGGCGACACGTTGATTATATGCGGAGATTTCGGATTTATGTGGAATGACAGTAAGTCTGAACGTGATTTTTTGCTGAATTTAGGTAAACGAAAATACAATATATGTTTTATTGATGGCACACATGAAAATTTTGATTTGCTCAATGGTTACGAAATCAGCCAATGGAACGGCGGTAAGGTGCATAAGATTTACGGCAATCTTTATCATCTTATGCGTGGGCAGATTTTTGAAATCGAAGGTCAGCGGATTTTCACTATGGGTGGTGGCGAAAGCTCTGACGTTGATATCAGAAAAGACGTGAATGCCTGGTCAAAAGATGAAATTCCCACTCAGGAGGAACTTTTAGAGGGCGCTGAAAACCTTGAGGTAGCAGGGTATGACATTGATATGATTATTACTCACGAGCCACCGTTAAAGGTTAAAAGCTTCTTAAATCTTAACGACACTGCCACTTACCGTGTAACTGCACTTAATGCGTATTTTGAGGAACTTTCAGGCGGATGTAAATTCAGAAAATGGTATTTCGGCTCACTTCATATTGATAAATACATTTCAAAAACTCATCGCGCCGTGTTCAAAGACATTGTCGTTGGTGAAACAGGCGAGAAGATATAAAAATATTAACGGTAGGATTTTAGCACCTACCGTTATTTTTATGTTAACAAA
>CAYXMF010000129.1:0-3780 GCA_964465845.1 uncultured Eubacteriales bacterium | reverse complement strand
CCGATAAAGATTTGTATTTATCTATTGTGGAAAATCTTTCTATGCAGTATAATATAAGTATTGACAAGAATGAACTGTTTTTATCAGCAGAGGCATTTGCGCTCCGCAATGGTGGCAGAAGTCCGAGAACGGCAAAACAGTTTATTGAATATTTAGCATCTAAAAGCGAATAACCTTGTTGGAGGTAAAATATGAGAAATTATAAGTATGATTGGGAAAATCCCGCAATTATCAAAAAGAATAAGGAAGATGGTCACGTCATCGCCTTTTCTTATGATAATGAGGCTGACGCATTAAATCGTGTTGAGCCAAAAACAAAAATGACTCTTAACGGCACGTGGAAATTCCATTGGCAGAGAGGCTTAAATGACTGTCCAACAGATTTCTATAAAGACAGCTTTGATGCTTCATTCTGGCGTGATATTACTGTTCCGTCAGTCTGGCAGATGGGTGAAGATACAGGCAGTTACCCATATTATTATGCAAGTACATTCTGCCGTGCTATAAGCCGTAACAAAAATAAAATTCCGTCAATTGACCACGATATGCAGGAAATCGGTATTTATGTTCGTGATTTCGATATACCCGAAAGTTTTGACGGTCAGGAAATCTTTTTGCATTTCGGTGCAGCAAAATCTGCTATTGAGGTTTATCTTAACGGCGAGTTTGTTGGCTATTCGCAGGGTTCAATGACACCTCACGAATTTGATATTACAAAGTACGCTCGCAAGGGTTCAAACAGAGTTGCAGTTAAGGTTTACCGTTTTTCTGACGGCGCATACCTTGAAAATCAGGATATGTGGCTTCTTTGCGGTCTTTACAGAGAGGTTTATGTATTTGCTGAGCCTAAAAAGTGCGTTCGTGATTTCTTTATTACAACTGATTTAGATGCTGACTACAAAGACAGTAACACAAGCCTTGAAATTAAGGTCAATGATTATGCAGGCAACGGTTCTGCAACAGTTAAAGCTGAAATCATTGACGGTGATGAGAGAATCACATTGGGCGAAGCAGAATTTGACGGATCTGCAACTCTCAATTTCAATAAACTTATCGAAAATCCTAAGAAATGGTCTGCTGAAAGCCCATATCTTTACAAATTGCTTATCAGCATAACCGCTGACGGCAAGACTACATATAAATGTATTCGTTTTGGTTTCAAGAAAGTTGAGATTATCGGCGAGAAGTTCCTTTTCAACGGCAAGCCATTGATGATTCGTGGTGTTAACCGTCACGATTTTGACCCTGATCACGGTTGGGCTGTGCCTACTGAAAGATATCATCAGGACTTAAACTTTATGAAGAATGCAAACATCAACTCAATTCGTACATCTCACTACCCTGATGACCCGTATTTCTATGAGCTTTGTGACGAGTACGGTTTCTATGTTATGGACGAATGTGACCTTGAAACTCACGGCGTTCGCCGTAAAGGTGTTCCGGGTAGTAATCCGATGTGGACAGATGCAGTTGTTGACAGAATGGAAAGAATGGTTCTTCGTGACAGAAACCACGCTTGTGTATTTATGTGGTCACTTGGTAATGAGGCAGGCGACGGCGATAACTTTATGAAAATGAAGAACGCCGCACTTAAGCTTGACTCAACACGTCAGTTCCATTATGAAGGCGACTTTACATTTACAAAGAGTGATGTTATTTCAAGAATGTACCCTGTTGAAAGCACAATGAAACAGCTTTGCAACAAAGAGCCTATTGAAATCACTTTGTATGACAATATCGCAAACGCACTTGCTGCTGACTCAAAGCCTATCAAGAAAGAAGATTACTGCAAACCAATTCTTCTTTGCGAATATGCTCACGCTATGGAAAACAGCCTTGGTAACTTCCAGGAATATATGGATGACTTTGAGGCTCACGACCATATGTGCGGCGGTTATATCTGGGACTTTGTTGACCAGGCAATCCGCAAAAAGACACCAGAGGGTGACCAATGGCTTTATGGTACGGACTTTGAGCCATATGAGCCGGGCAGATATACACATCTTCCAAACACAACTGCAATGACAGGCTCAAACACATATTTTAATGCAAACGGTATTATTGCCGCTGACAGAAAGCCTCACCCATCATATTATGAGGTGAAAAAGGTTTACTGCGAAATCAAGGTTAAAGAAAAGGATTTAAGCAAAGGTGAATTTACTCTTATCAACAAGAAGCTCTTTACCGACCTTGCTGATTTCCAGTTCAAATGGAGTTTACAGGCAGAGGGGTTAGAAGTGCAGAGTGGTGTTGTTGACATTAACTGCGCTCCCCTTTCAGAAATTGATTTTACAATTCCTTATGATTTGACAACTCTTCCCGAGAAGGAATGCGTTGTCATTATCTCATTCCTTAACAAAGAATCTCACCCTTGGTGCGAGGCAGGTTATGAGCAGGGCTTTGACCAGTTCATTGTAAAATCAGTTAAACCTGAAACTAAAAAATATGAAGGTAACGTTACATACGTTAAAAATGGCGGAGTTGTTACCGCTCAGGGTGAAGATTTTGCTGTTACAATCAATGAAGGCAAAATCACTTCTCTTAAGTACAACGGAAAGGAATATTTAAGAGCACCTGTAACACCTAACTATTTCAGAGCAGTTACTGATAACGACCTTTCAAATACAAACTTTGTACCGTTTATTATTCCGTTCCACCCATACTTTAACTGGCAGAGAGCAACAAACGGTGCAAAAGGCACAATCAAATCTGCAAGCAAGAACACACTTGGTCAGCTTGTGATTTATGTTGACTGGAGTGTTCAGTTCTTCTCAGGTGTAACATCTGTAATCGTTGTAAATCCTGACGGTAGTCTTGAGATTACTCATACAGGTACACCAAAGATGTTCAATCTTCTTCGTTTCGGTACAAAGATGGGACTTCTTCGTGAATTCGACCAGGTTAAATGGTATGGTCGCGGTCCACAGGAAACATACTTTGACCGTAAGACAGGTGGTAAGATTACTCTTCACGAAAAGAGCGTTGCAGACCTTGAGCATCATTATATGAGACCTCAGGAAAACGGCAACCGTACAGATGTAAGATGGGTTGAAATTACAAACAAAGACGGCAAAGGCATTCGCTTTGAGGCTATGGGTGAAACACCAATCTGTTTCAGTGCTTGGCATTACACTCAAGACCAGCTTCAGCTTGCAAAGCATATTCACGAGTTACCACACTACGACATTACAACATTCAATGTTGACTTAAATCAACTTGGTATTGGTGGCGATATGCCGGGTGATGCACAGGTTCGTGAAAAGTATCAGTTAAAGCCTAATAAGGAATATACTTATACATTCCGCATTGAGCCGATTAAATAAACGCAAAATTCAAAATGCAAAGCGCAAAATGATAAAACGGACAGATTGAAAAATCTGTCCGTTTTTTGTTATAAAAACAGGGCGATTCGTGAATCGCCCCTATAATTTGCAACGCAGTTCCGACATTTTGCACTTTGCGTTTTGCATTTTGCACTTATTTAACTAAAGCTATAGTTTCCACTTCTACAAGCACATCCTTGGGAAGTTGCTTTGCTGCTACGCATGAGCGTGCAGGTTTACTTGTAAAATACTCTGCATAAATTGCGTTAAATGCTGCAAAGTCTTCCATATTTTTAAGGAAGCAAGTAGTTTTCACTACACTTTCAAGGTCACTGCATGCGGCTTCAAGAAGATTTTTGATATTCTCACAAACCTGTTTTGTCTGTCCCTCGATTGTGGTTGCTTCAACCTCGCTTGTTTCGGGGTTAATTGCGATTTGACCCGATGTGAAAACAAG
>CAYXMF010000128.1:0-3867 GCA_964465845.1 uncultured Eubacteriales bacterium | reverse complement strand
GGCGCATGCGCTTTTTACCTTCCTTCTGTTTTTCAAGCAATTTCTTTTTACGGGTAATGTCACCGCCGTAGCATTTTGCAAGAACGTCTTTTCTCATAGCCTTAACGGTTTCACGGGCAATAACCTTGCCACCGATTGCCATCTGAATTGGGATTTCAAACATCTGGCGTGGAATATTATCTTTAAGCTTTTCAGCAATTCTGCGAGCTTTTGCATAAGCTTTTTCGCTGTGAATCATAAATGAAAGAGCATCAATAACATCACCGTTGAGAAGTACGTCAAGTTTGATAATGCTTGAACGCTGATAATCACTCATTTCATAGTCGAATGATGCATAACCACGGGTACGTGATTTAAGTACATCGAAGAAATCGTAAATAATCTCGTTAAGTGGCAAAATATAATGCAAATCAACACGATCACTGGCGAGATGAGTAGTATTTACATAAACACCACGTCTGTCCTGACACAAGTTCATAATTGAGCCAATGTATTCAGGCGGAGCATAAATATGTGCCTCAACTGTGGGCTCTTCGCAGTAGTCAATAACTGCAGGGTCAGGGTAGTGGCTTGGATTGTCGATTTCAATAATCTCACCGTTTGTAAGATGAACTTTATAAATAACACTTGGAATTGTTGTAACCAGGTCAAGATTGTATTCGCGTTCAAGTCTTTCCTGAATAATTTCAAGGTGCAAAAGTCCTAAAAATCCGCAACGGAAACCAAATCCCAATGCACCCGATGTTTCAGGCTCGAATGAAAGTGCAGCATCATTTAATTGCAACTTTTCAAGTGCTTCACGTAAATTTTCATAGTCAGCACCGTCAGCAGGGTAAACACCGCAGAAAACCATGGGATTTACCTTTCTGTAACCAGCAAGTGCCTCGTCAGCAGGGTTTTCGGCAGTTGTAACGGTGTCACCAACTCGCGCATCGCTAACAGTCTTGATAGATGCAGTAATATAACCAACTTCACCTGATGTGAGCTCTTTCTGTG
This sequence comes from uncultured Eubacteriales bacterium, assembly GCA_964465845.1. GTDB lineage: Bacteria > Bacillota > Clostridia > Oscillospirales > Acutalibacteraceae > Fimenecus. The sequence goes on along the minus strand of CAYXMF010000128.1, from coordinate 2,871 downwards.
GTTCCATAGCGTTTGGACGCATATAACCAACCTCAACAACTGTGAACTCCGCACCTGTTGCCATCATTCTCATTGTGTCGCCGGGCTTGATTTTACCGTCCATAATACGAACATAAACGATAACACCTTTGTAACTGTCATAAACTGAGTCAAAAACAAGAGCACGAAGCGGCTTTTCATCATTATTTTCAGGTGGTGGCACAAGAGAAACGATACTCTCAAGAACAGCACCTATATTCTCACCTGTCTTTGCAGAAACTCGTGGCGCCTCGTCGCAAGGAAGACCAATTACTTCTTCAACCTCATTTGCAACTCTGTCAGGGTCAGCGGCAGGCAAGTCAATTTTATTGATTACGGGTACAAGCTCTAAATCATGGTCAAGAGCCAAATATGTATTTGCAAGTGTCTGCGCTTCAACACCTTGGGAAGCGTCAATAATAAGCACAGCACCCTCACAAGCTGCAAGAGAACGGGAAACTTCATAGTTAAAGTCCACGTGACCTGGGGTGTCAATTAAGTTAAGCTCGTAAGTATTACCGTCTTGTGCCTTGTAATCAAGTTTCACAGCGTGAGCCTTGATTGTAATACCACGTTCACGTTCAAGGTCCATATTATCAAGTAACTGCTCGGTCATATCACGCTTTGCAACAGTTTCAGTAAGCTCTAAAAGTCTGTCAGCAAGGGTGGACTTACCGTGGTCAATGTGAGCAATAATTGAAAAATTTCGAATGTTTTGTTTCTTAGCCATAACTACCTCTAAATATTATTTCTAAATCCTTCACCGAGAATCTGCTTTGACTGTGTCACAATAAAAAATGCTTTTTCATCGGTTGATTTTATTTTCTTAATAAATTTTTGCGTCTGGTTATCATAACAGGCACAAAGCAGAACGTTCCGCTCTGTTCCCGAATACCCGCCCTGACCTTTTAATACGGTTACACCGCGTTTAAAATCATTGATAATCATATTGCGGATTTCGTCACTTTTTTCTGTGATAATCATAATCATAGCGCCACGGCTGACACCGTAGATTATATAGTCAAGCACCTGAGCGCTGACGAAAATTACCACTGATGCATAAAGCATGGACTCAAAATTGCCGTAAACAATTCCGCCGAGTATAACAATGATTGCGTCAAAAATCAGAATTGATTTACCTATTGAAATGTGGGGATGATTTAACTGAATGAGCTTTGCAATAATGTCAACACCGCCCGTTGTAGCGTTGCGGACAAAAATTATTCCTAAAGATATTCCCACAAGCGCTCCGCCGAAAAGGGAAGAGAGTAACAAATCATTTTTATAAACAGGCAAAATAATTCCAATATCAATAAGAGTTGATGAAATAAGCGTTGCCCAGACCGTTCGCAATACAAATTTTGCACCCAGTTTTTTGAATGCAACAATAAAAACGGGAATGTTCATCACAAAAACAGTTATTCCTATGGGCAAATCCAAAAGATAATTGAGAATTGTTGCGATTCCCGTAAATCCACCATTTAAAATGTTGTTTCGGGAGAGGAAACAGTTAATGGCAACTGAATATGCAACTCCGCCTGCAATGAATATAAAAGTATCAGATAAAAATTCTTTAAGTTTTGATTTCACTATCATCAATCCCAATATGAGAGATGACTTCATTAAGCAGAAACTTTAATCTTTCTTCTTCATTTTTAAGATACAAATAGCCTACAAGTGATTCAAAGCCCGTTGCATAATGATAGTCACATCCGCTTTGATTCTTGGGAGTGTGTGAGGTGTGAGCATTTCTGCCACGCTTAAAAACTTCAGTTTCCTTTTCTGTAAGCAAGGGGAGAATTGTGTGCATTCCCTTGCTTTGCGCCTCTGCCTTTACCCATTGAATTGAAAGCTTATGTAACTTGCCAACGGGACGGTTTGCATCGCAAACCAGCATTTCACGAATATAGAGTGAAAATACCGCATCACCTATAAATGCAAGTGTTAACGGACTTAGTGTGTCCGGATTTACATCTTTATTATATAATTTCATAGCTAAAATCCTTACGGAACATAATCAAATTCAAGGTCATAAATGCTTACTGTATCGCCTTCGGTAATTCCCTTGTCAATAAGTGCCTGAATTACGCCACGTTCCTGAATAACTCTCTGGAAATACTGAAGTGACTCGTAGTCATCAAGGTCTGTCTTGCAAAGGATTCTGTAAATCCAGTCAGCCTCAACAATGTAAACACCGTCTTGGACGGTAACGGTAAATCCGTCAGCGGATTTCTTTTCGATGATTTCCATCGGAATTTCTTCACGTTCATATTGCTTGACGGGTGGGAGTGTGTCAAGCATACGTGCAACTGCATTTATAACTTCCTGAGTGCCGTGCTGAATTGGTGCTACCATTTCATAGTATTCGTAGCCACGGGACTCAATATACTCTCTGAATTCAGCCAATTGCTCGTCAGTAGCAAGGTCGATTTTATTACCTGCCACGATTTGCGGACACTTTGCAAGTTCGGGATTGAATTTTTCAAGTTCAGCATTAATAGCCTCAAAATCTTCAATTGGATTTCTACCCTCGCTACCTGCAACGTCAACAATGTGAACAAGCATTCTGCAACGCTCTACGTGACGCAAGAATTCGTGGCCTAAGCCAATACCTTCAGCTGCACCCTCAATAAGTCCCGGAATGTCAGCCATAACAAAGCTTTTTTCAGGTCCCATTGATACAACGCCTAATACGGGGATGATTGTTGTGAAGTGATAATCACCAACAAGTGGCTTTGCCTGACTTACAACCGAAATGAATGAAGATTTACCAACATTGGGGAATCCTAAAAGACCAACGTCTGCAATAAGCTTTAATTCAAGACTTACTTCCCATTCTTCACCGGGAGCACC
>CAYXMF010000127.1:0-3901 GCA_964465845.1 uncultured Eubacteriales bacterium | reverse complement strand
CTTTCTCCGCATCTTTATACTATAATAATTTTAACACAAATGAACAGGTTGTGCAACATCTAAACATATAATTCTAGTCACTCTTGAAATGCTTTATATGTTGTGATAAAATTATTTATATATTTTTTGAAGGTGACACAAATGGACTACTATTTTTCTAAAAGAATATCGGGACTTCAGCCCTCTGCAATCCGTGAAATTTTGAAAGCAACACAGGACCCTGCTGTTATTCCTTTCGCGGCAGGCAATCCCGACGAAGCCGCTTTTCCAATAGATGAAGTCAAGCAAATTTCTGCTGAAATTTTCGAAAACTCACCTGTTACCGCATTACAATACGGCGTTACGGAAGGTTACAAGCCACTCATTGAAAGATTAACAAAATTTGCAAAAGACAAATACAATATCGGTAAAGATTTCGACTCACTTATTATAACATCAGGCGCTCAACAGGTTATGGATTTAGCCACAAAAGCACTTTGCGATTTTGGAGATACTATAATTTGTGAATGTCCGTCATTTATCGGCTCACTTAACTGTTTCCGTTCATATGGTTGCAAGTTGTCAGGCGTACCCGTTGAGGCAGACGGAATGAACATTGAGGAATTAGAAAATGCTATTAAAAACGCTACAAATCCAAGATTTATTTATACCATTCCGAACTTTCAGAATCCGTCAGGCGCTACAATGAGCCTTGAAAAGCGCAAAGCGGTTTATGAGCTTGCTAAAAAATACGGCTTATTGATTTTAGAGGACAACCCTTACGGAGATTTACGAGTTTCAGGTGAAGACGTACCTTCAATCAAGAGTATGGACGAAGACGGAATTGTTATTTACGCCGGCTCATTCTCAAAACTTTTGGCTCCCGGTATTCGTGTTGGTTACATAGTTGCACCGTCACCGATTATTGCAAAAATGACCGTTGGCAAGCAAGCTGCAGACGTTCACACACCTGTATTTTCACAGATGCTTGTTGACAAGTGGATGGAACAGAATGATGTTGATGCTCATATTGAAAAAATCCGCAACATCTATCGCGAAAAATTAAATCTTATGTGTGATTTAATCGACAGCGAATTAGGTGATTTCGTAAAATATGTACGTCCTGAAGGCGGACTTTTCGTCTGGTGCGAGTTGCCCGAAAATGTCCCGATGCTGGAATTTGTAAAAGAGTGTATTGCAAACAAGGTTGCAGTTGTTCCGGGTACTGCATTTATGATTAATGATGAGGAAACCAACTGTTTCAGAATGAACTTCTCAACACCTTCAAAAGAAAAAATAGTTGAGGGTATGAAGATTTTAGGTAAGGTAAAGAACAAATATGTCAGATAAAAAGAACTATACGCTCACTGACCTTTCTGTTATAAAAAAGGTTATGGGTGAGCATTCAGTTACATTTTCAAAAGGGTTAGGACAAAACTTTCTTGTTAATCCTACGGTTTGTCCGAGAATGGCAGAAGCCGTAAGAGAAAGCACAGATAAACCTATTGGTGTTCTTGAAATTGGTGCGGGTGTAGGCGTTCTTACAAAAGAACTGCTTGAACGCTGTGAAAAAGTTGTATGTGTTGAGCTTGACACAAGACTTTTTCCTGTACTTGAAGACACGCTTTCGGGATATGAAAATCTTACACTAATTAACGGGGACATCCTTAAAATTGACCTACAACAGGTTATAGAAGAGCATTTTGAGGGTATGGAAGTTTTTGTGTGTGCAAATCTCCCTTACTATATTACCTCCCCCGTAATTATGCGACTTCTTGAAGAAAAGTTGCCATTTAACAAAATCATCGTTATGGTGCAGAAAGAGGCGGGCGACCGACTTTGCGCAAAGGTTGGCTCACGTGAGAGCGGTGCGGTGACAGTTGCAGTCAATTATTATGCAGAGGCCAAAAAGCTTTTTGATGTTTCACGTGGCTCATTCTTCCCGAGTCCAAAAGTTGACAGTTGTGTTATCGGGCTTGATTTAACTAAAAAAGGCAACTACGATGTAAAAGACGAATCACTTTTCTTCAAAATGGTTAAATCTGCTTTTGCACAGAGAAGAAAAACAATTCTCAACTCACTTTCAAGCGGAATGGGAATAGAAAAAGAAAAAATTTCTCTTGCCGTTGAAAATGCAGGTCTTTCACCTACTGCACGAGCAGAAGCCCTTACAATGGAAGAATTAGTTACACTATCAAATAAAATTTATGAGGTAAAATAATATGACACACACATATAAAACACGTGGCACTTGCGCACGTCAGATTGATTTTGAAATCGACAATGGAATAGTTAAAAATGTATCCTTTTTCGGCGGATGCAACGGAAATCTTAAAGGAATCGGTGCTCTTGTTGAAGGCAGACCTGCTGAAGAGGTAATCGCTCTTCTCAAAGGTATGAAATGCGGATTTAAGACCACCTCTTGTCCCGACCAGTTGGCTCAGGCGTTAGAGACAGCATCAAATGAACGGAACAAATAATTTTAAACCTGCCTCAAAAATTGCCGTTGAAATTCTTAAGTCAAAGGGTTTTGAGGCGTTTTTAATCGGCGGAAGTGTTCGCGATTACATTATGGATTTGCCTATAGGCGACATTGACATAACCACAAACGCAACACCCGAACAGGTTAAACAGGTTTTTACGGATTTTCGCGTTATTGAAACAGGCATAAAGCACGGCACGGTTACGGTGCTGATTGATAATGAACCTATTGAAATAACCACATACAGAAGTGAGGGAACTTACTCTGACAACCGCCACCCTGACAGCGTTGTATTTTCAAAATCGCTGGCAGATGATGTTGTGCGCCGTGATTTCACAATGAACGGAATTGCATTTGATTTTGACAACGGTTTTTGCGACCTTGTTGGCGGAATTGACGATATAAACAATAAACTTATTCGTTGCATAGGCAACGCTGAAACAAGATTTTGTGAAGATGCATTAAGAATTCTTCGTGCTATGCGATTTTCTGCGGTTTTAGGTTTTGAAATCGAAACCGAAACAAGAAAAGCAATCCACAAATGCCGTGAATTGCTTAAGAATATTTCTGCTGAAAGAATTCGTGAGGAATTTGTAAAACTGATTTGCGGTAAAAATGCGTATAATGTTTTGCAGGAATTTTCTGATGTTGTCAGCGTATTTATTCCCGAAATCAGCGAATGCGTCGGCTTTGAGCAGAAAAACCGTCATCATTGTTACGATGTTTATACTCATACTCTTAAAGCTGTTGAAAAGAGCAATCCAAACCCTATAATCCGCCTTGCACTTTTCTTCCACGATATAGGGAAACCGAGTGTTGCTCATTTTGACGAAAACGGCGAACAGCACTATTATTCTCACCCAAAAAAGAGTGCAGAAATGACAGAACAAATTATGACAAGACTTCGTTTTGATAACGATACGAAAAATAAAGTTGTAACACTTGTTAAATTCCACGATAGTCCTATAATGGTCAATGATATGACAAAACCTGACCGTAAAAGGCTTAAAAAGATTATGTCACAAATAGGTGTTGATTTAATTTATGACTTAATTGAAATCAAGTATTGTGATAATTCCGCACAAAAGCCCGAATATTTTCGTGGTGAAGATTTTTATAAAGAAACCCGCGAAATGATTGATGAAATAATTAACGAAAAAGAGTGTTTCTCAATAAAGCATCTTGAAATCGACGGTAATGATTTAATAAAACTCGGATTTGAAGGCAAAAAAATCGGCGAAGCATTACAAAAATGCCTCATCGCCGTAATTGACGGAAAAGTTGAAAATGAAAAAGATTCATTATTAACATATATAACAAAATAATTTTTATTACGGGTGATTTTTAATCGCCCTTTTTGTTTGATAAATTTGAGTTTGTCGAATTGATTAAATAGCATTATTTTTCCTCCCTCTGACGAGGGAGGGGGACCGCTTGCGG
>CAYXMF010000126.1:0-3975 GCA_964465845.1 uncultured Eubacteriales bacterium | reverse complement strand
GGCAGTATTACAATTGAAAGATTTTGACACTCTGAAAAAGCATAATTTGATATAGTTTTCAAATTCTCACAATATACAACATCAAAGCCTGTATTTCGGAAACCATTTGTTCCTACACTTTCAATATTCGTAAAATCAAATTCAGTTAAGTTAACACAGTCCTGGAAAGTACTTGTGGTAATTGATTTTACGTTTGGAAGTGATGCTTTAGTAAGATTATCACAACCATAGAAAATATAAGTACCGAGTGATGTAATATTAGGGATGCTTACTTCTTCAACATCTGTACCACTGAATGCGTATGAACCGATTGAAGTTAGTGATTCACAGTTAAGTTTTGAGAATCCTTTCGCATTTTTAAAGGCACTTGCTCCAACCGTTGTTGCTTTTGGAAGATTAACATTTTGGAGATTTTGACAGTTTTCAAATGCATTGGCAGCAACACTTGTAAGTTGCTCAAACGGGAAATTTTTCAAACTACTATTAGAAAAAGCATTCTTTTCAACTTGAGTAATTCCACTACCTGAAACAGTTTCAAGTGCAGTGCAATTCATAAATGCTTCATTAAAGATTCTTGTAGCCGTACTCGGCAATGTCACTGAATGAATTTTATCATTTCCCTTGAAAGCGCCTGAATAAATACCCTTTACAGTAATATTTTGAATTTTATTTGGAATTACCAAATCAGTTTCTTCACCAAAATATGCCTCAATATATCCTGTACGAGAAATATCATATAAATCCGCTTCAGTTTCGTTTGCTCTTATATATTCCTTTTTTACAACATTACTGATGCTTTTACCGTCTGAAACTGCAATAGCATAAATCGTTGTATCAAGTGAAACACGAATTGACGAAGTATATTTTTCAGCTGTTAACAAATTAAAATAAAAATTTTCTTCATCATTTATAACATAAAGAATTGTTGAGTTTTCGTCGGGACAAGTAATTGTGAGTGTAAAGCTGTTTGCGAATGTACAACTATCAACATTAAAAACAGGATCTGAAGTTTTCGGCTTACCATCTAACAAATACTTAAGGCAAAGAATACCTGCACCGAAATGATTTTCACCTTCATTTTCAAATACAACAGTAGCATATTCTTTAATCATTTCTTCACATTCAATTGCGGGTTTATCTTTAAATACAGTCTGAATAATTGCAAGACCTGCTACAACTTGGGGTGCGGCCATTGAAGTACCACTTAATGATATATAAGAATTATTCAAATAGCTGCTCTCTATATCCACGCCCGGTGCTGCAATATCAATAGTTCCATTATAATTTGAAAAACTGGCTAAATTATTATATTTATCCGTTGCACTAACTGTAATTGCAGATTCAATTGAAGCGGGAGAAATGTATTTATCGTCTAAATCCGTACTGCTGTTTCCCGCAGCAACGACAACATTAACATCATTAGCAACTGCATTGTCAACAGCTTCTGTCATACGCTTACTTTCACCGTTTGCAGAAAGACTCATATTAATAATATCAGCACCGTCTGCTACTGCCATATCAACTGCAAGTGCAATTGTACTCAACGAGCCTGTTCCTTCTCTATTGAGAACTTTATATGGCTCAATATAAACATTACTTAAAGTATTGTTTGCAATAATACCGGCAACATGTGTGCCGTGTCCGTAATCGTCTTCACAACTGTCAGACGCACCCGATGTGCTAAGATTTATATTATTTTCAACAAGTCTGCCTTCAAGAAATTCGTGATCAAAATCAACACCACTATCTAAAACTGCAACAAGAACATAATCGTCTTCAATTTGTTCTGCAAGTTCGTCTTTAATATCTGAAAAGCCTATTTTATTTGACAACCACTCAATTGCTTCAGCCGTTGCTTCGTCGAACTCTGTAGCAATATCATCTGTAATCTCGCCAATATATTCATCAACTTCAACTTGTGCTGAAACTATAAGGTCAGGCTCAACATATTCAATATAATCACATTCAAGATAATATTTGTATGCATTTTTTGCTAATGCTTCAGTATCATACTGTAATATGTATAAATCGTTATATCCACTAACACAATCTGACGCACCATAATAATCGATTTTTTTACTTGATTTAACGATAAGCCTCTTTGTTTCAAACGCATTTGAGGGAATGTTAGAATAAATGCTTTCATCAAGTGTTTCACTACTATAAAACTGTACAACAGAAGCGCTGGTATCAGAGTTCACATCAAAGGATTCATCGTATGCACGAATCATATCAATCAAATTTTCGGCAAAGGTGTTAAGTCCGTTATCATCAGGCTCACCTGCAAATGCAACAACGCCATCAGCTACAGACATAAATAAAATTATGAGAGAAATAATTAATGATAATAACTTTCTCATCCTGCTCCTCCTACCAAAAACTTATTAACACACTGTTTATTATATTACACAATGTTTTAGATTTCAACAAAATTTGAGATATAGGACACTTGGTAAAAAACTGTCTATAAAGCGGGAATAAACCGTGCATCATTAGTGGACGCACGGTTTGCTTACTAATAATAAAAGTATTTATAGAATGTTGGGTACTCATTTAAAAGTTGTTGAAGAGTTGTTCGTGAATTTGAGCCGGGATCGTTTATAGTGAAGTTTGATGCTGAAATTGAGCTTCCTCCTGTAAATCCCGTTATCACGACCCAATGCTGAGTTCCAGAAGATTTTTTGGCACCGAACAACACAGGTTTACCCTCTTTAAGTTTTTCATAAATTTTACTTAAATATCCACTACTGCTTGTTACTACAGTATAATTGCTTGGCCAATAAACATTACCTGATGAAGAATAACTCAACTTTTTAGACATTGCATCAGGGTAAATAGTTGTACCTGTACGGTAAGATTCCATCATAGCAATTGCAGTGGTTGTACAACCGATTTGAGAAATAGTTTTACCCGATGTACCAATCTGAACGCTTGCCCAACGGGAGTCGGTCTGTTTAAAACTTGGCACGTTCAACGACACTTTTGAATAGTTTGTTGAAGTTGCAGATGTTGACAAATACTGACTGCTTACGTAGCCTGTTTTAACACCATCATAAAGGATTTTACTCCAACCATTTGAGGTTGAAAGAATTATTACTACCTCACCTTTCGGAATTGTACCCTTTATAGAATATGATGCACCTGCACCGCTTCGCACATTCAAGGCTGTGGATTGTGTACTGACGGTTGCGGTTTTGCCTGAATCAAGTTTTATATAATCCTTATAGCAATAACCGTATTTACCGTCTGCATATTCAACATAGTACCAATTCCCCGACTGTGAAATCAGAGTTATATATGAGCCTTTACTAAGTGATGTCAGCACCGTACTACTCGTTGACGCAGTTTTTCTTACATTGAGTGTACCGCTTGAAACAGAAACTATTCCCGCCTGTGATGTGGTTGTTGCGCCGTATGAGTTTATGGGTATTATAAGCATTGATAAAGTTATAATTAATGTTAATAAAATTGTTCCTAATCTTTTCATTAGTCACCTCGTTAGTAATCGCTGATTGAATTTAATTACAATTATCAGCGAGATAATTTTTGCATATATGCATACACAGTATAACAGAGGTTTAAATGCTTGTTAATACTCCAAATTATGTTAAAGAAATATGTGGAAATCTTATAGTTTTTCTCTTGAAATATTTACCGTATCATTATATAATTCTATGTAATTAATATTGCATTCGGAGGACTATATATGCATTTATTAAAAGTTGATAAAACACATTATGTGGGACAAGCCGACCCATATATTTTAAAGAGCAACGGCAGATATTACATTTACGTGACAGGTCATGATGCAATTTATGCTTACCACTCAGATAATCTTTTCGACGGTTGGGAATACTACGGCGTGGTTATGACCGTTGAGGGCTTGAATTCTTTTTGGGCACCAAGTGTTATTGAACTTGACGGCAAATTCTATATGTATAATTCAATGGAAATTTACAACGACACACCCGACAA
>CAYXMF010000125.1:0-4008 GCA_964465845.1 uncultured Eubacteriales bacterium | reverse complement strand
TTCGTTTTCAATATCTTATGGACAAATTAAATGATACTCTTCAAAAGAAAAATTTGGGCGCTTTTTACACCCCAGAACCTTATGTAGATAAATCCATTGAATTGGTTAGAAAAGCAATCGCAAGAGTGCCACAAGGTAACGATTACATTATTTTAGATCGTTGTGCAGGAACGGGAAATCTTGAAAAGCGATTGACGGATGAAGAGCTTTCTCATTGTATTGTATCAACTATTGAATATTATGAATATAAAGTATTACTTGAATTGTTGGGTAGTAAAGTTCGTTATATAATTCCACCAACAGAAAAAGAAGATACATTTAATATGGGGCTTGTCCGTGGTGCAGATGCGTTGTCGGAAGAATATATAAATAACCCGGTAATTAAACAGTATATTGATAACCCGAACTGTACCATTATTCTTTTTGAGAATCCACCTTATGCTGAAGCAAATGGTACTACTACAGTAAAAGGTGCGTGGAAAAAAAGTTTTGTAGTGTCTGAAATGAAAAAAGAAAATAAAGGTAAAATTTCAAATGATTTAGGAAATGCTTTTATTTGGTCAGCCTTTAGATATTATTTAAGGCAACCTACGGATAGCTATATAGTCTATTCACCAATTAAATATTGGAAAGCACAGCATTTGATTGATAAAGAATTTATTGATGGATTTGCTTTTAACAGAAGATTTTTTCACACTAATATTGATGCTTGTATTTCATGTATTTTATGGGGAAATAAGAAAGGAAATATTGAAGAATTTACTTTGAAGGGGTACAATATAAACAAAGACAATCAAATAGGTTATGTTCGAGAACTACCGATTAAAAAAGTTAATGCAATCATAAGTGAAAAATATTTTGATAATAGAGTTTTTGACGACAAAATAGATGGCATTTCCTGTAATTTAAATGGTACAGAATATTTGGCAAAAAAGAATTGTGTGCAAAAACGCTTTAATGAAAATATAATAGGATTTTTGATTTGTAATGGGACTGGCTTTGATAATCCTGATTTAAACTCTGGCATTACGATTTGTGGTAGATATGATGGTCATGGATTTTTCTTGCGAAAAGACAATTATCTTGAAAAATTACCGATGTTTTGTGCAAGTAGGTATATAACATATAATAGGGAATGGACAGAAAGAGCAAGAATTATGAAATCGGGAGATGGTTCAGACCGATTTTTTCTGGATGTTGAAAATGGAAAGTTAAAGCAATATCTATTAAAGTGTCTTGTGTTCACTTGCTTTGAAATGCAAAATCATATGAGAAGTTTTATAGGTACTGACAATCGTTTTTATAGAAATGAATTATGCCTTGATACTACAAATGGTGATACATTGGCAAGTTTAGAATTGCAAAATCTTGATGTTTCTGTTAAGGAAAAAGAACTTTTTGATATATGGGAAACTATATTAAGGTGGGCAAAGAAAACCCAAAATTATAATGATAAACTAACTTATGGAATTTATCAAATTTTTGCAGAACTTAATACATTTACTCACGATGAAGAAACGGGAGAGAATAAACCTGATTATCCCGAACTTAATGGTGCATTAAAATCATTAAAACAGAAAGTGAAAGATTATTATAATAGTGAAATTGTGCCAATATTATTTGAATATGAATTCTTGAAATAATTAAATATTTTCACGGGACGATGTGGGCATCGTCCCCTACAATTCTGCATTTTGCACTTTGCATTCTGCATTAAAAAATCCGACCATTTGGTCGGATTTTTTGTTACCCTAAATCGTGTTTATTTGTAATTGTAATTTCAGGCTTTTTCATACCTAAAGTTTCAAGAACAACAATTTCGTTCTCTTCCTTAAGAAGCGCGCCAGGAAGGTAAAGCGATTTTTGAGGTCCTACATTCCAATATCTACCAAGGTTGAAGCCATTAATCCACACGTAGCCTTTCTCAAAACCGTCGAGATGCACAAAGCAGTCAGCCTTTGAATTTGCCTTAAATGTTCCCTTAAAGAACATAGCGCCTTTATCTTTGTCAAACTTTTCAACAGGCTTGTATGTAAGTTTATCAAGGTTATCAAGCGGTAATGTCCATACCTTGTAGCCCATCTGACGCTGATTTGCAATGTAGATGTCAGAAAATCCTTTTCTGTCCATCATCTTTTCGCCGTAATTAACTCTGCCCATTGTATCAACAAGTAAGCCGATTTTCTTCTCGCCGTTGACAGCACCAATATAAACAGTAGCAGTATCGTTGCTGTCCTTTGAAACCTTTTTGAAAAGTGAGCCAAGTGAAATTTTGCCTGACTTGGTGTAGATTGTGCGGTCAATAAATTTCTTGTACTTGTCATCAACATAAACAAAGCCGAAGTCGTGAACATTTCTGATCATCAGCGGAATCGGGTCGTAATGACCGCGGATTACTGTTTCATAGTAAATCATACCGAAATTCTGGCCAAAATACTCCATACTTTCAGGTACGGGAACTTTGTGTTCTTCACCGATTACGTTAAGATTTTCAAAAAGTCCTGCCGATTCGGTAAGTTCTACGGTGCCGATTGTCTGAAGTTCAGGCGATGGCGGTAATTCTTTCATTTCCAATCCCTGATGCTTATGTAACAACTCACGGACTGCGTGATAAGCAGGGGTATAGTCACCATATTCATTAAGCAAAGCACAATAGTCATAGCTTGTGATTGTAGGCTCATAAGGGCAGGCAGGATTTTGGTTTGCACCTGCATTAAAGCCGAAGTTTGTACCGCCGTGGAACATATAGAAATTAAAGCTTGCTCCACAGTCAAGGAATTCTTTAACTTCTTTAACAACGGAGTCGGCTTTTCTTGTATGATGTTTGTCACGCCAATGGTCAAACCAACCACACCAGAATTCGCCGCACATATTTGGCCCGTCATTCTCGAAATCCTTTAAGCAGTTAAAAGCAGTTTTTGCACGGGACCCAAAGTTGAGAACTTTATAAATATGTGGCAATGAGCCACCTGAAATCATATTTTTCCAGTTTCCGTCAGATGTGAAAAGAGGAACATCAACTCCACAGTTCCTTGTCAAATCTTCAACGAATTTAAGGTATTCTTTATCGTTACCGTATGAGCCGTACTCATTCTCAACCTGCATAGCAATAATATTTCCACCGTTTGACTGTAAAAGTGGACGAAGTCTGCCGAGGAGTTCTTTGTAATAACGCTCAATACAAGTGAGAAAATCAGGGTACATACAACGGATTTGCATATTTTTGTCTTTAAGTAACCATGCGGGAAGTCCGCCGAAATCCCATTCAGCACAAATATAAGGGCCTGGACGCACAATGCAATAAAGTCCAACCTTTTGCGCAGTTTTTATAAAACGTTCAATGTCAAGAATACCGTCAAAATGGAATTCATTAGGACGTGGCTCGTGTAAATTCCAACAAGTATATGTTTCTACTGTATTAAAGCCTGCAAGTTTTAACTTTGTAAGTCGGTCCTCCCAGTATTCAGGTAATGTGCGGAAATAGTGCATCGCTCCTGAATAAATTTTGAATGGTTTACCGTCCATATAAAATTCTTTATTTTTAATCTCAAACATATCTGTCACCCTGAATTTTAAGCTTCTATTGTTTCGTTTGCATATTGCTGGAACATGTCTGCAAGAAGATGTTCGTTGTCATGAAAAACCGTATCACATTCGTAAATTTTCTTTTCGGTTTCTTCATTTTCTTCATTGATAAGTACAAGATAATGTGAATATGCAGTCTGAAGATTTTCTTTAAGTACATCGGGCAAGTCTTTGCAGAGGTTGGTTACGGCCTTTTCAACGCTGCCCCAATAGGCAATATTAAGAAAAAATCTTGTATGACCGCCGTTGTTCATTTCGTTATAGTAAGTCATAAGAGCGTTGTAAGGCTCGCCAATTTGTTCCTGACGCCACATTTCCCACAAGTAATCCAGTTTCATTTGTTCGTCAGTTAATGGCTCTTTCTTTTTAAAAATATCAAATAATCCCATAATATTACTTCCTTTCAATTAAACATACACATTC
>CAYXMF010000124.1:0-4015 GCA_964465845.1 uncultured Eubacteriales bacterium | reverse complement strand
ACTTATTACTACAAAATGCCTGTTGATATAACAAAGGGACCGGTTGTCATTGTTGACCCTGCACTTGCTACTGGCGGTAGCGTTGACGCATCTATTGATTACCTTAAAAAAGAGGGATGCACAAACATTAAGGTTATGTGTATCTTTGCTTCTGACGTTGGTGTTAAATTGCTTTATGAGAAGCATCCTGATGTTCAAATTTATGCAGCACAGTATATTCCGACAGGACTTAACAAGGACGGCTACATTGTAACAGCAGCAGGCGATGCAGGTGACCGTATCTGTGGTACTTGCAGTTATAAACCGGCAAGACCCGCAAAACCATAAAATACATAAAACTAAAAAACGGCAATCCGTGAGGATTGCCGTTAATTTTTATATCTGTGCGAGTGCCTGCTCAATATCAGCAATAATATCGTCAATATTTTCAATACCAACTGAGAATCTGATAAGGTCAGGTGAAACGCCACATTCAACGAGTTCCTGGTCACTCAACTGTCTGTGAGTTGAAGATGCGGGGTGAAGAACACAAGTTCTTGCATCTGCAACGTGAGTAACAACTGCTGCAAGTTTTAACGAGTTCATAAACTTCTCTGCAGCGGCTCTGCCACCTTTAACGCCGAATGAAACAACACCACAAGTGCCGTTTGGCATATATTTCTGAACAAGGTCATAATATTTGTTTCCCGGAAGAGCAGGGTAGTTAACCCAAGTAATCTTATCATTAGCTTCAAGGTATTTTGCAACTGCAAGAGCATTACTGCAATGTCTTTCCATACGAAGATGAAGTGTTTCAAGTCCAACATTGAGATAGAATGAATTTTGTGGAGCAGGAGTTGAGCCATAGTCACGAAGAAGCTGAGCAACAATCTTTGTGATATAACCTGCTTTGCCGAAATCCTTTGTATAAATAGCACCGTGATAGCTTTCGTCAGGCTGTGTAAGTCCTGGGAATTTGTCGTTCTGTTCCCAATCAAAGTTACCGCTGTCAATAACTGCACCGCCGACGATGTTTGCGTGACCTTCCATATACTTTGTTGTGGAATGAGTAACAATATCAGCGCCGAATTCAAATGGACGGCAGTTGATAGGTGTAGGGAATGTGTTGTCAATAATAAGCGGAACACCGTTGGCATGTGCAATCTTTGCAAATTTCTCAATATCAAGAACATCAAGTGATGGATTTGCAATAGTTTCACCGAAAAGAGCCTTTGTGTTAGGCTTGAAACAAGCCTGAATTTCTTCTTCGCTTGCATTTGGGTCAACGAATGTAACGTCAATACCTAACTTTCTCATTGTAACATTGAAAAGGTTGAATGTTCCGCCGTAGATTGTAGCAGCAGAAACAAAGTGGTCGCCTGCACCCATAATGTTGATGAGTGAGAAGAAGTTTGCAGCCTGACCTGAAGAGGTGAGTACGCCTGCAACACCGCCCTCAAGCATTGCAATTTTCTGTGCTACTGCATCGCTCGTTGGGTTTGCAAGACGAGTGTACATATAGCCAGGCTCTAAGTCAAAAAGCTTTGCCATTGCTTCACTTGTATCATATTTAAATGTTGTACTCTGCACAATCGGGAGTACCCTTGGTTCACCGTTCTTGGGTTTATATGCACCCTGAACGCAAATTGTATCTCTGTTATAACTCATTTTTCAGTCCTCCAAAAATTTCTTCATAAGTGCTACGCCGCTTTCAACAAAAACACCTGTAAATTTTGCACTTTCTTCATTGATAGTATCAACGCCGTTTGCCTCATTATTCTTATGATAAATCATAAAAGGAACAGGGTCAGATGCGTGTGTTGCAGTAACAATTGGTGTTGGATGGTCAGGAAGAATCATAATCTTGTAATCATCATAATCCTTTAATCCGTCAAGTACAATTGGAAGTACTTGCTCGTCAATAATCTCGATAGCACGAACCTTATTTTCAGGCTCACGTCTGTGACCGCATTCGTCAGGAGCTTCAATATGAATGTAAGCGTAGTCACAGCCATTCTTAAGTGCTTCAACAGCTGCTTCTGCTTTACCAACGAAATTAGTGTCTATATAACCTGTTGCACCCTCTACTTCAGGTGTTTCCATTTTTGCGCATTTGCCAATGCCTTTAAGCAAGTCAACCGCTGAAATTACAGCACCCTTAATTCCGTATAATTCCTCAAATGGTGAAAGTGCAGGCTTTTTACCTTCACCCCAAAGCCAGATTGAATTTGCAGGACGCTTACCATTCTTGATTCTCTCAAGATTTACAGGGTGGTCTTTAAGCAAATCATAGCTTTCTTTCATCATTCGGATAAGGTCAGTAGCATTTTCGCTTGTTGAAAGGTATTCGCCAACAACTCTGCCTGAAATATCGTGTGGTGGTGTCATGTTACCAAGGTCAGTTGTACCGTTGTTCCATACAAGACAATGACGGTAACTTACACCACTGTAGAATTTGTAAATATCATTGCCGAAATGTTCTTCTACTGTTGCAATGATTTTTTCAGCCTCTTCTGTTGAAATATCATCAGCACAGTAGTCAACCATTGTCTTGTCAGCATAATTTTCTTCATCTGAAAGAGTAACGATATTGCAACGAAGTGTAACATCAGTATCTTTAAGGTCAACGCCAATGCTTGCAGCCTCAAGGGGACTTCTGCCGGTGTAATAAATTGATGGGTCAAAGCCCATAACACTCATATTAGCAACGTCACTGCCCGGCTTCATTCCGTCAGGAACAGTCTTAACAAGACCGACTGTACCTTTTTTAGCAAGACTATCAAAATTAGGCTTTTTAGCCATCATCATAGGTGTATTGCCGTCAAATTGAGGAACAGGATAGTCGGCCATTCCGTCATATAAAACAACAACATATTTCATCTATATCATCTCCAATAAGAAATCAAAAACAAATTACCAAACATTATATCATATAAACATATCAATGTCAAAGAATATATTGCCTTCCCCTTGAGGTGAAGTCAACGGATGAGGTGTAACGGGCGATTCGTGAATCACCACTACATTTTGCACTATGCACTTTGCATTTTGCATTTATTCAAGTCCCCAACCGCTTATATTACCCCTCTGCATACCACCAATAATCTTCTGTCTGAGTGCAGGGTATTTCTTTTCTAACTCTGCAATAAGATTTTTAGTATCTTCACGATTAGTTTTCTCGTCAGCAGGACATTCACTTTTTACAATCGGTACATTTTCTTTATTCGCAACTCTCGTAATGTCTGTTTCGTATGCAAAAATCATAGGTCTAATCATATATAAATCTTTTCTTGAAAGATACGAAAAAGGGGAGAAGCATTCAGCCCTGCCGTTTCCGAATAAATTCATAATGAATGTTTCAGCAGCATCATCAAGGTGATGACCGAGGGCAATCTTGTTGCAACCAAGTTCTTTTGCAGTATCGTGTAAAAGACCACGACGCATTCGTGCACATAAACTGCAGGGATTACTCTCTTTTCTCTCTTCAAATATAATATGGTATAACTCTGTTCGTTTAACACAATATTCAATATTATGCTCTTTGCAGATTTTTTCAATTTCAGAGTAATCCGCACAATTACCGTAAAACAGTGGATCAAGAGTAATTGCACATAACTCGAAATGCTTGGGGTAAAAGATTTTAAGATTGATAAGGCACAAAAGCATAACTACGCTGTCTTTTCCGCCTGAAATACATACTCCGATTTTGTCACCGTCTTCTATCATATTGTATTTGTCAACTGCAGCACGGACAAGACTTAACAGCTTTTGCACACTTTTCAACTCCTTTGTGAAAGATTACAAATATTGTATTATGATTTTGTGAAAATGTAAATAAAAATTTTTGAAAATAATTAAAGAGAAAAATGTATAAAATGACGAGAAAATTAAAGAAAAACAGAGGTTTATATTTCTCTCGTTAAAAAATCAAAAAAATGTGTTGACATTTAAAAACCTCTTTGTTATAATCTTCGAGCAATTAAAAATAATATTCGGAGGTAAGTTCTATGTCAACTTATATGCCAAAAAAGGGCGA
>CAYXMF010000123.1:0-4121 GCA_964465845.1 uncultured Eubacteriales bacterium | reverse complement strand
CATCAAAATCTGCTACCATTTTTTCATCATAGCAATTTTTTGTGCTGTCAATCGGGAACATACCTGCTGCTTCACCGATACCGATTACCTTTTCACCTGTAAGCATCCAATGAACATAACCCTCGAGAGTAGTTAAGAAATCAATATTTGGAAGATGGTCTTCACCATTTAAAATTGCCTGATAAAGATGAGCAATGCTCCAACGCTGTGGAATATTAAATTTGAAAAGTTCGGTTAATTCTGTTGCTGACTGCTCAGTGATGGTATTTCTCCAAGTTCTGAACTCTGCAAGCTGTTTACCATCTTTATCAAATGGAAGATAGCCGTGCATCATAGCAGAAAAGCCCATAGATTTAAGCTTTGTGAGCTTTACTCCGTATTTTTCTTCTACTTCTGCTTTAAGATTTTTGTAAGCGTCCTGAAGTCCTGCCCAGACATCGTCCATATGGTAAGTCCAAACGCCGTTTTCAAGGCGATTTTCCCAACCGTGACTACCTGAAGCAATTGGATTATGTTTTTCATCAATCAAAACGGCTTTAATTCGTGTTGAGCCCATTTCAATACCCATTACGGCATTACCGTTTTCAATTGTATTTTTGATTGCCTGAATATTCAAATTTTTCCAACTCCTAACAATGAGTATAATAAATAAAATTATACCATTAAAAAACAAAATAATCAACAGAAACTATATAAGATTGCTCATTTCTTCTGCATTAAAATTAAATGTTTCTGTTTTGGTGTTTTCAGTTACGAATTTTAAAATATCTTCATAAGACGCTGTCTTTATGTCAATACGCTCAACGTCTTTATTGAAAATACCCCACTGCTCACCTGCATTATAAGTTTTATAATTCCATTTCACTCGGCTGATGTCGTTTTTGTCGTACTGCTTCTGAGCATAATACTCATATTCACCGTTGTTGTATTCACCTATTATTACAGCTACTCCCCAATCCTTACGGGCAGTTTTGAGTTCTTTGACACGGTAACGAATCATACCCTTATCTTTATCGTAAAGATGCAACTGATAAAGCATATTTTCGTAACCCATTTCGTCAGGATTCGGAAGAACTGTTGTTGACCACACGCCCTCAAAAGAGATTATATGATTGTTGTCGATTTCACGAATTGCTTTATAGAGTGTATCATACGCTTTATTTGTGTGTGAAACAGCATCTTCACTTTCGGCAGAGTAAAAATACTCTTCATTTTCATAACCGCTGTTGTTTTGAGGTTCATTCAGAAGGTCATAAGCGGCTACGGTTTTGTTATCTTTATAACGTTCTGCAATAGCACACCAAAGTTCAACGGTAGCGTTCATCATATCTTCATTTTCGTAAAGTTCGTTACGTCCCGCCTTACCTGTGCAATGATTTTTACTTTGACCGCCGGGTGCGCCGTGCAGGTCAAGAATCACATAAATTCCGTATTTTTCACAAGTAGAAATCAGCCAATCAAGTCTTTGAAACCCGCTGTTGTCATTATGGTCTTCGGTGAGCCACTCAAGGTCTTCGGTCATAAAATTGCGGTACCAGAACGGCACGCGGACACAGTTAAAGCCTAATTTTTCGATTTGAGCAATGTCTTCTTCAGTTACAAAATTATCTTCAAAGGTTTTTACGATTTCGGCAGTTTTTTCTTTGCCAAATCTTTCAAGAAATACCTCAAGTGTATCATAATATGCCCAATCTTCAGTATATTCGGGAACAAATCCCATCCAGGTTTCCCACAACAGCCAATTTCCAAGATTTATGCCTTTCAAAACTATGTTTTCGCCATTTTCGTTTACTATGTAGCCATCTTCCACTGTCAAAAGTGTTAAATCCTTTGAGTTTGAATTGTTGTAGTCATCAAGTGAAATTGTTTCAGGTGCTGATGTACAACCAAATAATGTTAAGATTAATGCTAACACAAGTAAAAATGAAATGTACTTTTTCATAAAATCTCCCCTTTTGCTTATGTTACCATAATTTAACACAAAAGAAAAGAGCAGAAGATGGACTTCTGCTCTCAAATTTAAAGTTATGTATGGATTATTTTTTATCTGAACAACCACAGCAACAGCATTCTGTTTCTGAAGTTTCTTCTGTATTTACGCCTGCACAGCCACTGCATCCGCCACATGCTGACGCATTTTTGCCGCACTCACTGCCCGACGGACAGCCAACACATTTTACTCCGCGCTTTTTAGCTCTGATAATATAAGCCGCCGCTCCGACAAGTATTAAAGCGAGAATAGCTATTATAATAAAATTATCCATACCAAAATCTCCTAAAGGAAAAATTATTTTGTAGCAACTGTCTGTTTGCTCTTAAGTTCATATTCAGCTTTAAGCTTGTTGTTTGAACGAACGCAAAGGAATACAATAATTGCTACGAATACAAGAACTGCAATAAGACCTGGGAAGAAGCCCTCGCCCAATGCGCCTGTTGTGATAAGTGTACCAATCTGATATACAAGGTAACCTACTGTGAAGCCTGTAGCGAACTGAAGTGCAATACCACCGAAGAGCCACTTTTTATCTTTGATTTCAGAGTTCATAGCGCCCATAGCAGCGAAGCAAGGAGGAGTAAAGAGGTTAAACATAAGGTATGCAAGTGCTGCAA
Organism: uncultured Eubacteriales bacterium; assembly: GCA_964465845.1. Taxonomy (GTDB): domain Bacteria; phylum Bacillota; class Clostridia; order Oscillospirales; family Acutalibacteraceae; genus Fimenecus. The sequence goes on along the minus strand of CAYXMF010000123.1, from coordinate 1,511 downwards.
CCTGAGTAAGTCCCATAGCCCCAGCAATTTCATTTGCACCGCCTGTCATTTCAAGTGCTTCTGTATCAATGAAATTTGTGATTGCAAAGCAAACTGCAAGAGTACCAACAACATTTTCTTTAGCAATAAAGCCTGTAACTGCTGCTGCAGCAAGCTGCCATGAAAGGACACCTACTACCGGGAAGATGAGATATGCAATAGGAGATGCAATTGAAGCGAGAATTGATGTACTCTCTGCGCCCTCTTCAACCATCTGGAAGTTCCAGTTAAATGACTGCATAATCTGAACAGCTGTATTGCAAAGGAGGATGATTGTACCTGCTTTTACTATGTAAGCCCAACCACGTGAACACATTGAAAGGAATGCACGCTTAAGTGAAGGAACTTTATATTCAGGAAGTTCAATAATGAAGAATGATTTTCTTACCTTATGACCTGCAATCTTATTAACAAGTAATGCACCGAAGAAGATAAGAGCAATACCTACGAAGTACATAAGAGTACCTACCCAAGATGCATCCTGGAAGAATGCGCCTGCGAAAAGTGCAATAACAGGAAGTTTAGCACCGCAAGGCATAAATGGTGTAAGCATTGCAGTTGCTCTGCGTTCACGCTCATTACGGATTGTACGACAAGCCATAACACCGGGGATTGCGCAACCTGTACCGATAACGAAAGGAATTACAGATTTACCACTAAGACCAACCTTTTTGAAGATCGGGTCAAGAACAACCGTTGCACGTGCCATATAACCGCAATCCTCAAGAAGTGCAATAAGGAAATACATTACCATAACAAGAGGAAGGAAGCCCACAACAGCTCCAACACCGCCAATAACACCGTCAACGAGCAATGACTGTAAAATAGGAGCTGCGCCCTCAACCCAGCCTGCTACGATTTCCTGGAAGCCTTCAATCCAGCCAACAAGCATTTCTGCAATCCATGGACCAACCCATGCCTGTGAAATCTGGAACACAAGGAACATTACAACTGCAAAAATTGGAAGTCCAAACCATTTATTTGTAAGAATATCGTCGATTTTATCCTGGAAGTTTCTGTTCTTGGTAAGAACCTTACGTGTTTCAACTGTCTTTACAATTTCGTTTACAAAGGCGAAACGCTTTTTATCTGCCTCAACAACTGATTTTTTATCCGAAAGATCAACGTTGCCCTGAACATAAGGTGCATCCTGACCTTTACCGATAACGCCAACCGCTGCTGCAACAACGTCTTTAAGACCGTCAGCAGATGTTGAAACTGTTTGAATTACAGGACAGTTAAGTGCCTTGCTGAGAGCATCAACATCAATTTTTGTTTCTTTCTTTTCGTTGATATCAGCCTTGTTAAGTGCAACAACAACAGGAATTCCAAGTTCAAGAAGCTGTGTTGTGAAGAAAAGGCTACGGCTCAAGTTTGTAGCGTCAACAATATTGATGATAGCACCAGGATTTTCGTTCTTAACATAAGAACTTGTGATGCTTTCTTCTGATGTGAATGGTGACATAGAGTAT
>CAYXMF010000122.1:0-4191 GCA_964465845.1 uncultured Eubacteriales bacterium | reverse complement strand
GGCGTACTTTTTCTTGATGAGTTGCCTGAATTCACAAGAAATACACTTGAAGTACTTCGTCAGCCTATTGAAGACGGGGTAATCAGCATTTCACGTGCGGCGGCAAAATTTCAATACCCTTGTTCAGTTATGATGATTTGTGCAATGAATCCCTGTCCTTGCGGCTACTACGGTCATCCTACACGTCCTTGCACTTGTTCAAACGGTGCGGCACAAAGATACTTAAACCGTGTTAGTGGTCCGCTTATAGACAGACTTGACATACACATTAATGTTCCGCCTGTTGATTTTGAAAATCTTTCAGGAAATCACAAATCTGAGCCATCTGCTGAAATTAAAAAGCGTGTTGAGGCTGCCCGTGCAATTCAGCACAAACGTTTTGAAGGTACTAGAATTACGTGTAATGCAAAAATGGACGCATCAAGCACAAGAAAATTCTGTATTATGACAGATAATGCTTTGTTGATACTTAAAACCGCATTTGAAAGGTTATCACTTTCTGCACGTGCTTATGACAAAGTACTGAGAATTGCAAGAACTATTGCCGACCTTGATAATTGTGAGATTATTGATACAAAGCATATTACAGAAGCAATTCAATATCGAAGTTTTGACAGAAGATTTGATGAATAATTACAAAAATTTACTCCCCTGCTTTTTTTGCAAGGGAGTTTTTTGTTTATGCTTTTGTTTTTGTAATCTGCGGAATTTTACCGATTATAACTGCAACAATTGTTGTTATTATAATTTCTGGAACCATATAAAATCCGTTATAGATTATTGAATATACAAGAGAAAGTGCACTGCCACTAAACGTATTCATAATTGTTGCACCCCAAGAATAGAAGCCATCCTGAGTGAAGAACCATTCTGCCCAAGCACCATAAAGAATGTAGCCTGATGCAACGTGAGATATGTAACGAAGAAGTAATGCTGTAAATGCACCAATAGCTAAAGATGCACTGTTGTTCTTGATTTTATTCTTATACAACGCACCCAAACCTAGTACTGTATAAGCCACAATATAGTCAAGCAAGAACATTAAAACTACATTGCCAAGACTACCTAAATAGTCGTCAGATGCAGGCATTACAAGACTACTTATTGTCTTGACACCAAGCGCCATTTGCACAAGAGAATAGACAAAGCCTGTTACAAGGCCTTTGCCGATACCGTACTTCCAACCCACAAGAACGACGGGAAGCATACTCACAATTGTGACTTGTCCGCCGAAAGGCATTTCAGGGATTACCATTTTTGCAACAAGTTCCAGAACTGCCGCAAGAGCAATCATTACCGCACTTTCTACAAGCCAATATAGATTTTTCTTTTTCATTCTCTTTACCTCCAAATAAAAAATTCAGCCAAGGAATACCCGCATGGCTGAATGAAAATTTCCTACGCCGGCATTATCCGTATCAGGTTCAATGGTCAAGAGCGGAATAGCTCTAATCTCAGCCGACTTACCGTCAGCACCCATATACTATTTACTTGGCTGATTACATTATACACCCACAAAATCAGTTGTCAAGCATAAAATGTTTCAATGCTGAATAACGCAACTGTGTTTTGTTATTTTCAATCATACTGTTAAGACAACCCGTAGTACCAACAAGAACTAAAAGTTTTTTGGCACGAGTTACTGCAGTATAAAGCAGATTTCTATAGCAAAGTCTGCTGTTTACAGAAATTACAGGCATTACGACTGCATCAAACTCGCTTCCCTGACTTTTATGTACCGTAACAGCGTAAGCAAGTTCAATTTCAGTAAGCTGTTCTTTTGAATATGTAGCTCGTTTTCCAGAAAAATCAATAACAATAGCATCACGGGCAATATCAATAATTTCAATAAAGCCAATATCGCCGTTGAAAATACCATCACCCTCGTCATCAATTGATTCCCAATGAATATTATAGTTATTCTTAGTCTGCATAACCTTATCGCCTTCACGAAAAACACGATAACCTGTATTATATTCTGCTTTCCCTTTTTCAGACGGATTTATTGCTTCCTGCAAAACCTGATTGAGATTAAATGTACCAGTATCACCTTTTTTTGAAGGACAAAGCACCTGAATTTGTGTTGCAGAATCAAATCCATAAGCATCAGGCAGACGTTTCGTACAAAGGTCTTTTACAGTACGCACCGCATCAAGAGGAAAATGACGTTGCATAAAAAAGAAATCGCCATCTTTATATTCTGTTTCAATTTGCTCACCGTTTACGATTGCATGAGCATTACGGACAATATTACTTCCCATTGACTGACGGAAAATTTCTTTAAGTTCTACAACAGGCAAGTGATTGCATTCGATTAAATCCTTTAACACATTGCCTGCACTGACAGATGGTAACTGGTCACTATCGCCTACCATAACAAGTCGGCAACCAAAAGGAAGCGCATCTAAAAGGCTTGAGAAAAGGAAGATATCAACCATTGACATTTCATCAACAATAACTGCTTGACAGTCAAGCGGATTGCGAAGATTTCTCTTAAAAACAGGCTTATCACCTTCACCCCACTCCACCTCTAATAGTCGATGAATAGTTGTTGCCGTCCTTCCCGTTGCTTCAGTCATTCGCTGTGCGGCTCTGCCTGTAGGTGCACAAAGTGCAATATCAAGTTGATCTTTTTCGAACATATTGATAATTCCGTTAAGAGTTGTGGTTTTTCCTGTACCGGGTCCACCTGTAAGAATAAGAATACCTTTATTAACCGCTGTAATTATTGCTTCTTTTTGTTTTTCAGCATACTCAATATTGCAAGCCTTTTCTATTCTTTCAATATGTTTCTTCACATCAATTGGATTTTCCGGCGGATATCTAAGCAATACTTTTATTCTGTTTGCAATGGATTTTTCTGCATTGTATGCTTCAGGCAAAAATATAAAATTGCGCCCGCAGATTTCTTCACAAACAATTCTTCTTGTACTTAAAAGATTATCAATAGCAATTTCAATGCTTTCACGGTTTTCGCCTAACAGTTCACCTGACGGCACAAACAGTTTTTCAAGAGGCAGACAAGTATGACCGTTATAAAAATTATGATTAATTACATAAAGAACGCCTGCTTCTGTTCTGTATTGTGATTTTGGCTTATTTGGAAGCATCTGAGCAATCTGTTCGGCACGTTCAAATGAAATTCTGCCTTCGCCCTCACAGAGAATATACGGGTTATTTTCAATCATTTCAACTGCATTATTGCCTAACTTATCAAAAGCAGTAATACATTCACTTGTTTTCAAGCCATATTTTGAAAGACTGATAATCAGCGCTCTTGTTGAGCATTGAGCATTATATTCTTTGCCGATTTTTTTCGCTTTTTCAAGAGAAATTCCTTTGATTTCAGCAAGTCGTTCAGGCTCATACTGTAATATATCAAAAGTTTTGTCACCGAATCTGTCAATTATTTTAAGCGCTGTTGACTCACGGATGCCTTTTACTGCACCGCTGGCAAGATAATGATACAAATCTTCAACGGATTCAGGCATAAGTGCATTGCAGAAATCAGCCTTAAACTGTCTGCCATACACAGAATGATATACGTAGTCACCTACTATTTCGACACGGTCACCTAATTTTAAATCAGCAACAGTACCAACAACAGTAAGTTCCTCTTCGCCTGTATCAACAACAAAAACAGTATAGCCATTTGTATCATTATGGAAAGTTATGTCTGTTACTGTTCCTGTTATTTTAATTTTTGTTTCAAATTCTTCCATCAAAGTAGTCCTTTAAATATTCCTTTTCAACAAGATAAATTCCGTTACTTTCTTTACAGATTTCAAGCAAATCTTTACGTTCTTCCTCAGTAATACCCGAATCAAGTACTATAACCTTTGAACAGCAATCTTCGCCCAAAAGATTGAGTTTAATTCTTGTTCCATATGCTTTTTTACGTACATTCACGGTGTTTTCATTGCAAGGTAAAACTATGTAATATACACCGTCTGTTTTCGGTATTAACAATTTTAACATAACAACATAACAAATTGCAACTGTTCCCAACAGAGTTAAGAACATAAAAATAGACCCTACTAATGCATCAAACATTAAAAATCACCTCAATGCATTATACGGAGTTGTTGCTTTTTTGTTAAAAAACAAAAGCCCTTACGGGCTTTATTTAATAAAAAATATGAGTAGGTCTGTAAGCCGAGTTCTGTCGTTTAAGGCAATTATCTATCTGCG
>CAYXMF010000121.1:0-4221 GCA_964465845.1 uncultured Eubacteriales bacterium | reverse complement strand
TGAAATCATTCGTCTTGCAGCCGTAATCAATAAGTGCCGTGAGTATTTTGACTGTATTCTTGTACATACAGGTCAGAATTATGACTATAACCTTAACGGTATTTTCTTCAGGGATTTAAAACTTCAGGACCCTGATGTTTATATGGACGCAGTAGGGGATGACCTTGGCGCAACAGTTGGTAATATTATCAATTGTTCATATAAACTTATGGCAGAAATCAAGCCTGATGCAATGCTTGTTTTAGGCGACACAAACTCTTGCCTTTCAGCAATTCCTGCAAAAAGACTTCATATTCCTATTTTCCATATGGAAGCAGGTAACCGTTGTAAAGACGAGTGTCTTCCTGAAGAAACAAACAGAAGAATTGTTGACATTATTTCAGATGTAAACCTTGCATATTCAGAGCACGCAAGAAAATATCTTCATGAATGCGGTCTTCCAAAAGAAAGAGTTTATGTAACAGGCTCACCAATGGCAGAAGTGCTTCGTAATAACCTTGCAGAAATTGAAATGTCACATATTCATACAAAACTTGGTCTTGAAAAAGGTAAATATATTCTTCTTTCTGCTCACAGAGAAGAAAATATTGATACAGAAAAGAATTTCCTTTCTCTTTTCAATGCAATCAATAAAATGGCAGAGAAATATGATATGCCAATTCTTTATTCATGCCATCCAAGAAGCAAGAAAAGACTTGAAACAAGTGGTTTCAAACTTGATAGCAGAGTTATTCAGCACGAACCACTTGGTTTCCACGACTACAACTGTTTGCAGATGAATGCATTTGCAGTTGTTTCTGACAGTGGTACATTACCTGAAGAAAGCTCATTCTTCACTTCTCTTGGTAAATCATTTCCTGCAGTATGTATCCGTACATCAACTGAAAGACCTGAAGCACTTGATAAGGCTTGTTTCGTTCTTGCGGGAATTGATGAAAAATCACTTCTTCAAGCAGTTGATACTGCAGTAAGTATGAATGAAAATGGTGATTTGGGTATACCTGTTCCTGATTATGTTGACGAAATTGTTTCAAATAAAGTGGTTAAACTTATTCAGTCCTACACAGGTGTAGTTGACAAAATGGTTTGGAGAAAATTCTGATGATTTGTGAGAAAGTTTTTGAAGAGCGTTATCAGAGAAGTCCGTCAGGTGTTGCATTTTGCCCATACAGAATTTGTCCAATAGGCGCACATAGCGACCATCAGTTGGGTAAAATTACAGGACTAGCTATTGATAAGGGAATTCATATTGCTTATGGTCCTAAGACAAGCGGTATAATTGAACTCAGTTCATTGCAGTTTGATAAACGCGCACAATTTCATATAAACTCTGTTCCCGACCAGAAACAAATGGACTGGGCAGATTACTTGCGTGGTGCTACATTAGCATTAGCTGAAAAATACCCTGTTAAAATGGGCCTTGCAGGTGTTATTGAAGGCACTTTGCCAATCGGCGGATTGTCATCGTCAGCGGCTGTAATTATTGCATTTCTTTCTGCACTTTGCGATGTGAACAACATAACACTTACGGGCAATGAAATGATTATGATGGCTTTACAGGCTGAAAATAAGTATGTTGGCGTTTCTTGCGGTAAACTTGACCAGTCTTGCGAAGTTTACTCAAAAAAAGACCATCTTTTGTATCTTGATACAAAGGATGATACTTTTGAGCTTATTCCTACAAATCCAAGTATGAAGCCATATGAAATAGTAATTTTCTTCAGTGGGTTAGAACGTTCACTAGTTGGCTCAAAATTTAATATGCGTGTTGATGAATGCCGCAGTGCTGCCTATGCGTTAAAGGCGTTGGAGGGTATGGAATACGGCAGATTTAGTGAAACTAATCTCCGCGATGTTCCATATGAGATTTATTTAAAACATAAAGATAAATTGCCTGAAAACTGGATGAAACGAGCAGAACATTGGTACACCGAGTTTAAACGAGTTGAAAAGGGTGCAGAAGAATGGCGCAAAGGCGATATTGAGGCTTTTGGTAAACTTTCTTTTGAAAGCGGATATTCTTCAATTTATAATTATGAAGCAGGCTCACCTGAACTTAAAAAACTTTATGAAATTATGACTGAAACTGACGGCATCTATGGTGGCAGATTCAGTGGCGCAGGATTTAAAGGTTGTTGTATTGCACTTGTTGACCCGTCATTCCGTGAGTCAGTTGCTGAAAATGTTACTCAAAAATACCTTAAAGCATTCCCGAATCTTCAGGGAAAATATTCAGTGCATTTTACAAAGAGTGCAGATGGAGTTAATTTATGAAATGTTTGATTCTGGCGGCAGGATATGCCACACGCCTTTATCCTTTAACTGAAAATCATCCTAAACCCTTGCTCAATGTAGGGGATAAAACCATTCTTGACTGGCTCATTGACGATATTGAAACAATGGGAACAGTTGACGAATATGTTGTGATTTCTAATCATAAGTTTGCACATCATTTTGAAAAGTGGGCGTCAGAAAAAAATGAAAACATCACAGTTGTTGATGACGGCACAAGCACAAATGAAACAAGACTCGGTGCAGTTTGTGATATTCAGTTTGCTATTGATAAATTAGGCTTAGACGATGATATGCTTGTAATTGCAGGCGACAATCTTCTCGATTTTAGCCTTACAAAGTTTATTGAATACGCTAAAAACAAAAATGCAACTTGTATAATGCGCTATTTTGAGCCATCACAGGAAAAGCTTAAAAAATGCGGTGTCGTAACTGTTGATAGTGAAGATAAAATTGTGAATATGGTTGAAAAACCGCAACAGCCTGAAAGTAATTGGTGTTGCCCACCATTCTACTACTATACAAAAGATTCCGCAAAACTTATCAAAATGGGTATTGAAAGCGGTTGCGGAATTGATGCACCGGGCAGTTTTGTCGCTTGGCTTTACAAACAGGTTGAAGCCTATGCTATGGAAATGCCTGGCAAGAGATATGATATAGGAAATCTTGAAAGTTATGAACAGGTTAAAAAGGAGTATAAGGGTATATGCTAATCCCTAATATTGATATGAAAAATAAAACAATTCTTGTAACAGGTGCTGCAGGATTTATAGGCTCAAATCTTGTAAAAGAGCTTATTAAAACTGTTGAAGCAGTCAATGTTGTGGGAATTGATAACATAAGCGATTATTACGATGTTTCCATTAAGGATTATAGACTTAATGAAATTGATGCCTTGTCAAAAGAATATCCACATTCAAACTGGACTTTTATAAAAGGCAATATTGCGGATAAAGCGCTTATAGATAAACTTTTTAATGATTATGATTTTAATGTTGTTGTAAATCTTGCAGCTCAGGCTGGCGTGCGTTATTCTATTGAAAATCCTGACGCATATATTGAAAGTAATATTATCGGATTTTATAATATCTTAGAGGCATGCCGTCATTCTTATGACAGTGGCAATGGCGTTGAACATTTAGTTTATGCATCAAGTTCAAGTGTATATGGCTCAAATAAGAAAATCCCATATTCAACAGAGGACAAAGTTGATAATCCTGTGTCACTGTATGCAGCAACTAAAAAGTCCAATGAGCTTATGGCACATGCCTATTCAAAACTTTATAATATTCCATCTACTGGATTGCGTTTCTTTACTGTTTACGGTCCCGCTGGGCGTCCCGATATGGCATATTTCAGTTTTACAAACAACCTTATAAAAGGCGATACAATTGAAATCTTCAATTACGGCAACTGTAAACGCGACTTTACTTTCGTCGACGATATTGTTGAGGGCGTAAAACTTGTAATGCAGAATGCCCCTGAAAAGAAAACGGGTGAAGATGGACTCCCCATACCACCTTACAGCGTATATAATATTGGTAACAATAATCCTGAAAATCTTCTTGATTTTGTCGATATTCTTCAGCAAGAACTTGTAAGTGCAGGTGTGTTGCCTGAAGATTATGACTTTGAATCACACAAAAAGCTTGTACCAATGCAGGCAGGGGATGTTCCCATTACCTACGCCGATACAAGTGCTTTAGAAAACGATTTTGGATTTAAGCCAAGTACATCTTTGCGAGAAGGACTTCGCGCCTTTGCAAAATGGTACAAAGAATTTTATATGTAATAAAAAACCTACTGACTTGTTCAATTTTCAGTAGGTTTTTGTGTTGTGTGTACCACAGTTAACCCCTGGCTCTGCCAGGGGCAAAAAAATAGCTTTCAGCGAGGAGTAAAGTAGACAAGAAAAAAACTCCTTGATAT
>CAYXMF010000120.1:0-4447 GCA_964465845.1 uncultured Eubacteriales bacterium | reverse complement strand
GGCGGGAGCTAAGCCCCCGCCCTTTAATATTAAACTATGTACTCAATACCTAAAAGCCCTGTTATTCTGGTTGCTTCCACATGAGGTGTATTTGCATCATAATCCTCTGTTTCAACATTTACACTATACTCTTTACCGTCAACAAGAATATATGCGTAATGTGAAGCGTCATCGTAATAATAACTTGTAACGCTATATACAGTTGTAGATTTTTCTTTCGCATACATATTATTAACAAAGAAAACTGTAAGAACACTTGTTAATGCAAGGAATATACACGCAACCAAAATCTGAACATTCGCAGATTTTGTATTTTCCTTTTTCTTTCTTAAAAGTTTTGGGAAAAGAATAACCAGTGCAATGAAAAATACAACTGCTGAAAAAGCAAGCATTTTTGTAACATCAATTATTGAAACGATTATCGGTATAAGCAGTGCAATTGCTATCAAAAGTATTTGACGGTATTCATAACCGCTTCTGTTCCCCTTTTCGCTTGTAAACATATTATAATAAAAATACTTTTCGGGTTTAATGAAACTCAATACCGCAAAATACCACAAACTACAAATCAATATAAGTATGCAGACTGCACACCACAAGTTTGTTCTTGGAATGCCTGCAGCAAAGCACTGTACTACAAATACTGATGATAATAACGTTATTACATTATATATAAATGAATTTTTGTATTCATTCTGTACTTTTTCAAATTCTGAAGCCGGTGTTTCCTTAAAAAGTTGAGTTTCACTATCAAAGCGTAAGAATTCTTCTAAAGAAGAAAGTTCAATGGGGAATTCAGGCACCATCGGAAATTTTCTTTTACCGTTTGAGATGTATAATACTGTTTCATTATCAGTATCGACTGTGTACCATATATCTTTAATGGCATGAAACATAATTTCAACGTTCTTTTTACCTTTATAGTTTTTAGAACTGTCAAAATCTGTTATTACGGTATTAAGAGCAACGGAAGAGCATTTCTTTATATAGAAACTGTTCTTTCTTTTTATAATCTGATAATAAGACTTTGTATTTTTTCTATGTACTATTATAGATTTTTCGCCATACCGCACAGCATCCAACAATTCTTTGGTTTTCGCTTCGGTAAGATGATGCTTAAATATATTCTTGTGTTTTTTGAACATTGATACGCCAAATTCGCCAAACAAAAGCGCTATTAACCCATTATTAAAACGGTAAAATAATACCATTACAAGTCCAAAAGATATTGCAAATAAAACCCAGAACCCAAAATCAAAACATAATGATGTTATCAGCGAGGCAAACGCACTTAAAACAACCCCTGCCAGAAACATATATGAATTAAGTTTCTTATAATTTAATTTTGAAAAGTCAATTTTCATATATATCACCAAAGTATATTTGTTAAGATAAATATATCATATAAATTTAATGATTGCAATTACAGTTTATCTCTAATGATTGTTAGTTATGAAAAAAGTTCTCTGCTTCGCCAAATAATTTTCATTTATATATTGACAAACGGAAGTGTATGTATTAAAATACATTTGAACAGTTGTTCAAATGATTGTTTGAATAAATTTAAGGAGTTTTAAAATGGCTGACAAGAATGAAACTCTCAGCTGTGAGTATGTGCACATTCACGGTGAGTTAGTTGACAAGGTTAATGAGAATATGCCTGATGAGGAAATCCTTTATGACCTTGCAGAATTATTTAAGGTATTCGGTGACAGTACCCGCATAAAGATTTTGTATGTACTGTTTGAATCTGAAATGTGTGTATGTGATATTGCACAGGTACTTAATATGACACCCTCAGCAATTTCGCATCAATTAAAGGTGCTTAAGAATTCGCATCTTATCAAATTCAGACGTGACGGCAAGTCAATATTCTATTCACTTGCTGATGAGCACGTAAGAACAATGCTCGGTCAGGGCATGGAACACATTTGTGAATGATAATTATATTATAAGGAGAATATATATGAAAAAGAATTTTAAGATGATTGATTTGGATTGTGCAAACTGTGCAGCTAAAATGGAAGTTGCAATCAAAAAGCTTGACGGTGTTGAAGACGCAAAGGTAAGCTTTATGACGCAGAAGCTTACAATAGTTGCAGACGAAAACCGTTTTGATGAAGTTATGCAGAATGTAGTTAAGGCTGTTAAAAAAATTGAACCTGATTGTCAGATAGTACTTTGAGGTAAAGCTATGAGCAAAAAGCAAAAAAAGACTTTAATAAGAATTGCAGTCACCACAATTTTGTTGATTGTATTCGCAATAATTGAGCATATTTTCACACCTGCCTGGTACAATACATTAATAATGTTTTTAATTCCCTATTTTTTAATAGGCTACGATGTACTTTGGAATTCAATAAGGAATATAAGAAACGGTCAGGTTTTTGACGAGAACTTTCTTATGGCACTTGCAACAGTAGGTGCATTTGCTACTCAACAGTTTGAAGAAGCAGTATTCGTTATGCTTTTCTATCAGATTGGAGAATTCTTTCAGGATTGGGCAGTCAACAAGAGCCGAAAATCTATATCGGAACTTATGGACATTCGTCCTGACTATGCCAACATTGAAAAAGATGGTGAGATTATTCAGATTGATCCTGATGAAATTGCCATTGGCGACATAATCATTATTAAACCGGGCGAAAAAATTCCTCTTGACGGTATTATCGTTGAAGGCAGTACGAGTATTAATACTGTTGCTCTTACAGGTGAGGCTTTACCAAAAGATGCAACAATCGGTGACAATGTTATAAGCGGTTGTGTTAATATTAACGGTCTTGTTAAGGTAAAAGTCACAAGTGAATTCAGTGAATCAACAGTTTCAAAAATTCTTGAACTTATTGAAGATTCAGCATCTAACAAAGCGGTAAGTGAAAATTTCATTACTAAATTTGCAAGATATTACACACCAATAGTTGTTATAAGTGCAGTTATTCTGGCTTTTGTTCCGCCTATCTTTTTAGGTGATTTAAAAGAATGGGTTATGAGAGCACTTACGTTCCTTGTAATATCTTGTCCGTGTGCATTGGTAATCTCAATTCCCCTCTCCTTTTTCGGTGGAATTGGCGGTGCATCAAAAAAAGGTATTCTTGTTAAAGGCTCATGCTATCTTGAGGATTTGGCAAAATGTGAAATTGCTGTATTTGACAAAACAGGAACATTGACCGAAGGCACTTTTGAGGTTACTGCCGTTCATTCTGAAACGTTTACGGAAGAACAGCTCATTATGATTTGTGCAACTGTTGAAGCATTTTCTGACCACCCTATTGCCAAATCAGTTAAGGCGTACTACGGTAAAGAAATTGACAATTCTGTAGTTACTGATGTTAAAGAAATTGCCGGTCACGGTATTGCAGCAAAGATGAATGAGCATATTGTTCTTGCAGGTAACGGCAAACTGATGGACAAATACAACATTAGCTACAGTAAATGTAACGACATAGGAACTCATTTATATTTGGCTGTTGACGGGCAATACGCAGGATGTATTGTTATATCTGATAAAATTAAAGGCAATACAAAAGATACTATTTCTTTATTAAAATCCTTAAACTGCAAAACAGTTATGCTGACAGGTGACAAAGATGAAGTCGGCAAAGCGGTTGCTGAGGAAATAGGTATAGATGAAGTTCATACCGAACTACTTCCTGCTGACAAAGTAAAGATTGTTGAGAAACTTTTTGAAAGCAAGAGTGAAAAAGGCAAGTTACTTTTTACAGGCGACGGAATAAATGACGCACCTGTTCTTTCACGTTCAGATATTGGTATTGCAATGGGCGGAATTGGCTCTGATGCATCAATTGAAGCGGCTGACATTGTTATTATGGATGACGATATCAGTAAAATCGGCACGGCAATGAGTATTTCAAAATACACACTTAAAATAGTAAAGCAAAATATTGTATTTGCGTTAGGTATCAAAATTTTGTTCCTTATTTTAGGTGCGTTGGGACTCTCAAATATGTGGATGGCTGTTTTCGCTGATGTTGGTGTCAGTGTTATAGCAATTCTTAATGCTATGAGAACATTAAAAGTAAAATAACAAACAAAATAATTCAAAGGCTTGCTTCGGCAAGCCTTTTTATGTAAAAATCACGGAATTATGATATAAATGCAGGAAAAGTGTTGTAATTATATAAGAATTAATGGTATTCTTGTTCCAGGTGATTGAAATGAAGGAATATTTGAAGAGTATTGAAGTTTTACCTGACGAAAAAGAAAACATGGAATTCTGGGAACGTGAGAACAAGAAATCTCACACCTCTTATGAAACAGAAATACTGTTTTTCTCTTGCATAATGCACGGCGATACTGAACGTCTTGGAAGTTGTCTTAACGGCTTAATGCGTGACGGCATTGTTGCAGGGAAGCTTTCTGAAAACAGTTTAAGGCAGATGAAATACTGGGCTGTAAGTTGTATTACCATCGCCACAAGATACGCCAT
>CAYXMF010000119.1:0-4458 GCA_964465845.1 uncultured Eubacteriales bacterium | reverse complement strand
GATAGACTTGTAGTTCTTTTTTATTCAGGCTGTTTTTTTACAGCCCCTTTTTCATTTTGATTTTGGTCGTGTTACAAAAGCTACAATAAGTCCGCACATCATTGCAACGGTAATGCCCACAGATGCTGACGATAAAGGTCCCGTTATTATTCCTAATGCGCCTTCTTCACGAATTGCTTCTTTTGTTCCTTGTACCAATGTATTTCCAAATCCGGTTAAGGGTACTGTTGCTCCTGCGCCTGCCCACTCAACCAACGGCTGATAAACACCCAATCCGCCAAGCACAACGCCGATTACAACAAACGACACAAGAATTCTTGCAGGTGTGAGTTTTGTCCAGTCAATAAGCAACTGACCTATTACACAGATTATTCCCCCAACTAAAAATGCTTTCAAAAAAATCATATTTCTTCCTCCCGAAATATTTTGCCGAGAGTAATCCGAAATATACAAAAAAGCACAAGGATTGTCAACCCTTGTGCTTAATTTTGATAATTTTTAAATTATTCAGCCTTCATTTTTGCAAAGCAATCACTGCAATAAACAGGTCTGTCATCTTTTGGCTCAAAAGGAATTTTTGCTTCGCCGCCGCATGAAGCGCATACAGCAGTATGGTAAACTCTTGCACCACGGTTAGCATTCTTACGGGCAATACGGCACTCTTTACACACCTTTGGCTCGTTTACAAGTCCTTTCTCTGCATAGAATTCCTGTTCGCCTGCAGTAAAAACAAACTCGTTTCCACAAGTTTTACAGGTGAGTGTTTTGTCTTCGTACATTTTTAGCTACCTCGCTTAAAAAATATTATTACCCTATACGGAATTGCACCGTAATCATTGAAACAATGCTCCTCTAAGAGTCACGGGCGTATTTATAATTATTTGAGTTGACGAAGCTTTTTGCGAATTCGCTGAAGCGCATTATCAACAAATTTTTCATCGCATTCAAGAATTTCAGAAATCTCAGAATATGAAAGTCCCAACAAATTAAGTTTAAACACTTTTTTCTCAGATTTAGACAAATTATTTTCAACAAATTCGTTAATTAAGTCAAGTTCCTCATTGAAAATCAACAACTCTTCAGGAGTTGGAGAATAAGATAACAAATCAGTTTTATCTTCCAAAGGAACGTAAGACTGCAACGGTAAATTTGATTTATTATTTGCTTTACGAACAGCAGAAAGCATTTTTCTGACAGCTAAAGTATTTGCATAGGTTGAAAACTGAACATCACGACTTTCATCATAAGAATAAACGGCAGCAACAAAGCCAATCATACCCTCTTGATAAAGATCGTCATTTTCAATTCCGTTGAGGTTTTTAAAAGTCAAAGATTTTTGCATAATCTTTTCTGAATAACGCTCAATAAGATGTGTAAGTGCTTCAGCGTCACCGGACTTGGCTTGTGAAACAAGAATGTTATCATCTAAAACCATGCCCAACACTTCACCTCAAAACTGTATATTAATAAACAATTACACATTTATTAAATAGATTATAGCACAAAAAAAATAAAAGTCAACCAAAAATTATGTATAAAATACACAAATAATGTTAAATCCGGTCAATAAAACAAGCCACAGAATAAATTCCGTGGCTTAAACTTATATAAACAACTGAAGCAAAACAGTCGCCGTACTTAAAATCATTATCACCGCAAGAAAAATTGCGACTGCTTTAACAAATTTTTGTCTGTTCATCAATTATACTCCCAAAAGTTTTTTAGCGTCATCCGAAATCAAAGCTGTCTTTTCTTCAGACTCTGCACGTGTATTACCGCAAGCAGTAATATAAACCTTGATTTTTGGTTCAGTACCTGATGGTCGTACAATAACCTTGCTGTTATCTTCAAGTGAATATGAAAGCACGTTGGACTTTGGAAGATTAATTGTACTCTCCTCGCCTGTTGCAGTATCAGTTACAACACTTGTTTTGTAGTCAGCAACCTTAGTTACAGTCTTGCCTGCAAAAGATGTTGGTGCATTTTCACGAAGCGAACTCATAATGTCACTCATTTTCTGCATTCCGCTTGCACCTTCAAATGCAAAGTTAAGAACAGTATTGAGATACATACCGTATTTTTCATAAATACTGTCCATAAACTCTTTAAGTGAAATTCCTTTAAGCTTATAAACTGCTGCCATTTCGCAAATCATAAGAGATGCAACAACAGCATCTTTATCACGTGCGTGAATTCCGCGAAGATAACCATATGATTCTTCCATACCTACAATAAAGTTATCTTCTTTACCCTCTTTTTCAAGGTTTGTAATTAGCTCACCGATGTACTTAAATCCTGTTAGCAAGTCGGCAACTTCAGCGCCATATTCTTTACAAATTGCCTCAATAAGAGGAGTTGTTACAATTGATTTTACAACTACAGGATTTGCAGACAATTTATTCTGTTCTTTAAGAGTTGAAAGAAGATATTCGCAAAGCATTGCACCAACTTCATTACCTGTCATAAGAACATAGTCGTCACCGTCACGAACTGCAATACCAACGCGATCACAGTCGGGGTCTGTCGCAAGAAGCAAGTCGGCATCTGTTCCCTTTGAGGTTTCAATCGCGCATTCGAATGCTTGGCGGATTTCAGGGTTTGGGTAAGGACAAGTCGGGAAATTACCGTCAGGTTTTTCCTGCTCTTTAACAACTATTACGTCATTAATTCCTGCCATTTTAAGAATCTTACGTACAGGTTTATTGCCCGCACCGTTAAGAGGTGTATAAATTACTTTAAGACCTGCTTTTTTGATTGAGTCAGCGTTTACAAGGCAAGACTTAACCTTTGCATAAAACTCATCATAAAGCCAATCTTCAATGAAATCTACCATATCTTCTGCAAGAGCATCTTCAAAACCCATTGTTTTAACGCCTGAGAACATATCAATATTCTGAATATAATCATAAGTCTTTGCGGCAGCTTCATCAGTCATCTGATAGCCGTTGGGATCATAGCACTTGAATCCGTTATATTTTGACGGATTGTGGCTTGCAGTGATGATTATACCTGATGAACATTCAAGTCTTCTTACTGCAAAAGAAAGCATTGGTGTTGGAACAAGTTCAGGATAGATATAAACCTTAATTCCATTAGCTGCCAAAACACCTGCTGCACTTTCAGCAAATTCCTTTGATTTAATTCTTGAATCATATGCGATAGCAACTGACGGTTTTTCAAATGCTTCGTTAAGATAATCAGCCAAGCCCTGAGTTGCCTGATTTACTGTATAAACATTCATACGGTTTGTACCTGCACCGATAACGCCACGAAGTCCTGCAGTACCGAACTCAAGATTCTTATAAAAACGGTCAAGAATTGCTTCATCATCGCCTTTAACACTTTCAAGTTCAGGAATTAAATCTGCATCAGCTGTTGCAGAAGAAAGCCATTGTTCATAAAGTTTTTTAATATCGTTCAAAACAATACCTCCTAATTTTTACTAAATATATTTTACGCCAAAACAAAAGAAATGTAAATACAAAATATATATTATTTTTCAGTTGAAAATATTACGGCATATATTGTATAATTAGTTCAGTTATTAAAGGATGTGATTATTTTGTTTGCAAGAGTTACAAGTCTTGGACTTTTCGGAATGGAAGCTTACAAGGTTATTGTTGAAGCAGATATTTCAGGTGGACTCCCCCGTTTTGATATTGTAGGACTTCCCGACACTGCTGTTTCAGAAAGTCGCGAAAGGGTACGCTCTGCAATCAAAAATGCAAATCTGCAATACCCCGTCAGCAGAATTACAGTAAACCTTGCACCTGCTGATATGAAAAAAGAAGGTCCACTTTATGACTTGCCAATTCTCATTGCCTTACTTTGTGCCAATGAGCAGTTAAAAGGTGTTACCGATGAAATGGCGTTCATTGGTGAACTCTCTCTTGACGGTGAACTTCGCAAAGTCAACGGCGTTTTGCCTATGGTACTTTGTGCTAAAAAAAGTGGAATCAAAAAGATTTTTATTCCTGCTGACAACACAAGTGAAGGTGCAGTTGTTAAAGGTATTGAGGTTTACCCCGTAAAGAATGTATTTGAGTTATTAAAGCATTTAACAGGTATGGAAGAAATCTCACCTGTATCTGCTGACAGCTATACTGAATATTATAATCCCGTAAACATTCCTGATTTTGCAGATGTTCGTGGTCAGGAAGAAGTAAAAAGAGCTTTAGAAATTGCAGCAGCCGGCGGACATAACGTTTTAATGGTTGGCCCTCCCGGCTCCGGTAAAAGTATGCTTGCAAAAAGAATGCCATCAATTTTGCCTGATATGACCTTTGATGAATCTATTGAAACAACTAACATCTATTCAATTGCAGGTGCTTTACCAAGTGGAATTTCATTAATCCGCTCAAGACCGTTCCGTTCCCCGCACCACACTGTTTCCCCTGCCGGACTTTCAGGCGGTGGTGCAATACCAAGACCCGGTGAAGTGTCTTTGGCTCACAACGG
>CAYXMF010000118.1:0-4466 GCA_964465845.1 uncultured Eubacteriales bacterium | reverse complement strand
CACAGGTGAACTTCATAACCTTCGCGGTGCGCTTTCAATGGCAAATGCAGGCCCAAATACAAACGGAAGTCAGTTCTTTATTGTTCAGGCTCAAGAAGTTCCGGAAGACTTGCTTGAACAGATGAGAATGGCTGATGAGCGTGTATTCCCAACAGAATGTATTGAAGCTTATGAAGAAATGGGCGGAACACCTTGGCTTGATTTCCGTCATACAGTTTTCGGTCAGGTTTTTGAAGGTATGGATGTTGTTGACGCAATCGCTAAAGTTCCTGCAGATTACTTCAACAATAAACCAAAAGAAGACGTTGTAATCGAAACAATTATTATAGAGTAATTTTCAGGGCAGGGGAAACTCTGCCCTTTTTGGAGAAATAAATATGTTATTTAAAAATATCAGTATAATCAACGAAAATCTCGAAATCCAAAACAATATGTACGTAGGTATCGAGAACGACAAAATTGACTATATCAGCACAGAAAAACCACAAAAAGATTACGGTGAAGAATATGACGGAACAGGCAAAATTCTGTCAGCAGGATTTGTAAACCTGCATACCCATTCACCGATGACACTTTTGCGTGGCTATGCTGAAAATTTGCCTCTTGACCGTTGGTTGAATGAAAAAGTTTTTCCTTTTGAAGACAGACTAAACTGTGACCGTGCATATTATGGCACTATGCTTTCAATCGCTGAAATGCTCAGTAGCGGTACAACCTCATTTAGTGATATGTATTTCTTCGGTGACGGTGTTATGAAAGCAGTTATCGACAGTAAGGCAAAAACTAATTTCGGACGTTCAATTGTATCTTTCGTTGACGAAGATATTACAAAAAATGACCGTTTCCAAGAGGGGATTTACCTTGCTGAAAAATATCATAATACTCAGAACGGCAAAATTAAAATTGATATGAGCCTTCACGCTGAATATACAAACCGTCTTTCAATTATTGAGCAGTTTGGCGAATTTACAAGGGGAAAAGATTATATCAATCATATTCATTTGTCTGAAACTAAAGCTGAACACGAAAATTGCAAGGCAAAATACGGCAAAACACCGGCACGCCTTTTCTATGACGCAAAAGTTTTTGACAGACCTACAATTCTTGCACATTGTGTTTGGGTGGAGGACGAAGATATAGATATCTTCGCTGAAAAAGGCGTTACGGTTGCTCATTGTCCTGCAAGTAACTTGAAACTCGGCAGCGGTGTTTGTGATACCTATAAAATGCTCAATAAAGGCGTTAATATAGGACTTGGAACAGATTCTGCCGCAAGTAATAACGGACTCGACATTATGCGTGAAATGTATTTAGCAGCACTTTTACCAAAAGGTATTCAGAACAGAGCCGATATTGTAACTCCACAGGACGTTTACAAAATGGCTACTGTTAACGGCTATAAAGCACAGGGCAGAAATGATTGCGGCGTAATCAAAGAGGGCTACAAGGCGGATTTGGTTGTTCTTGATATGACAACACCTAATATGTATCCTGATTTTGACGTGCTTAATAATATCGTTTACTCAGCAGAAAAGAATAACGTAGTTCTTACTATGGTTGACGGCGAAGTCCTTTATAAAAACGGCGAATTCACAACTATCGATGTTGAAAAAATGGGATATGAGGTTAGTAAATTAGTTCGTGAAGTTGTAAATGAGGTAAATGCAGAATGATTGAAAAAGCAGTTGAATTTATAAAAACAAAAATCAATGAAAATTATGAAATCGGCATAATTTTAGGTAGTGGGTTAGGTACTTTAGGCGAGAAAATCCAAAATCCTCAGTATGTAGATTACAAAGATATTCCTAATTTTCCTGTGTCAACAGCACCCGGTCATGTGGGTAGATTTGTTTTTGGTACACTTAATAATAAAAAAGTTATGTGTATGCAGGGCAGAATTCATCTTTATGAGGGCTACCCCGTTGAGAGCGTAGTTATGCCAATCCGCGTTATGAAAATGATGGGCGTTAAAACCCTTATTGTAACTAATGCGGCAGGGGGCATTAATGAAAATTTTGATGTTGGTGATATTATGGTGATAAGCGACCATATCAATTTCACAGGCAGAAACTGTCTTATGGGCAAAAATGATGACAGATTCGGAGTGCGTTTTCCCGATATGAGTTTTGGCTATTCACCTGAGCTTTCAAAAGTTGCTTTTGACTGCGCTAAAAAGTTGGGCATTAAGTTGCAAAAAGGCGTCTATATTGGTTGCACAGGTCCTTCTTATGAAACACCTGCTGAAATCCGTGCATTCAGAATAATGGGTGCTGATGCAGTTGGTATGTCAACGGTTCAGGAGGTTATTGCGGCTAACCATTGCGGAATTAATGTTTTGGGATTTTCTCTTATCTCAAATAAAGCTGCAGGACTTTCAGGTGAAAGACTCACTGAAGAAGAAGTTCTTACAATCGGCAAACAAAAGAGCGAAGAAATGCAAACACTTATTACTAAAATCGTAGGTGAATTATAATGTTCTTAAATGGTGAATCGGTTGGATTTGATACTGCAAATAATAAAGCAGTTTTCATTGACCAGACACTTTTGCCAACTGAATATAAAGAGGTTTTTACCGATGATTTTGATGAAATCTTCGATGCTGTAAAAATGCTTAAGGTTCGGGGTGCACCTGCAATCGGCGTGTTTACAGCAATCTCACTTGCAGTTCTTATGAACAAAAGCCGTGCCGATACATACGAAAATCTTTTTGCCGAACTGAAAGATTATGCTGAAAAACTGATTTTATGCAGACCTACGGCTGTCAATCTTAAATGGGCAACGGAAGAAATGCTTAGAACAGCGAAAAAAAGTACTGCTGAAAATTTTAAAGAAATGCTTATAAATCAAGCACTCAAAATGATTGCTGATGATATTGCGGTTTGCCGAAAAATCGGTGAATATGGTGCAGAAATTCTTGAAAATTGCAGTTCAGTTTTAACTCATTGTAATGCAGGCAGATTTGCTACCGTTAAATACGGCACAGCATTGGCGCCCGTCTATGTGGCAAAAGAGCAAGGTCACAACATCAAGGTTTATGCTGATGAAACAAGACCTCTTTTGCAAGGCGCAAGACTTACCGCCTTTGAACTTACCGATGCGGGTATCGATACAACAGTAATCTGTGATAATATGGCATCATTTGTTATGAAAAACGGATTAGTCCAAGCAGTCTTGGTAGGTTGCGACAGAGTAGCATTAAATGGCGATACCGCTAATAAAATAGGAACAAGCGGAGTTGCAATTCTTGCAAAATATTATGAAATTCCGTTTTATGTATGTATGCCGTTTTCCACCTTTGATAAGAATATCAAAACAGGCGATGACATAGTAATCGAAATGCGTAATGGTAACGAAATAGGGGAGATGTGGTATGAAAAATCAATGCTTCCTTCAAATGCAAAAACCTTAAACCCTGCATTTGACGTGACTGACCATTCTCTTATAACCGCTTTTATTACTGAAAAAGGCGTGTTCACACCTGATGAAATTAAGAAATTAATATAATTGACATCTTTAAAATCAATGGTATAATATAACCATTAAAGTGGGTATTTATTTGTATAAATATTTACGATGAAAGGTGGTAATTCAGATGAGTTACACAGTTGAAGACATTCTTCGTATCACAAAAGAAAAGAAAATTAAATTCTTAAGATTGCAGTTTATTGATATTTTCGGTCAAATGAAAAACATTGCAATCACTGAAAATATGTTCCGTAAAGTGCTTAGTGAAGGTCAGATGTTTGACGGTTCTTCTATTGAAGGCTTTGTCCGTATTGATGAGTCTGACATGTATTTGAAACCTGACCTTGATACATTCACAATCTTGCCTTGGAAAGACGGTACTGCACGCGTAATCTGTGACGTTTACGGTGCTGATAAAGTAACTCCTTTCGCAGGTGACCCACGTCATGCACTTCGTACAGTAATTGAAGAAGCAGCAGAAATGGGCTATTCAATCAACGTTGGTCCTGAGTGCGAGTTCTTTATGTTCAAACTTGATGAAGAGGGCAGAGCTACTACAAAAACAAATGACGCAGTTGGTTATTTCGATATCGGTCCTGCTGATGATGGCGAACAGTGCCGTAACGATATCTGTATCGCTCTTCAGCAAATGGGCTATGAAATTGAGGCTTCTCACCACGAATGTGCAGAAGGTCAGCACGAAATCGACTTTAAGTTTGCCGAAGCACTTGAAGCAGCCGATAAGGTTGTTACATTCAAGCACGTTGTAAAAACTTATGCTCGCCGTAACGGACTTCATGCAACATTTATGCCAAAGCCTATTTATGGTGCTGCAGGTAACGGTATGCATACAAATCTTTCACTTATGAAAGACGGTGAAAATGCATTCTATGATCCTGACGATAAGTACGGACTCAGTGAAACTGCATATCAGTTTATTGCAGGCGTTCTTCATCATATCAAGGCTATCACAGCCGTTGCAAATCCTCTTGTAAACTCAT
>CAYXMF010000117.1:0-4467 GCA_964465845.1 uncultured Eubacteriales bacterium | reverse complement strand
CACAATGCCACAGTGGGCAGGCTCATCATGGTATTTCTTAAGATATATTGACCCACACAATGACAAGTGCCTTGCTGATATGGATAAGCTTAACTATTGGCTTCCTGTTGACTGGTATAACGGTGGTATGGAACACGTTACACGTCACCTTATCTATTCTCGTTTCTGGCATAAGTTCCTTTATGACATCGACGCAGTGCCTTGTTCAGAACCTTATGCAAAAAGAACTGCTCAGGGACTTATTCTCGGACCTGACGGCGTAAAGATGAGTAAATCGCGCGGTAACGTTATTGACCCTAACGAAGTTGTTGATGTATTCGGTGCAGACGTTCTTCGTACTTACGTACTCTTTATGGGTGACTACGAGCAAGCTGCTCCATGGTCAGAGAGTTCAGTTAAGGGCTGTAAGAGATTCGTTGACAGAATCTGGAATTTACAGGAAATCTTAGTTGATGGCGACGAATTCTCAAAGGAACTTTCATCATCATTCCATAAGACAATCAAAAAGGTTACTGAAGATATTGAAACTCTTAAATACAACACAGCTATTGCGGCTCTTATGACATTGCTTAACGCAATTTACACAAAGGGTTCAATCAATAAGGCTGAACTTAAAGCACTTCTTCTCCTTGTTAACCCGTTTGCTCCTCACGTTACAGAAGAAATGTGGGAAGCTTGCGGTTATGGTAAGATGATGGCGGCTGACGGCGTATGGCCAACATACGACGAAGCAAAGTGTGTTGACGAAACAATCGAAATCGTTGTTCAGATTAACGGTAAAATCCGTGCAAAATTGAATGTTGCAGCAGATATCGAACAGGCTGATGCAATTGCAGCAGCAAAGGCTGACGAAAAAATTGCGGCTGAACTTAACGGCAAGAATATTATCAAAGAAATCTACGTTAAAGGTAAACTTGTAAATATCGTTGCTAAATAAAAAATAATGGCGGTGGAGGGGCTTCCTCTGCCGCTATTTTATAGGTGTTATTATGTTCATTTGTCCCATTTGCAAATCACAACTGAATATTAACGGCAAATCATATTGCTGTGAAAATAGCCACTCTTTTGATATTGCAAAGCAGGGGTATGTGAATTTGTTGCCTGTAAACAAAAAGCATTCTGATAACCCCGGTGATTCAAAAGATATGGTACTTTCACGTCGAGCATTTCTTGAAAGCGGAAATTATGACTGTTTTGCTGAAAAATTAATTGAGTTAATTAACTCAATTTTTGCGGATAGTCAAAAAATATCTATTGTTGACTGCGGATGCGGTGAGGGGTATTATGACAGCTTTCTTGATAAGTTAAAAATTAACTATGATTTGTATGGCTTTGATATTTCTAAAGAAGCAGTCCGCTGTGCATCGGCAAAATACAAAAACGGTAAGTACGCAGTAGGCAGTTGCTTCAATATGCCTGTTGCAGATAATGACTTTGACCTGGCAATCAATATTTTTGCACCTATGGTAGAAAGTGAAACTGCAAGAATACTCAAAAACAGAGGTTATCTTATTTATGCCGTGCCGGGTAGAAATCACCTTATGGGGCTCAAAAAGCTTTTATATGATAATGTTTACGAAAATGAAGAAAAGCACACAGAATATGAGGGCTTTGAATTCATTGACAGATACTCAGTAAGAAGTGAAATTACTCTTGACGGTGAAATGGGAGTAAACCTTTTCAAAATGACACCATATTATTTTAAGACAGAGTTAGGTGCAGAAGAAAAAATACGTAAAATCGGCGGTTTTACAACAGAAATACATTTTGACTTTCTTGTTTACAGAAAGATATAAATTATGCTAAAATAAATCGATAAAAACTTTCGGGGTGATATTATGAAAATAATTGATATTTCCAAAGATGTAATGACCAGTACCGTTTATCCTGGTGATCCGTCACCAAGTCTTGAACGTGTAAAATCCATTGATGATACTTGTGAATACAATTTAAGTAAAATTAATATGTGCCTTCATAACGGAACTCATATGGATGCACCTTTACATTTTTTACCAAACGGTAATGATATTACAGAGTTTGCCCCTGAAATTTTCTTTGGACCTTGTGTAGTTGTTGAGGTTGCAGAAGAATTCATAACAGGCGCATTTGTTGAAGAATATTTCCCGAGAAATGCGAAAAGAATACTTATAAAAAGTCACGGCAAATCAGTTTTACATGAATCTGCCGCATCAGAACTTTCACATATGGGTTATGTGCTTGTTGGTACAGATTCTATGACTGTTGAGCCTGAGGGTAGTGACGGAAGAACACACCGTATGTTTATGGTTGACAATATTGCGCTTCTTGAAAATCTTGACTTGGAAAAAGTGGAGTCGGGCGATTATTTTCTTGCGGCAGCACCCATAAAAATCAGCGGTGCTGAGGCTGCTCCCGTAAGAGCTTTGTTGGTGTCAGATTATATTTTCTGGAGTGGCGACCAAAAATAAGTTGAAAATTAACTAAAACACATATTTGAAGAGGAAAACAAAATGGTTAAAAAATTACTAAACCTGTTTTTGACCTTTGCAAAAATAGGCGGTATCACCTTTGGCGGCGGACTTACAATGCTTCCGCTACTTACAAGGGAAATTGTTGAAAAGAAAAAATGGGCAACTGAAGAGGAACTGCTTGACTATTATGCTGTCGGTCAGTGCACACCGGGTATTATTGCAGTTAATACTGCTACTTTTATTGGCTATTATCAGGCGGGTATATTAGGCGGAATTTTTGCTACATTAGGAATGGTAGCACCATCAATCGTTATTATTACAATTGTGGCATCTGTTTTACAAACATTTATGGATTACCCTATTGTTGCGTCTGCACTTACGGGAATTAATGCTATTGTGTGTGCTTTGCTTTCGCACACAGTAATTACACTTGGCAGAAAAAGTCTTATAAACGTAGTTTCTGTTGTACTCTTTATAATCGGCTTGATTGCTTGTTTTGTATTTGATGTAACACCAATTCTGCTTGTAATTTTTGGCGGAGTAGTAGGCATTGTTTATAATAAAATCAAGGGGGTAAACCTGAAATGACCTTCTTGAAATTGTTTTATGAATTTTTTAAAATCGGACTTTTCGCCATTGGTGGCGGTCCTGCAACAATTCCGTTTTTGCAGGACTTGGCAAGAAGCGATTACGGTTGGTTTAATGAGGACCAATTAGGCGTAATGATTGCCATTGCTGAAAGTACACCGGGACCAATCGGTATAAATATGGCAACTTATGCAGGCTATAACGCAGGCGTTACGGAGTTTGGTACCTTAGGCGGAGTTTTAGGCGGAATAATTGCCACTTTGGGACTTGTTACACCGTCAATAATTGTAATTGTGATAATTGCAGGCTTTTTAAAGGCATTTAAAGAAAATGAATATGTGAAAGGTGCCTTTTCAGGCATTCGTCCTGTTGTTACTGCACTTGTTGCATTTGCGGTATATGGAATTATCAAGCCGATTTTCTATGCGAACGGCGAGTTTGTACTACCCGTAATTGCAATTTCTGTTGTAGTTTTTGCACTTATGTTTATTAAAAAACTTAAAAAATTACACCCTGCATTCTGGTTAGCCCTTGGTGCTATTGCAGGAATTCTATTAAAACTGTAAGGTGTTTGTATGTCACTTCAAAAAAATCAGGATATACAACTGAATATTGAGGGCTATACTGCCGAGGGTAACGGCGTTGGGCACTATGACGGGCAAGCTGTATTTGTTTCGGGGGCGGCTAAAGGTGACGAAATATTTGCCCATATTATCAAGGCAAAAAAGACCTATGCTATTGGCATTATCAAACAGATTTTAAAGAAATCTGACGATAGAATTGATGTTGATTGTGCTCATTTCCGTTCTTGCGGGGGTTGTGCATTCCGTCATATCTCATATGAGGCAGAAAAAGAGTTGAAAAGGCAAAAGGTTGTTGATGCATTTCAGCGCCTTGCTCATATTGACGTGCCCGTAAATGATATTATCACTTGCAAAACTGAGCGTTACAGAAATAAAGCACAGTACCCAGTGGGCTTTGACAAAGAAATTGTAGCAGGCTTTTATGCACAAAAAAGTCACAGAATAATAAATTCTTCAGACTGTGTTTTGCAACCTGAAGAGTTTTCAAAAATTGTAGAAATTGTTAAAAACTGGATGACCGAGTTTGGCATTTCAGCTTATGACAGCGAAACAGGAAAAGGTTTAGTTCGTCATATCTACATAAGAAAAGCATTCTGCACAGGGCATATTATGGTGTGCCTTGTAATAAACGGTGACGAAATTCCAAAAGAACAAGAACTTGTTGATGATTTATTAAAAATTGATAGATTAAAATCCGTTGTAATCAATATAAACAAAGAAAAAACCAATGTGATTTTAGGTGAAACTTGCAAAACTCTTTGGGGCAGTGATTATATTGAAGATGTGCTTTGCGGAGTGAAAATCCGGCTTTCACCGCTTTCGTTTTATCAGGTTAATCACGATTG
>CAYXMF010000116.1:0-4488 GCA_964465845.1 uncultured Eubacteriales bacterium | reverse complement strand
GCCGCCAGTAGCCCCAAAAATCCGATGCCCACGGCTATAATACTGCGGATTGTGAATTTTGTGCGGGTGTCGTTAATAATGCGTTCAATCTGCTTTTCAGTTTTTGCATTGTTTTGAGGTGCGAAGTCCTCGCTATCGGGATTTTTACGTTCACCTCGCAGGATTTCGTCAGAGGTTACTCCGAAAATCTCCGCAATAACGGGGATTAAGGATAAATCGGGTGCGGATTCGTCACGTTCCCAACGGCTTACTGCCTTGTCAGACACATTCAGCTTTTCTGCCAATTGTTTTTGGGTCATACCGTTTGCCTTGCGAAGTGCAGAAATGAATTGACCTATTGATTTTCTTGCCATAAAAATACCTCCTTTGTGCTTTTTAGTGTTGTATGGCTTTGTTCACCTTAATTCTACAAAACCGTCACTAAAAAACACACCCCGAATATCGTAAAATACTCTCGCATTGCGAGAATTCCTTTATTCTGCGATGTATTCTTTATATTTATCTGCCGAACTTGCAGGTAAGATTGCCTTAATTAAAGTTCCGTCAGGTGTAAATTCTTCAGAAAGAATTTTGCCTGTATTACGAACTTGATTTAACTCTCCGCCTTTGCTGAATGGTATGAGAAGTGTAAGCTCAATACTCTGCATAGCAAGGGCTTTTTCAATTTCTTTTAACAGTAAATCAAGGTTTACGCCTTTAAGTGCGCTTATCATAACTGTCTTGCCCACAGAAATCAGTTCAAAAACATTTTCAGCCTTGTCGCACTTATTCATTACGGTAATAATATTATCACCGCTACATCCTAAATCACGTAAAATGTCGGTGGTAATCTCAATATGTTCACTGCAATGAATATCTGATGCATCACATACGTTGAGCACTATATCAGCCTCAGCGGCCTCTTCAAGAGTTGATTTAAAAGCCTTCACTAAATCGTGGGGGAGTCGGCTGACAAATCCAACAGTGTCAATAAGCATTACATCTTGTCCGTTAGGCAGAGTGAGCTTTCTTGATGTTGGGTCAAGTGTGGCAAAAAGCTTGTCCTCAGCAAGTACCCCTGCATCTGTCAGAGCATTCATAAGTGTGGATTTGCCTGCATTTGTGTAGCCAACTAATGCTACTGTGATTACGCCGTCTTTTTCACGTCTTTTGCGTAAAAGTCCGCGACGTTTTTCAACTTCGTCAAGTTGTTCTTGCAGTGCGTGCATACGTCTCATAATGTGACGGCGATCGCTTTCAAGTTTGGTTTCACCCGGGCCTCGCGTACCGATACCACCACCAAGACGTGACAACTGCTTGCCTTTACCTGTAAGACGGGGCATTGCATATTTAAGTTGAGCAAGCTCGACCTGTAACTTGCCTTCACTTGTTTTTGCCCGTAAAGCGAAAATATCGAGAATTAATTGTGTTCTGTCAACAACACGCACGTCAGTAGCGTTTTCAATGTTGCGGATTTGTGAGGGAGTAAGTTCGCCGTCACAAACGATTAAATCAACATCCTGATTATGACAGAAAAGTTCAGCTTCACTGAGTCTGCCTTTACCTAAATATGTTGCACCGTCAGGAGTGCTTTTTCGTTGAATAATTGAGCCGACCACCTGAGCCCCTGCACTTTCGGTCAGGAGTGTCAGTTCTTCTATTGAAGCGTCGGCATCAAAATCGCCTGTGTCAACTGAGATTAGCAACGCTTTTTCAGGCTCTTGTGTAATTTCGTAAAAATCCATAATATTCCTTTAGTATATATAACTCGTATTTTGCATTCAAAAAAATCGGCGGCAGAGGACTTCCTCCACCGCCATTATTTTTTGATTATCTTTAGTTTTTAAACATCAACTCAGAAAATTAGCAGCAGCCACAGCCACAATCGTTGTTGCGAGAACAACCGCAATCATTGTTGCAACCACAACCGTTGTTATTATCAGAGAGAAGAATCAAGATGATGATAATAATCAACCAAGTGTTGTTACCGAAGAAGTTACACATTCTGTTTTCCTCCTTCCCATTTTGAACTTACACTACATTCTATGGGAATTAGAAAAATGTGTTACATTTCAAATTATGAATTTCGCATCATTTCAATGATGCAAGAAGTCCGCCCTTTGAAATGATATTCTGAATAAATTCAGGGAATGGCTGAGCTTTGTAGCTTGTGCCTTTTGTGATGTTTGTAATAACACCGCTGTCAAAGTCAACTGAAACTTCGTCGCCATTCTCGATAGCGTCACAAGCTTCAGGACATTCAAGTATTGGAAGTCCGATGTTAAGTGAGTTTCTATAGAAGATTCTTGCAAAGGTCTTTGCGATAACACAAGAAACACCTGCAGCCTTAATAGCGATAGGTGCGTGTTCACGTGATGAGCCACAGCCGAAATTTACGCCTGCAACCATAATATCGCCGTCTTTAACCTTATTTATAAATTCCTTGTCAATGTCTTCCATGCAATGAGCCGCCAATTCCTTGTGGTCAGCAGTATTTAAGTATCTTGCAGGAATAATAACGTCTGTATCAACGTGGTCACCGTATTTATGTACTGTACCTTGTATCTTCATTTTACATAACCTCCTCTGGAGTGCAGATATAACCTGCGATTGCACTTGCAGCAGCAACATAAGGGCTTGCAAGATAAACTTCACTTGTCGGGTGTCCCATTCTGCCTACAAAGTTGCGGTTTGTTGTTGAAATTGCCTTTTCTTCTGCAGCAAGAATACCCATATGACCGCCCAAGCAAGGACCGCAAGTAGGTGTTGAGAATACTGCACCTGCTTCAACAAAGATTTCAGCAAGACCTTCGCGGACACATTGTAAATATACATTCTGTGTTGCAGGAATTACTATGCAACGAACATTCTCATTAACCTTTTTGCCTTTAAGCACTTCAGCCGCTGCACGCATATCTTCAATTCTGCCGTTTGTGCAAGAACCGATAACTGACTGGTCAACATAAATTTTGTCAAATTCACCTACGATGTGAGCATTTTCAGGAAGGTGAGGAAATGCAACTGTTGATTTAAGTTCACCCAAATCAATATTAATAACTTCGTCATAAACTGCGTCTTCATCTGCTTCAAAAATAACAGGTGTACGGTCAGTTCTGCCCTTCATATATTCAAGAGTTTTCTCGTCAACAGGGAAAATACCGTTCTTTGCACCACACTCAATCGCCATATTTGCGATACAGAATCTGTCGTCCATTGAAAGATTAGCAATTCCGTCACCGGTGAATTCAAGTGAACGGTATAATGCACCGTCAACACCGATTTTGCCGATAAGGTGAAGAATCAAATCCTTACCGCTAACCCATTTGTTGAATTTACCTGTAACATTAACTTTAATTGCAGATGGCACTTTAAACCAAGCCATACCTGAAATCATACCTGCAGCCATATCAGTTGAGCCGACACCTGTTGAGAATGCACCAAGAGCACCGTATGTGCAAGTATGAGAGTCAGCACCGATAACTGTGTCACCTGAAATTACAATTCCTTTTTCAGGAAGAAGAGCGTGTTCAATACCCATCTGTCCTACGTCAAAGAAATTCTTGATTTTATATTCTCTTGCAAACTGACGTACCTGTTTGCAGTGTTCAGCAGATTTAATGTCCTTGTTAGGTGTGAAATGGTCCATAACAAGAGCGATTTTTTCACGGTCAAAAACATCTGTAAATCCTTTTGCTTTCATTTCGTTGATTGCAACGGGACTTGTAACGTCGTTACCCATAACTAAGTCAAGACGAACGTTTATAAGCTGACCTGCTTCTACGCTATCTAACCCTGCGTGTGCGGCAAGGATTTTCTGTGTCATTGTCATTCCCATAATTATTCAACTCCTTTAATACTCTTATCGCCACTTTCAAGAGCTGTAAGACCTGAACGTGAAAGCTCGATAATACCGTGTTTGTCCATTTTATCAATGAATTTGTCAATAAGGCTTGGAAGACCTGTAAGCTCGGCAGTAATTGATGTGTGACCAATGTCCTTAACCTTTGCACCAAAACCGTTAATGGTTTTTAAAACCTTTGTTCTGTCTTTATTAAGAGCGTTAACCTTAATAAGAAGAAGCTCCGACTGAATTGTCTGGCTTTCATCAAGACAAACAACATTTATTACTTCTTCAAGACGTGAAAGCTGTTGCTGTACCATAGTAACCTTGTATTCTTCAACGTCAGAAACGATTGTCATACGTGAAAATTCAGGACTTTCAGTTTCAGAAACTGTAAGAGACACAACGTTGTAGCCACGACGTGCGAAAAGTCCTGCAACTCGTAAGAGTACACCTGTACGGTTGTAAACAAGTGCGGATAAATAAATTCTTTTAGTATTTTCCATTTTATGTACCTCTTAAACTGTGATTTTGTAAATTGTTGTTGTTTTAACCACTTCATCTTTATCAAATACACAGTTGTAGAATGTTGGTGTATTTGTTGCGTTGGGGTAATATTGTGTTTCAAGACAGAAGCCGGTGCGGAATTCCATTGGAGTGTTATTCTT
>CAYXMF010000115.1:0-4546 GCA_964465845.1 uncultured Eubacteriales bacterium | reverse complement strand
CAGCTAAGGTCAAAGCATCCGCCGAAACCACCTACATCATCAACAGAACCCTCATTACGAGTTCTTGCAACATGTTTTTTCATAAGCTCAACAGCTTTATAACCGGCAGTAATATCAACACCGGCTGCTGCGTAGCTTTCTGACATAGAATTTTTCATTTAAGTTCTCCTTTTATTTTGAAAACTAATAGTTTTAATTAACCTTTACCGTTCCAACAGTATGTACAAATATTTTCTGCCGGAAGACCTATCGCTTTAATAATTCCGTCGATTGACTGAAATTCAAGTGATGTAAAATGCAATTTATTGCAAATAGCTTTTCTAAGATTCTTACCACGTTCAGTTGAAGAAAGAATATACTCATCAATATAATCAAATCCTTCTTCACCCTCAAGTTCCATAATTGTACTACGGGCAATCAACTCCATATCTGAAGTTGCACGTGAAAAATTAAGATATTTACAACCATACATTATTGGCGGACAAGCTGAACGAATATGAACCTCTTTCGCACCATTTTCATAAAGAAATTCAACTGTTTCACGAAGTTGAGTCCCACGAACAATACTATCATCAACAAAAAGTAATTTTTTGTCTTTTATTAAGTCATGAACGGGAATCTGTTTCATTTTCGCAACACGATTTCTTTCACTCTGATTTGACGGAGTAAAACTTCTCGCCCAAGTCGGAGTATATTTAATAAAAGGACGAGCAAACTGCACACCGCTTTCATTAGCATAGCCTATTGCATGAGGCGTACCCGAATCAGGAACACCGCTAACATAGTCAATATCTTGGGAAATTCCTGCTTCTTTGTCCGCTTTAGCCATAATCTTACCGTTTTCATATCGCATTACTTCAACATTTCTTCCTTCATAGCAAGATGTTGAATAGCCATAATATGACCAAAGGAAAGCACAGATTTTCATCTTTTTACCGGCTTCTTTAAGTACTGTAAAACTATCAGCAGTAAGTTCTACAATTTCTCCCGGGCCGAGTTCTTTATAATCAGAATAACCAAGTTTTTTATATGCAAAATCTTCAAAAGAAACGCAATAACCGTCATCTCGCAAGCCAATAAGAACAGGTATTCTACCCAAACTGTCACGTGCAGCAATGATTTTACCTTTATCAGTAAGAATCAAAATTGAAGCAGTGCCTTCAATAAGGCTTTGTGCAAAAGCAATTCCTTCTGCAAAAGAGCTTTTTTGATTGATCATCGCAGCCACAAGTTCAGTTGAGTTAATACCCTCGTTAGTCATAGCACCAAAATGACCACCATGTTCAAAAAGATATTCTTCAACAAGCTTTTCTTTATTATTTATTAAACCAATAATACAGATTGCATATAATCCAAGCTTTGAACGGACAAGCAATGGTTGAGCATCAGAATCACTGATACAACCGATTGCTGACTTACCTTTCATTTGATTTGACACATTTTCAAATTTTGTTCTGAAAGGTGAATTTTCAATTTTATGAATTTTTCGTTGTAAACCGATACTTTCATCATAAGCAGCCATACCGCCTCGACGTGTACCAAGATGAGAGTGATAGTCAGTACCAAAAAATACGTCTAAAACAGTATCATTTTTGCTGACTGCACCGAAAAAACCACCCATTTATGTACTCCTTATGCAAAGAAAAGTTCTGAAAGTGTCATTGGGTCAATATATTTGCCATCCTTATAAACACGCATATTGCCTGATGCGATTTCATCGATGAGCATTACATTACCGTCAGGATCATAGCCAAATTCAAATTTGATATCATAAAGAACAAGACCCTTTTCTTTAAGATCATCAGCAACGATCTGAGTAATCTTCTGAGTCATTTCTTTAATATCTTCATATTGTTTGTCAGTCATAACACCAAGAGCCACGAGAGCATCTTTTGTTACAAGCGGGTCACCTTTAGCATCGTCTTTGAATGTTGTTTCAACATATGCAGGAAGATCAGCACCGTCTTCAATATAATCACCGTAACGACGAATAAAGCTACCAACAGCTTTATGACGGCAAATAACCTCAAGACCTTTACCGAATACTTTTGCAGGAAGAACCTCCATTGTTGTATCTTCAAGATTTGCACTTACATAATGTGTTTTAATGCCTGCCGCATTAACTTTTTCAAAGAAGTAAATTGACATACGAAGGTTAACATCGCCAACACCGTCAATTGTAAGTCCTACTGAATTTTCGCCCGGATCAAAAACACCGTCTTTACCTGTGCAATCATCTTTAAACTTAAGAAGACAATTGCCATTATCAAGCTTAAATACATCCTTAGTTTTACCTGTGTAAATCTTTTCCATAGTTTTTTACTCCTTTATATAAAAATATAAAATAATTAACACTTAAAGTTTTGACATAACTTCGTCATTCTTTTTCAAAACAGTTTCTGCAGCTGATACTCTCATAGAATCAAGTTTATCAGCAAGCTCTTTATCTTCAACCGCAATTACCTGCGCAGCTAATAACGCAGCATTAGCACCACCGTTTATTGCAACTGTAGCTACAGGAATTCCTGAAGGCATCTGAACTGTTGAAAGTAATGCATCCATACCATCAAGATACTGTGATGCACAAGGAATACCAATAACCGGTAATGTCGTATTTGCTGCAATTGCACCTGCAAGATGCGCAGCCATGCCTGCCGCCGCAATAATAGCACCATAGCCGTTAGCACGTGCATTTACTGAGAAATCACGAGCCTGTTCAGGTGTTCTATGGGCTGAATAAATATTCACAGTGTATGGAATATTTAAATCATCCAAAATAGCTGTTGCCTTTTTTATAATTGGAAGATCGCTGTCGCTTCCCATTACAATACCAACTTTTTTCATAATTACCTCCAAAATAAAAAGGACAGTCCTACCCTACAATTTGAATCGGACTGCCCAGACGGTCGGCTAAAATATTTTACCATGCTCCTCTGTGGTGATCCACTAAATCCGTCAGTCACACGGTAATTCTAATTGTAGTAATATTATAATATATTTTTACATCAACTGTCAATTAAACTAGCCTTTTAAATCAACTTAAACCTGCCGAAATTTCGACAGGTTTTGTTAAATTTTTTGTATATTTTACTTAGCCTTACTTTCACAATAAAGACAACGATATACTCTGTTTTCCTTATCTCTCAAAGTGAATATATGTGGAAGCTCCTGCTCAACGGTTGTAATGCAACGTGGATTCTTACATTTAATTACATTTTCAATTCTTTCAGGAACATCAATATTTTGTCTTTTTGCAAGTTTTCCGTCTTTAATAATATTAACAGTTACGCCTGGATCAAGGTATCCGAGCGCATCCATATTTATATCAATTACTCTGTCAATTTTAATGATGTCTTTTTTACCCATTTTAGAACTATCAGCATTTTTAATGAGTGCAACCTGACAGTCAAGCTGATCAAGACCTAAAAAATTGTAGAGTGTCATTCCGTGACCTGCAGTGATGTGGTCAATAACGATTCCGTCTTTAATTTGTCCGATAATCATTTATTCCACCTCCAACAATTTCATAATAAGAGCCATTCTGATGAATTTTCCGTTGTTTACTTGCTTGAAATAACAAGCTCTTGGATCTTTATCAACTGCAACTGAAATTTCATTTACGCGAGGAAGCGGATGCATAATAGTTAAGTCATCTTTTGCAGTTTCAAGCTTTTGTGGTGTAAGAATATAACTGTCTTTAAGTCTGATATAGTCTTGTTCGTTGAAGAAACGCTCACGCTGAACTCGGGTCATATAAAGAATGTCAAGTTCGGGCATTGCTTCTTCAAGCGAAGTAGTTTCAACATATTCAAGATTTTTAGCTTCAAGCTCAGTTTGTTTTATATATTCGGGAACTTTCAGTTCTTCAGGTGATATAAGAATAAATTTCACATTCTTATACCTTGACATAGCACCTATAAGAGAATGCACAGTTCTGCCAAATTTAAGGTCACCGCAGAAACCAATTGTAAGATTGTCAAATCTACCTTTTTCACGCTGAATTGTGAGCAAGTCAGTAAGAGTCTGAGTAGGATGATTGTGACCACCATCACCTGCATTGATAACAGGAATATCAGTATTCATTGATGCAACCATTGGTGCGCCTTCTTTTGGATGACGCATAGCAATTATATCAGCATAATAACCAACAGTTTTGATTGTATCAGCAACACTTTCTCCTTTTGCAGATGATGAACTTTGTGCTTCAGAAAAGCCGAGTACATTTCCGCCTAAACTGAACATTGCCGATTCAAAACTGAGTCTAGTTCTTGTTGATGGTTCAAAGAAAAGTGTTGCAAGAATTTTGCCTTTACACTTTTCAGAATATTTTGCAGGATTATCAATAATATCATTAGCAACAGTTATAAGCTCATCAATCTCATTAACTGTAAGCTCTTGAATATCAATAAGACTTCTCATAATAAAATCCTTTCAATAGCACAGAATTATTCTTTTGCGCCGTTTACTTCAAGATATCTCTTGATTCTATCTACATTTTCACGGTTCTTTTCATCTTCTTCAAGATATTCAATAATGTCGTAAACAT
>CAYXMF010000114.1:0-4558 GCA_964465845.1 uncultured Eubacteriales bacterium | reverse complement strand
AAATTTTAAAACCCTAAATTTCGCTTGAGATTTAGGGTTTTTCTACAGGCTGAGGCTATTGAGAATTCTCAATAGCCTTATTTTTTCTTTATTTTCTTTGCAGTTATTGCGGCAGTAGCGCAATATACTTTTTCTGCTCCTCTAATTTTCAGTATTACGGCACAATTATTAAGTGTTTCACCGGTGGTCATAATATCGTCAACTAACAAAATTGTTTTTCCGGTTACCGAAAAGCCGTATTTTACATCATAAATCCCGTGAACGTTTCCCTTTCTGCTTTGATTTGCCATATCGTGTTGTGTTTTTACATCAAACAATTTAACAAGAGCGTTTTTTACGGGGATTTTTAATCTTTCAGAAAGGTGTTCTGCAAGCAGTTCGCTTTGATTGTAGTTTCTTTCTAATTTTTGCATATTTGAAAAAGGAACAAAACAAATAAAATCAAATTGCACTCCCTCAAAATCTTTTTGAACAGATTTTGCCATATCTTCAGCCAATGTAAATGCCAAATGACTTTTGTTATTGAATTTCAGCAGTTTGAGTGATTCTTTAATTCCTCCCTCATAATAAAATGGTGCTGTTATTCCGTCGTATTTCATACGATGTTTTTTGCAAGCACAACGTTCTTTGCCCGCACCACAAAAATTGCATCTTTCACCTTCAATGCGCGGAAGACTCTCTTTACAGTCTTCACACAAATCTTCATTTTTAGTAATAAGTTTATTACAGTAACGACAATGTTTTGTAAATACAAGCCACAAAACAAAATCTTTTATTGAAATAAATACTTTCTTAAAACACATAAGTTCTACTCCGTTTAAAAATCAAACTGATTATAACATAATAAAAAATGGCAGACAATAGTCTGCCTCTTTTGTGCTTAATTTAAAAGATAAATCCCAAGGTTAAGATAACCTGCGAATGTTACCCAGATGAGATATGGAATTAACAACTTGCCTGCAGTTTTGTTAATTTTATAGAAGAAAAATATATTCACAATGATTGCAATCCATAACAACACAAGCC
Organism: uncultured Eubacteriales bacterium; assembly: GCA_964465845.1. Taxonomy (GTDB): domain Bacteria; phylum Bacillota; class Clostridia; order Oscillospirales; family Acutalibacteraceae; genus Fimenecus. Next base: position 3,532 of record CAYXMF010000114.1, on the reverse strand, counting down.
ATACAAATGCAAACAAATACGCTCTTGCATTAAAAAATATTATCGACCAAAAGAAATTGAAAAACAACTGCACGCCAAATGAAATATATGCAGGCAATGCGTTTTTTCGGTCTTTTGCAACAACCACCAAATATAACGCTACGCCCATTAAAATATACAGAATTGTCCATACTACAGGGAACAACCATCCCGGCGGTGATAACGGCGGTTTGTTGATTTCTTCAAACAACTGCATATTACCCGAAGTCAGAAATGCAGAGACTCCACCTACTCCCAATGGAATTGCAAGACACCACAAGAGTTTTTTCCACATAATTATCATAATAAATCCCCCCGACATATTTTATGCCGAGAGGATTAGCTATATACCCATTATAAGAACTGTCGCATCTGAATTGTTAAGTCTTCTTCAAGATTAATAAGTCTTTTGCAGATGTCCTTGGATTTCTCGTCTGCCGCAACATACTGATTAAGATACTTGTTAAGAGATTTTACACCCATATTGCACCCGTCAGTAATAAGGTCTGCGATTGTATGGTCAGATTCATTCATAACAAGTTTCATATTGGTTTTCATCCATGACATACCTTTTGCCATCGGATTTGGCTCTTTCCCTTCATCACGGTAGCGGTCAAGCATTTCCTGAAGTTCTTTATCGAGCTTGTTGTGTTCTTCTTTGCAGTCTTCAAGGTCTTTCTTTAATCTGTCAGACTTAACGTAGCTGAGCACATCATCAATAGACGAAATGCCCATTTTTATTCCTGCATCGCACTCACGCAATAATTTTATTGTATCTTGTTCAATCATAAAAAAACTCCTTTACTTTTTTAATAGTATTTACCAAAAAAGCAAGGAGTATTATTACAAAATAAATTTTATTCAATCTCTGATGCACGTTTAAGCGCATCGTCAATGTGCGGGCAGAAGTTTTCAGAGCCAACCTTTGCATAAAATCCTGATTTCTGCATTGCATGCAAAGGTTGTTCATTTACGTGAGAAAGCACAAGTACAACGCCTTTATCTTTACATTTCTTGTAAAGTTGTTCAAGCGAATTCATAGCAGTTGTATCTATTGCCGAAACGGCTCTCATTCTCAACACAAGACAGCTTGTGTATTCCTTAAAAGTGATATCAAGAATTTTATCAGCCGCACCAAAGAAAAGCGGACCGCTGATTTCATAAACTCTTACATTTTTAGGAACAGATTTTAAATCAAGGCTGTCAATATCATTTTCACTGTCGGTGTATTCCCAGCCTTTAACGGTTGTTTCTTCACTCATACGCTTCATAAAGAGCATTGCAGCGAGAATCATACCAACCTCAATAGCAACCACCAAGTCGAAAATAACAGTAAGTCCGAATGTAATTACCATAACCACAATATCACTTTTGGGGGCAGTCTTAACTGTTTTTACAAACTTTTTCCACTCGCTCATATTATAAGCAACCATAAAGAGAATTGCTGCAATAGTAGGCATTGGAATAAGCCCTGCAAGTGGCATAAGGAATAACAGCACAAGCAAAAGTACTACTGCGTGCACCATACCCGCAACCGGTGTTCTGCCACCATTTTTAGCATTAGCCGCAGTTCTTGCAATAGCACCTGTTGCGGGAATTCCGCCGAAAAGAACAGATGCAATATTACCTACGCCTTGTGCTACAAGTTCAGCATTTGAATTGTGGCGTGAATTTACCATACTGTCAGCAACAACACAAGAAAGCAGTGACTCAATTGCCGCAAGAATTGCAATAGTAAATGCATCAGGTAAGACTGCTGATACTTTTGCAAAACTGAATTCCATATTTGTCAATGCAAACTTAGGAAATCCTGATGGAATCGTGTAAAGTTCACCTATCGTGAAAACACCGTTGTCAAGTCCGGGAATAAACTTTACCATAAGTGCGCCAACAATTACCGCAACAAGTGACGGTGGAACTTTTTTCTCAAATTTGGGGTAAATAATGAGAATTGCAAGCGACACAGCACCAACTAAAAGTGCCTGCCAACTGAACGTGCTGATTGCCTCAATATTCGCCTCTATTTTTTCGATAGTTTCAATAGGCTTAACGCCATCTGCATATTGAAGACCAAGAAAATCTTTAATCTGACCGATAAAAATTGTAACCGCAATACCTGCAGTAAATCCGGTTGTAATAGTGTATGGAATAAATTTAATTAATGAGCCTAACTTGAATACACCCATTAAAATCAAGAAAATACCCGCAAGAATTGTTGCAATAATAAGGCCATCCATACCCTGAGTTGCAACGATTCCCGCAACTACCGTAGCAAATGCCGCTGTAGGACCTGCAATCTGCACTCGGCTACCACCAAGAAATGACACCATAAATCCGGCGAAAATTGCAGTATAAACACCGCAAGCAGGCTCTACGCCCGACGCCAACGCCAAAGCAATTGATAAAGGCAAAGCAATAATTGCAACGATTATACCTGCTACAACATCTTTTACAAACTGGTCTTTTTTGTAATTTTTAAGCACCGAAAAAAGCTTCGGTTTAAGATAAAAACTTTTCATATATACCTCATCCAATGTAAATGTTTCCATTTCAACAACGGTTAAAATATTAGCACTTCTGCATAAGATAGTCAAGGCTTATTTGTAGAGTTTGCTTAAACTTACAATAATAAATAAAAGCTATTCTTAGGTGCCACGCTGTTTCATATCCGCTATTTTTTGCTAAATCTTAACACCCTTGCAAATATAATAAGGTTTCGAGAATATATAACAACCGTAATTTTGTGCTGATTTTAAATTGTCGACAAATTCATCATATTCTTCTTTACTGAGAGCGCCTGTGTTTTCTTTATAAAGCCATGAGATATCTAAACTCAAATCATAGCCAAAAGTACCTTCTATATATTCAGTTTCAACAACATTGTGAACACTTACCGAACTTTCAAATAATTTACTTTTATTGAAAAAGCCGTACATCCTTCTGCCAATCCAACTGTCAAGGTCATCCATCCAAGGTTGCTTTGTTACAGCATAAGTGTGAATTGCTTTTGAAATCAGATCTTTGTTTTCGCCGTTATATGCAACACTATCCCAATCACAGTTTACACAAATCACAACTCCGCCCGGCTTTAAAATTCTGTGAATCTCACTGACTAAGAAATCTTTGTCTGAAACACATTCAAACATATCTTTTGTAAATACAAAATCAAATGTGTTGTCTGGGAATTTAAGTTTCTTTGAGCAATCCATAACTTTAAGTTTAATCGGCTTTTTATATTTAACTTTTTTAAAGCCTTTGTCATTGATATCTATGCCAATAGCTGATTTGATTTTGTTCGGAAAAGCCTCCTGAAAACCCAACAGGAAAGTTGCATCACGGCAACCCAAGTCTGCGATTACAGCATTATCTGGTAATTCTATGTGTTCTAAAATTGCTTTGTTTAATGATGAATATTTAATATTGTTCATTTAAAAATAACCTCCAAAAATAAATAAAAAAACTGTTAACAGCTATATGCCGTTAACAGTAATACAAAAGGTAAACTTTTCTCTAT
>CAYXMF010000113.1:0-4593 GCA_964465845.1 uncultured Eubacteriales bacterium | reverse complement strand
ACACATTCCACATGGTCTGTATGTGGGAACATATCAACAGGTTGAATTTTGCGAACTTTATAGCCGTTTTTGCAAAGATACAATAAATCCCTTGCCAAAGTTTCAGGATTACAACTAACATAGACCACCTTTTTGGGTGAAAGCTTTACAAGTGACGATAAGAACGGAATATCACTGCCGGCACGGGCGGGGTCCATAATAACAGCGTCGATCTGTTCGTTGTTATTTGCTAAATCAACCATAAAATTACCTGCATCAGCGGAATAGAATTTTATGTTTTCGATGCTGTTGAGTTTTGCATTTTCCTTTGCATCTTTTACGGCATCTTTATTAATTTCAACGCCTAAAACACTCTTGACATTTTTGCTTGCAATAAGACCGATTGTACCCGTACCACAATAAGCGTCAATAATTCTTTCGTCACCCTTGAAATCTGCATATTCAAGTGCTTTGTTATAGAGAATTTCAGTCTGAATCGGGTTAATCTGATAAAACGCCTTCGGAGAAATACGGAATTTTAATCCGCAAAGCTCTTCGGTGATTTTGCCGTCGCCATAAAGCACTTCGCTTTTGTCACCTAATACCATACTTGTGAATTTGTTATTTACATTCTGAACGATTGTTGTGATTTCAGGGTGTCTGCCCACAAGTGCGTTTACGAAAGAACGCTTTGAGGGGAACTGAGGTGTTGCCGTTACAAGCACTACCATGACCTCACCACTACGAAAGGCAGTTTTAACAAGTACGTGACGTAAAAAACCTTGACGTGTATTTTCATCATAAGGCTTTAACTTGAAACTTTTAAGTAATTTTTTGACCGTGTTTGCAATCTCGTCAGCTTTTGAATCGGTGAGCATACAACTCTCAATATCAACAATTTTGTGGGTTGATGACTGATAAACACCTGCTACGGTTTGTCCGTTTCTGCCACGACCAAAGGCATACTGTGCTTTGTTGCGGTAATTATATGGATTTTCCATACCTATAATTTCTTCAACGTGACAAAACTTGCCTAAAAGCCGAATTGCTTTGACTTGCTTGTGCTTTAATTGTTCTTCATAAGAAAGATTTAATAACTGACACCCACCGCACTTTTTAGCGTGAGGGCAAACTTGCTTTGATTTATTCATAATTAACCTATTTTTCTGCCGTTTTTAATTTCAACTTTACCAAAGAAAGGCACTTTAATGTAGCCCGTAAATGTATCACCGTTGATTTCAACTGAAATATCAACATTCATCTTGCCCATAAGGTCAATTTCAGCTTTTCCTGAAAGACAGTTGCCTTTTTCTTTAATGTCATAAACCTTGAAGTTCGGAAGCTTTTTGAGTGACGGCACTGTAACGGAAAAATCGTATTCACCGTTATTATCAGTAATCTCAACAATAGCGCTTCCGCTGATCATTGAAGTTTCAATATCTCCGGTCCATTTGCCTAATCCTATCATAATATTAACCTCCGATTTTAAATCAACATAATTTTACCATTTATTATGCGGGTTGTAAAGATTGAAACATTGAAATATTCGGCACTTTCCGTTGACAATGTTCGCAAATAAGAGTAAAATATTAAATTAAGAATGAAATTTTTTTGAGGTGTTTCGTTTTGAATAGATTTTTTACTCGTTCAAGAATTCAACAAATCTTAATGCTTCTTGCGGATTTGTTTATTGTGAATGGTTCTTATTTTATATCTGTATTTTTGCACAATAAGTTTTACATGCCTTATGAATATGTAGAAAGATTGTTACCTCGAATAGTTTATGTTTCTATTGCGTATATAGGCTTGTTTGCTCTCAGAAAACTTTATAAAAATCTTTGGAAATATATGGGGTTTTATGAGCTTACTAATACAGTTCTTTGTGCAGGATTTGCAACGGCAATCTGTTTTATAATTGACTACATATTTATGAAAGCCGGTTATGTCTTTAACATTAACTGCTTACCGTTTATTGCGTATGTCGATAGCTTCTTGTTTATTGTTTTTGGTTGCGTTGGTATAAGAACTTTTTACAAGGCATACCGTGCAATGCGTTCGGATGCTAAGCGCCGTCGTGGTGTTGCAAACAAACGAATTATGATTATCGGCGCAGGCGATATGGCTAACTCAGTCCTTTATGAAATGAGTATTTCAGGTTACAAATTCGGCTCACCGGTTGTAATTGTTGATGATGATAAATCAAAGCAGAAACTCAGAATCCGTGATATCCCCGTTGCAGGTGGAATTGACGATATTCCTGAACTTGTAAAGGCTTATGATGTAAATGAGATTATTTACTGCATTCCGTCAGCACCTGCACAGCGTAAACGTGAAATTCTTGAAATCGCAATGTCAACAGGCTGCAATCTGAAAACTGCACCGAATATAGATGAGCTTGGCGGACCTAATAAGTCATATACAGACAAAATCCGTAAGGTTGATGTTCTTGACTTGCTTTCACGTCCCGAAATTAAACTTGACCCTGATGTTTGTAAATATGTTACAGGTGAAACTGTACTTGTTACGGGTGGCGGTGGCTCAATCGGTAGTGAACTTTGCCGCCAGATAGCAAAGTACAATCCTGAAAAAATTGTTATTTTTGATATTTACGAAAACAATGCATTTACACTTAAAAATTCTCTCGACAGAAAATATTGTGGTGCTCCGCAAATTGAAATCCGCATAGGTTCTGTTCGTGATTTGCGCAGACTTCGTGAAATTTTTGAAGAGTTCAAACCATCTTCAGTATTCCACGCAGCAGCGCATAAGCATGTTCCTCTTATGGAAGACAGTCCGTATGAAGCTGTTAAAAACAATATTCTTGGTACATATAATACTGCTTTCTGTGCAAATGAATATAACGTTAAGAATTTCGTTCTTTTATCGACTGACAAGGCAGTTAATCCAACAAATGTTATGGGCGCAACTAAGCGTGTGTGCGAACTTGTAGTTCAGCATTTCAGCAAGATTACAAAAGGCACAAAATTCGTTGCAGTTCGCTTTGGCAATGTTCTTGGCTCAAACGGTAGTGTTATTCCGATTTTTAAGGAACAACTTGAACAGGGCGGGCCGATTACAGTTACTCATCCTGACATTACCCGTTACTTTATGACAATTCCCGAAGCAAGTCAGCTTGTTGTTCAAGCAGGCGGTTTGGCTAAGGGTGGCGAAATTTTTGTTCTTGATATGGGTGAACCTGTCAAGATTGTATCACTTGCTGAGAACCTTATAAAACTGTCAGGCTTTGAACCTTATAAAGATATTGAAATTCAGTTTACAGGTCTTCGTCCCGGCGAGAAGCTTTATGAAGAGCTTTCAATGGAAGAAGAACTTGATGAAAGACAAAAAACAGGTAACGACAAAATCTTTGTTACAAAGCCTTTACCTATTGATGACGAACAACTTGAAAAGGATATCAAGTCAATTGTTGATTTGAACCCAGAGGAAGTTCGTGACTATCTTAAACGTCTTGTTCCTAACTACAGACCAAAATAATTTATATATTGGAGATGTTCGCAAATGCAAATCAGAATTGAAAAAACAACCACTCCCAAAGCAAAACCCGATTGGAAAAACTTAGGCTTTGGTCATATTTTCACAGACCATATGTTTATTATGGACTATGATGAGGGAATGGGCTGGCACGATGCAAGAATCGTACCATACCAGCCTGTAGTACTTGACCCGTCAGCACTTGTTTTCCACTATGCTCAGGAGTGCTTTGAAGGACTTAAAGCATACCGCTGTGCAGACGGAAGTGTTCAGCTTTTCCGCCCTGACAAGAATGCTGAAAGAATGCAGTCAACTCATGACAGACTTTGTATTCCACAGATTCCTGTTGCTGATTTCGTAGATGCTGTTAAGGCTCTCGTTTCAGTTGATAAGGATTGGGTTCCATCAGAGCCTGATACAAGCCTTTATATTCGTCCATTCACAATTGCAACTGAGCCTGTACTTGGTGTTAAAGCATCAGCAAAATATCAGTTTATCGTAATCTGCTCACCGTCAGGTGCTTATTATGCAGAAGGTCTTAACCCTGTTAAGATTTATGTTGAAGATGAATATGTTCGCGCAACTCAAGGTGGAACAGGTTATATCAAGTGTGGCGGTAACTATGCAGCATCCATTGCAGCAGGTGAAAAAGCACATAAGCTTGGTTATTCTCAGGTTCTTTGGCTTGACGGTGTTGAGAGAAAGTATGTTGAAGAAGTAGGCGCAATGAACATTATGTTCAAAATGGGTGGCGAAATCTATACAGCAGCAACAGTTGGTACTGTTCTTCCCGGTATTACAAGAATGAGCTGTATTGAACTTCTTAAGAGCTGGGGATACAAGGTAAATGAAGGCAAACTTGCTATTGATACAGTTATGGATGCAGGTAGAAACGGAACTCTTGAAGAAGTGTTCGGCACAGGTACTGCAGCGGTAATTTCACCTGTCGGCTCACTTATGTATGAAAAAGAAGTTGTTGAAATTAACGACTTCAAAATCGGTGACCTTACACAGAAACTTTACGATACTCTTACAGGAATTCAGTACGGCAAGTTAGAAGATACATTCGGCTGGACAGTTAAAGTTGATTAATAAACAAAGTCCCCTTAATTAAAGGGGACT
>CAYXMF010000112.1:0-4607 GCA_964465845.1 uncultured Eubacteriales bacterium | reverse complement strand
ACATTCGCATTGCCACCTGAAGAATTTCAAGCTTTGTCATATTTGCTTTTCTGCGAGCCATACGGTATCACCCTCCTCCTTTTTTGGATGCATACTATCTTAGCACGTGTCCTATTTTAGCATATGTGCTAAAATGTGTCAATATGTTTTGTTAAAAAATTAACAGGTAACATTGAACAAATATTATTCCTCTGTTTATTGCAATTTGCCAAAAAAAGTATTTTTTAATGTAGATTATTCGGTTTAGTTGTGGTATAATCATTCAAACACTATGCAAATACCGAGGTAAGCACTATGTCAGCATATTTATTTGTACATTTTACAAGTGATAATACAGGCGAAAAGGAATATATATGGTATTCAATAAGCCGTGACGGTCTTCATTGGACTGACTTGGGCAGTGACGAACCGTTAATCAAGTCAACACTTGGCACAAAAGGTATCCGTGATCCATTTGTGGTGTATGATGAAAAAGTTAAAAAGTATTATATTATTGCAACTGATTTGTTGACTACAAGTGGCACCTGGGCAGATTTTGCAAACCGTGGCAGCCGTTCAATTATAGTATGGGAGTCTGAGGACTTAATTAACTGGACTGACGAGCGACTTTGCGAAGTTGGAATTGAAACAGCAGGTTGCGTTTGGGCGCCTGAAGCAGTTTTTTGTAAAGAAAAAGATATGTGGTTTGTTTTCTGGGCATCTTGTGTAAAAGAAGATGGTGACAACGAGCCAAAACAACGCATTTACGGTGCTTTTACAAAAGATTTCAGAGAATTCACACCTACATTCAAATACATTGATGCTGAAACTGCAATTATTGACACAAGCATTGTATGGGACAACGGTTGGTATTATCGTTTTTCAAAGGACGAAACAAACAAATTTATCATTTTTGAAAGATGTCGCAATCTTGTTGGCTATGGCTATGAGAGCATTCATTCTGAAGTTCTCTCTAACTTCTACGGTCTTGAAGGTCCTGAAGCATACTATCTTGACGACCAGAAAAAATGGTGCCTGATTGCTGACCAATACCACGCGCGTTTAGGCTACACACCGTTTTTGTGCGATGACCTTGCAAGTGGTGAATTCAAACAACTTCACAACGACCAGTTTGATATGGGCAAACGCAAAAAACGTCACGGCGGAATTATTAAGATTACTGACGAGCAAGCAGAAAAACTTATTGAACAATTTGGAATAGATGAATAAAAAAGTAAGACTGTTCAAAATCGAACAGTCTTTTTTATATTTCTCTCCCTCCGTCATTTTCTTACGAAAACGCCCACCTCCCTCGTCAGTGGGCGGCAAAGTGAGGGTTAATTAAACTTTGGCAAATAATCGCCGTGAGCAATAATCAAATCATCAACCATCTTCTTGATAGTATCAATATCAAGTTCGCTACCTGTATGGGGATCAAGCATTGCCGCCTGATAGATATGCTCTTTTTTGCCTGTTACCGCAGCCTCGATTGTAAGCAACTGAACATTGATATTTGTCATATTCATTGCGGCACACTGAACGGGTAATGCACCAACACGGCAAGGGTGAACACCGTAACCGTTTACAAGACAAGGCACTTCAACACAAGCATTTTCAGGAAGATTCGTAATAAGATTACCTGTATTGAGCACATTACCGCCAATCTGATACGGTGTGCCTGTAACAATAGCCTCCATAATTCTTGAAGCGTATTCCTCTGAACGCTCGTGCTCTCTAACGCCTTTTTCCAGCATTTCAGCATATTCTTTTTTCCAGCCCTCAATCTGATTTACACATCGGCGAGGATATTCATCAAGCGGAATGTTGTATTTTTCAATAAGTTCTGGATATTTTGATTTTATGTAGAACATATTGTACTCTGCATTATGCTCACTTGACTCAGTACAATAGTAGCCGAAATTCTTGATATAATCCATTCGCACTTTATCATCCGCATCGGGCTGAGCCATATAATCATCAACTCTTGACTTGATTTCGGGGTATAAATCCACGCCGTTTTTATCTTTGATTTCAAGAAGCCAAGCCATGTGGTTAATACCTGCAATAAGTTCTTTTCTGCCCTCAAGCTTGTCTTCCATTCCCAATTTTTCCAAAAGACGTCTTGAGCACACTTGAACGCTGTGGCAAAGTCCAACTGTTTTTATCGGTGTATATCTTTGCATAAAGCCTGTAAGCATTGCCATTGGATTAACATAGTTTAAGAAAAGTGCATCGGGACATACCTCTGCCATATCATCAGCAAAGCCTTTCATAACGGGAATTGTACGAAGTGTACGCATAATTCCGCCAATGCCTAAAGTGTCGCCTATTGTCTGTCTTAAGCCGTATTTTTTAGGTACTTCAAAGTCGATAATTGTGCAAGGATCATAAAGTCCCACTTGAATTGCATTGACTACGAAATCTGCACCGCGAAGTGCATCTTTTCTTTGCTCAACACCTACATAGCACTCAATTTTGCCGTAACCACCCTTTGCAGCTCGCATAGCCTCAAGAATTGTACGGCTTTCTTCAAGTCTTTGAGCGTCAATATCATAAAGAGCAAACACGCTGTCACGCAATGCTTCAACGCACATACAGTCACCTATAACATTTCTTGCAAAAACGGTACTGCCTGCGCCCATAAATGTAATTCTCATAGTGATTCTCCTTTAAATCAGTTTACACTCTGAATATTACCAAAAATACAAATCAACTTCAATATCAACTTAGTAACACAGAAACTTTTCAAATAAACAGTGTGATTTTTCTCATATTTCTGAGTTAGAATAGAACATTCTGTGCCTATTGATTTCTTAATAAAAATATGATATAATTTCAGTAATCTGACATTGAAATTTTTATTGAGATGAAAGATGCAAGAAATATTTTGAAAATCTGGCATTTTTATGCTTATTTCGGACTGCATCTTCTCGGATTGCAGTCCTTTTTATTTGTGAGGTAAATTATGGAAACAAGGATAGCACTTATTGCCGTGATTGTTGAAAATACTGAGTCCGTAAATGAACTCAACAACATTTTACACGAATACGGTGAATATATAATAGGAAGAATGGGTCTCCCCTACCGCAAATGTAATGTGAGTATTTTAAGTGTTGCAGTTGATGCGCCACAGCCCGTTATCAGTACACTTTCGGGAAAAATCGGAAAACTCCGAGGCGTCAGCGTAAAAACTGCATATTCAAACGTGGTGTCATGCGATGAATAATGTATTTAACTTAATTGATAAGTTGGCAACTACGCATAGTCTGACTTTAGATGAATACGAATTCCTTATCAAAAACCGAAATGAAGAAACTGCAAAATATTTAAGCGAAAAAGCGGTTGAAACAAGGCAAAAGATTTACGGAAACAAGGTATTTATTCGCGGACTTATTGAAATCAGTAACTACTGTAAAAACAACTGTCTTTACTGCGGAATAAGACGTGATAACAAAGAATGTTCACGATACAGATTAACCGCTGACGACATTCTTGAATGTTGTAAAGAGGGTTACGCTCTCGGATTTCGCACATTCGTATTACAGGGCGGTGAGGATTCTCACTTTACTGACGAAATGCTTTGCCGTCTTTTAAAGAAAATCAAAAAGAATTATCCTGACTGTGCAATTACCTTGTCATTAGGTGAGCGTTCAAGAGAAAGCTATCAGATGCTGTTTGATGCAGGTGCTGACCGTTATCTTCTTCGTCACGAAACCGCTGACCGTGAACATTACGAAAAGTTGCACCCTCAGAATATGATTTTTGACAGACGAATGGAATGTCTTAAAGATTTAAAAGAAATCGGCTATCAGGTAGGTTGCGGGTTTATGGTAGGCTCCCCTTATCAGACTGCACATCATCTTGCAAAGGATTTGAAATTCATTGAAGAATTCAGTCCCGATATGTGCGGAATAGGTCCTTTTATCACTCACAAGGCAACGCCTTTTGCTGATAAGGAGTCAGGCTCGCTCGAAATGACGCTTTATCTTTTATCAATTCTCCGACTTATCAAACCTAATCTGCTTTTACCTGCCACAACGGCACTTGGCACAATTCATCCGCAAGGCAGAGAGTTGGGAATTCTTGCAGGTGCAAATGTTGTTATGCCAAATCTTTCACCCGTATCGGTACGAAAAAAATATGAGCTATATGACAACAAAATCTGCACAGGTGAAGAATCGGCAGAATGTAAAGTCTGTCTTAACAACAGAATGGAATCAATAGGCTACACCATAGTCACAGACCGTGGCGACCCAAAAAATATATAATCACTTAAAAGAGGTATGAATATGAAAAACTATAACCCTAAATCTTTAAAAGCAACGGAATTTATTTCTCACGAAGAAATTCTTGACACAATCCGTTATGCTGAAGAAAACAAGCACAATATTGAACTTATTGATAGTTTACTTGAAAAGGCTCGTCCAAAGAAAACTGAGAACGGAATTCACTGTTCAGGTCTTACTCACCGTGAGGCATCAGTTCTTCTTGCTTGTGATATTCCTGAAAAGGTACAAGAAATGTATGACTTGGCACGGGAAATCAAGTTGGCATTTTACGGCAACAGAATTGTTATGTTTGCTCCCCTTTACCTTTCAAACTACTGTGTAAACGGTTGTGTTTACTGC
>CAYXMF010000111.1:0-4612 GCA_964465845.1 uncultured Eubacteriales bacterium | reverse complement strand
CTCTATCCAGCTGAGCTACCGGCGCATACGGACTTTTTACCGCCCGAATATAATACCATTAAGGCAACAAAAAGTCAACAGTTTTTTATAAAAATTATTTCACAACTAAAATTTTATCAACATTATATTTCTTAAACAACTTGATGTGCTGTTCAGTAATCTTTTCCCCACTCACTGCAATCGGTATAGCAGGTGGGCAAGATACAGTGGGACTTGCACAAACTCTGCCAACCGAATTTTCAACATTTACTTCTTCGCTCTCGCTGAAAATAGCCTCACGGATTGTCATTGCTCTTTCACCAAACTCAAAAGCGACAGTATTTTCATCATAATCATCTTTTAAAGTGAGTTTGAGATTTTTGAAAGCATTTTCAAGTTTGTCAAAGTCTTCATTTGTGTTTTGCGGTGAAACCATAAATACAATGTAATCATCATCTGCATATTCAGGCTCAACGCCATATTTTTTGAAATGCTCGGCAAAATTGCCCTCGTATTCCGAAAAATCCGCAGTAATTTTCAATGGCTCATAAAAATGGGGGATTGTAGTATTCCACACACCGCGGTCAACCATAATATGAGAAATCTTTTCACATTTTTCTGCACAAATCTTTATATCTTTTCTGATTTCCTCATCAATATATTTGTTACACAAGTCAAGAGATTGCAATATAAGATATGATGGACTTGTTGAACCGAAAATCGCCATAGCATTTACTGCATTTTTTGAAAATCCGTATTTGTCTGATTTTGCAATATGTAAATACCCGCCACCCGTAAGCACAGGTAGAGTTTTGTGTGCCGAGTCGCAACACATATCTGCACCAAGGCTTATTGGGTGCATATCTTTTTCACAGAATTTTAAGTAACTACCGTGAGCATTATCAACAAGCAGGGGAATATCATATTCGTGGCAAACCTTTGCAAGTTCAGGAATATTCGCCATTTTGCCAAGATAATCAGGACTTGTAACATATACTGCAAATGGCTTGTTTTCAAGCGCTTCAAGTTTTTTTCTTAAAGTATCTGCACCAAAAACACAACTGCACAAGCTTTGCGTACGGTTTGGGTAAATCCACTCAACATCTGCATCAAGTTTAGCAAGTGCATATATAAATGACTTGTGAGCATTTCGCCCCGCCAATACAAACGGTTTTGTGCTTTTGTCAGCCCTTAAATATGCAAGATAAAGCATAGCATTTATGCTTTGACTTGACCCGCCTGCAGAGTAAACTGTCTTTGCAGTATCAAAAAGGTGAGTAGCATTTTCTTCGCTTTTGCGGATTATTCCATTTGGTGCATAAAGCTCGTCCGCACCCTTGATTTCAGTAATGTCATACTGCTCACAGCCTAAAAAAGACACACCTTTATGACCCGGCATGTGAAGTCGGGCAGTATTACTTTTAATGTAATTCTGCACAAAGTCAAAAATTGGTGTGTCCATTTTAAATTTCCTTTATTTTTCTTCTGATTCTGCTACTTGAATCATCACGGCACATTCAATGCGCTTTTTAAATAATTCACAGCCGTATTCGTAAATACCGGTGATTTTGCCTGATGCGTGATATGAGTTAGCCGCACAACCACCTGAACAGTAAAGTTTTGCCCAACAATCGTTACATTCGGGTCTTGCATAAGCATTACAAAGTTTGAATTCGTTCTGTATTTCAGTATTTGTAACACCATCCCAGATGTTACCAAGTAAATATTTTGTGTCACCAACAAACTGATGGCAAGGGTAAAGTTCACCCGTAGGTGTAACTGCCATATATTCAGTACCTGAGCCACAGCCTGAGATTCGCTTGTAAATGCAAGGACCGTGAGTAAGGTCAAGCATATAGTGGTAGAATGTAAATCCTTTACCTTCTTTTTTGCGCTTAATCATTTCTTTTGCAAGGATTTCATACTGGTCAAAAAGAACTGGCAAGTCTTCTTCTGTAAGAGCCGCGGCATCATCAGGTGAGCATACAACAGGCTCCATACTAAGCTCAGTAAATCCTAAATCAGCCATATGGAAAATGTCATTAGTGAAATCTACATTGTTGTGAGTGAATGTTCCACGCATATAGTAGTTTTTGCCGCCACGTTTCTCAACAAATTCCTGGAATTTAGGAACAATAAGGTCATAACTGCCACGTCCCATATAGTCAACTCTTAATCTGTCGTGAACTTCAGGTCTGCCGTCAAGGCTTAAAACAACGTTGCTCATTTCTTTGTTACAGAAATCAATAACCTCGTCATCAACAAGAACACCGTTTGTTGTAAGTGTGAAACGGAAATTCTTGTTATAGATTTTTTCCTGAACACGAGCATAAGCAACGAGTTCTTTTACAACGTTCCAGTTCATAAGTGGCTCGCCACCGAAGAAATCCACCTCGAGATTTCTTCTTGTTCCTGAATTTTCAATAAGAAAATCAAGAGCGCGCTTGCCTACTTCAAAACTCATAAGTGCTCGCTCACCGTGATACTTGCCCTGACTTGCAAAGCAGTATGAACAGTTAAGATTGCAAGTGTGTGCCACGTGAAGACAAAGTGCTTTGATTACAGTATTTCTGTTTTTGAAATCAAATGCCATACCCTCATAAGTATCAGGAGTATAGAGTTTGCCTGCATCTTCAAGACTTTTAACGTCTTCAATGCAGTCAAGAACATCTTGTTCCGTAATCTCTTCGTTTTTGTATGTATCAAGTATGTACTTAACTATCTCGTCAGCGGTCTTGTCTTTATACATAGCAATTATGTCGTATGCAACCTCGTCCACCACGTGAACAGAGCCACTGCAGGTGTCAAGCACAATGTTGTAGCCATTTAATTTGTATTGATGTACCATAATTTTTCCTTTTCAACAAAAAACAGGTAATACAAACGCATTACCTGCTTTCAGCAATAGACTTTTTTAATTCTTATTTGCTCTCGCAGTTTTCGCACTGCTGATTAGCAACACCGCAAGATGTTTTGCAAGCTGACTGGCAAGATGTCTGGCATTCGCCGCAACCGCCTTTTTCTACAGAAGCTACAAGGTCTCTTGTTTCGATTGTCTTAATTCTTTCCATTTTGAAAACTCCAATCTTGAAAAAATTTGAATAGGGGAACCCCTTGATTTCATTTACTTTAAGAGTATATCACAAGCAAAAAATACTGTCAAGAGATATATTTATTTTGAAAAACTGTAACCAATAAGATTTTTTTGACGAGATGATAGGTGAAGGTAAGTAATACTAAAAAAGGGGAGAATGTTATGGAAAAATTAAAAGAAATCCTAAAAGACGTTCTTAATATATTTGGGGTTTTGCTTGTGCTTTTTGTCTTGTGGCAAAGTTATGAGACTACAAAGGTCAAGTATCTTTCAGATATGTCAGCAGACGATACCGCAATCAATTCCAGCGACCTGCGTGAAATAGTCGGCGTTTCCGACTATGTGTTTATAGGTTATGTTGAAGAAACTCACGACTATAATTCTGAAAAATATTTTCGTAAATTTCCTGAAATACTTGACTATAATGGTATGCCATATACTGAGTGTGAAGTAAGAGTAGTTGAAAATATAAAGGGTTGCCTTAGTCAAGATAAAACTTTTTCCATATATAAATTCGGCGGGATCACATGGAGTCGGAATTGTATTTTAATAGATGATGTTGATGACATACTTCCCGAAAAGGGCAAATATTACATTTTCACAGGTGTTTGCTATGCTGACGGAACAATGATAGTCGCCGGTGGAAAAAACAGAACTGCAATTCTCGAAAACGGCATTAACGAAACTAATTTTGAAAACTCAAAAGTATATCAGAAATATATTGATGCTTATAAAAACCAAATTACAAGAAATGCAAATCCGCCGTATTATCTTTGTTATGCAGATGTGAATTACGGCGACGGCACAACCAATGCAGAAAAATATCAGAATTATGTTGATGAGCATTATAACGGAGAAATGAGTGACAAAAAATATCACAAAGCCATGAAAGATGGTAATCCGAAAATTAAATAAATGAGGTGCTATTATGACAAAACAAAAAAATAACAAACGCAAACGAGTTCTTATTTTATCGGTGATTATTTTAAGCATTTTAACAATTGCCTTTGGCTTGATTTTTTACAATTCAATGCAGGGTGAAAGGCCGTTTGAAAATCTGACCGTAGAAGAAGTTAAAAGCATTTCTCTTTATTCACAAAATGTAACACAGGAAATTATATATACTTTCACTGATGAAGAATGCAAAGAAATTGTAAAGCTTCTCAATGGTATTGCAATAGGTAAAGAAGATAACCAAGAATATACCGGTGGATTTGACCGTGAATTCCGTTTAGAAAAAACTGATGGAACAATTGTAGAATTTGGAACAAGCGCAAATTTCTGGTTTGACGGTCAAAGGTACGAAGTCCCTAAAAATAATATTTCGTTAATTAAACTTCGCAATATGCATACAGAATATTACACGGAATACTATGTTCCATACTATAAACTGAATAAATAAACACAAAACAGCGAGAGTTTTTCCCCTCGCTGTTTTTCTTTGTTAGATTTGAGTTTGTCGATGTGAATGCAAAATGCAAAGCGCAAAGTGCAAAGTGTTGGAACTGCGTTGCGATTTGTAGGGGACGATGCCCACAT
>CAYXMF010000110.1:0-4820 GCA_964465845.1 uncultured Eubacteriales bacterium | reverse complement strand
CACGGTTCTTTTCATCTTCTTCAAGATATTCAATAATGTCGTAAACATCAACTACAGAATACACAGGGAAACCGTATTCTTCACCAACCTCAGCCATAGCTGATTTTTCAGTTTGACCTTTTTCTTTACGGTCAACCATAACAAATGTTGCAGCAACTTTAGTACCTTTAAGACCTGAAAGAATTGCCATGCTTTCACGAATAGCGGTACCTGCAGTGATAACATCTTCTACGATTACGATTTCTTCGCCCTCTTGTGGCTTGTAACCTACAAATACGCCACCTTCACCATGGTCTTTTTCTTCTTTACGGTTGAAGAAGAAAGGAACATCAAGTCCGTTCTTTGCAAGAGCAACCGCTACAGAAACTGCAATCGGAATACCTTTGTAAGCAGGACCATAGAGAACAGTCTTTTTATTGCCAACTTTCTCAAAGTAAGCCTTTGCATAGAACTCACCTAATTTGCAAATCTGCTCACCTGTCTTAATATCACCTGCATTAATAAAATATGGAATTTTTCTACCACTTTTAGCTGTGAAATCACCAAATTTAAGAACGCCTGCTCCTTCTAAAAATTGTATAAATTCTCTCTTATAGCTTTCCATTTTAATTCTCCTTAATCTACGAACTCAGCAACACATCTCTTATATGCTGCAACAGGATCAGCAGCTGCAGTAATAGGTCTGCCAACTACGATATAGTCAGAGCCTGCTTCTTTTGCTTTTTCAGGTGTCATTACACGGACCTGATCACCAATGTCGCCATCAGCAAAACGAATACCCGGTGTAACTGTAACAAAATCCTTACCACATCTGTTATGAACTTTGTCTGCTTCTAATGGTGAGCATACAACACCGTCAAGGCCAGCGATTTTAGCATTATTTGCATAATGCATAACAACTTCATCAATTGGCTCTTTAATCAATAAATCTCTTTCCATAACTTCCTGGCTTGTTGATGTAAGCTGAGTAACAGCAATGAGAATAGGTCTTGTGCCATCAGCACGTGTTAATCCTTCAAGAGCGCCTTCCATCATTGGAATAGCACCGCCCGCATGAAGATTTGTCATATCAACATCAAGATTTGAAAGAACTGCCATGGATTTTTTAACTGTGTTAGGAATATCGTGAAGTTTTAAATCAAGGAAAATCTTATGTCCTCTTGCCTTAATTTCTTTTACGATTGATGGACCTTCTGCATAGTAAAGTTCCATACCAATTTTAACAAATGGCTTTACATCAGTAAATTTATCGAGAAAAGCCATTACGTCTGCCTTGCTTGAAAAATCACAAGCAATAATTACGTCCTTACCCATTAGTGTGCGCCTCCTATAATTTCATTAATATCTTTAACATTAAGTTTTGCTAATTCATTTGGCAAATCTTCAATTATTGTCTTACAAGCATAAGGGTCAACAAGATTTGCCGCACCAACCTGAACTGCAGTAGCACCTGCCATCATCAATTCAATTACATCTTTGACAGTAGATACACCACCCATACCAATAATTGGGATTTTAACTGCATCATAAACCTGATAAACCATTCTGACAGCTACAGGGAAAATTGCAGATCCTGAGAATCCACCCATTTTATTTGCAATTACAGGCTGTCTGCGTTTAATATCAATTCTCATACCAAGTAATGTATTAATTAAGCTGATACCATCTGCACCTGCAGCTTCAGCCGCTTTTGCAATTGATACAATGTCTGTAACATTAGGTGAAAGTTTAATAATAATCGGTTTTGTCGTTACTGCCTTAACTGCTTTAACAACCTTTTCAACAGCAGCAGGTTCTGTACCAAAGCTCATACCACCATTATGAACATTAGGACAAGATACATTTACTTCAATCCAACCAACTTGCTCACAAGCATCGATTTTTTCACAAGTATAAGCATATTCTTCAACTGAAAAGCCACTTACGTTTGCCATTACAGGCTTATTAAATACCTTTGCAAGCTTTGGTAATTCTTCACTTATTACTTTTTCAACACCTGGATTCTGAAGTCCCACAGAGTTAATCATACCTGCATTGCACTCAGCTATTCTTGGGGTTGGATTACCAAAACGAGCTTCCTTTGTAGTTCCCTTAAAAGAGAATGTACCAAGAATATTTATATCGTAAAGGTCTGCAAACTCATAACCGAATCCGTAAGTACCGCTTGCAGGAATTATGGGGTTATCAATTTCAATTCCGAGAAGATTTACTTTTGTGTTTACCATATTATCTCCTCCCTCTGAAGTACAGGACCATCTTTACAAATTCTCTTGTTGCCGTATTTTGTCTTGCAAGAACAACCCATACAAGCACCGAATCCGCAACCCATTCTCTCTTCAAAACTATACTGACCGCTTGTTGTAGCAGTTGTTTCAATAGCCTTGAACATTGGCATTGGACCACAAGTATAGAAATATGAATAATCTGTATCTTTAAGTGCGTCTGTTACAAAGCCTTTAATTCCATAAGAACCGTCAACAGTTGTTACTTTCACATCTGCACAAAGTCTTTTGAATTCTTCTTCATAGAAAATTTCATCTTTTTTGTTAAAGCCAAGAATTACTGTGACTTTTTTACCCTCATCAATAAGTTTTTTGCAAAGATTATACATTGGCGGGACACCAACGCCGCCACCGATAAGAACAGGCTTGTCCGATGATTTTGAAGTATCAAAACCATTACCAAGACCACAGAGAACATCGAGTTTCTCACCTGCATTCATTTTACTCATTGCCTCTGTGCCATCACCAACAACCTTGTAAATTATTGTGATTGAGTCATCACTATAATCACAGATTGAAATTGGACGGCGAAGATAAAATCCGTCAAGCTTAATATTAATAAACTGACCAGGTGCAGTAATTGATGATGTATCACCTATAAGCACCATTTCATAAATACTTTCAGTCAGTTTTATATTTGACTTAATTTCATAAAACCCCTGATACATTATTTATCCTCCCAAACAACATTTCCGTTGCATATTGTCATTTTACATTTGCCGTAAACTTCCATATTTTCAAATGGAGTACTCTTACCCATTGAAAGAAAATCGTTGGGATTTACGGTGTATTTATCACACAAATCAAAAACAGTTAAATCCGCTTTTTTACCAACTTCAAGAGCGCTGTCAATTCCAAAGCGTTTGTTAGCATTAATTGAAAGCAATTCAACAAGTTTATTAAGTGAAATTATATTCGTCTTAACAAAATATGTGTACATAATCGGGAATGCAGTTTCAATACCTACAACACCCATATTGCTTTTTTCAAGACCTCTTGATTTTTCCTCTGCACTATGCGGTGCGTGGTCAGTAGCAATCATATCAATTGTACCATCAAGAACACCTTGAATAAGTGCTTCTTTATCACTTTCATCACGAAGTGGAGGATTCATTTTAAATCTACCATTCTCCTGCAAATCTTTATCAGAAAGTACAAGATAATGAGGACCGGTTTCACAAGTAATATTTACTCCGTCTTTTTTTGCCTGACGAATTAATTCAACACTTTCTTTTGTGGAAATATGACAAACATGATATGCACAACCTGTTTTCTTAACAAGTTCTATATCACGCTCAATCTGTTTCCATTCACTTTCAGAACAGATACCTTTATGTCCATGTTTTTCAGCATATTTCCCCTTATGAATATAACCGCCTTCAAGCAAATCGTTAACTTCACAGTGGGCTACGATCATTTTATTGTTCTCTTTTGCTGTTCGCATAGCCCTGATCATCATATCATCGCTCTGAACTCCCCTACCATCGTCGGAATAAGCGATACACATATCTGCCATTCCTGATAAATCTGAAAGTTCTTCACCCATTTCATTTACAGTAATAGAAGCATAAGGGTAAACATTGATTACAGCATCTTTTTCGATTATGTCAATTTGCTGTTGCAAATGTTCAACAGAGTCTGGCACAGGTTTCAAGTTAGGCATTGAGCAAACCGAAGTGTAACCACCGTGTGCAGCAGCCATGGTACCGGATTTAATAGTTTCTTTATAAGAAAAACCCGGCTCACGCAAATGCACATGCACATCCGTAAATCCGGGAAAAACATAATAATTTTCAAAATTATAAATAATTTCAGAATTTTCAGAACTGATACAATCAGAAATTTCGGCAATAATACCATCATTAATTAAAATATCTTTTTTTGAAAAACCAGAGTCATAATATACTTTTGCATTTTTAATTAACTTTCTCATTTTATCACCTGAAAAAACTGAATTCCGTTCCTTTAAATAATAACATATTTATATGTTGTATGTCAATAAATTCCAAACACAATATATGTAAAAAAGTGGAGTATTTCTACTCCACTTTTTGTAAATTTTAATAGTTTTCTGCTCTTTCCATAAAATATGCCTGAGGATGTGCACACACAGGACAAACTTCAGGAGCCTTTTTACCAATATGAATATGGCCGCAATTTGAACAAATCCAAACCATATCATTGTCTCTTGAGAAAACAATACCGTCTTCAATATTGCTAAGCAACTTCTTATATCTTTCCTCATGCTCTTTCTCAATTGCAGCAACCATTTCAAAAAGTGCAGCAATGTGATCAAAGCCTTCTTCTTTAGCTACTTTTGCGAATTCTGCGTACATTTCTGTCCATTCATAATTTTCGCCTGCAGCTGCATCCTTAAGATTTTCGATAGTAGCCGGAACCGCACCGTCGTGAAGAAGCTTAAACCAAATTTTTGCATGTTCTTTTTCGTTATTTGCTGTTTCTTCAAAAATCTGTGCTATCTGAACATAGCCGTCTTTTTTAGCTTTAGAGGCATAATAAGTGTATTTGTTTCTTGCC
>CAYXMF010000109.1:0-4825 GCA_964465845.1 uncultured Eubacteriales bacterium | reverse complement strand
CAGGCAACCAAAGAATTTTGCTGTCAACGCCGAATTCGTCTTTCATAAAGCGTTTACCATAAATGAACTGACGAACTAAGCTCTCACCGCTGCAAAGGTTACAGTCAGCCTCAACCCACATACCGCCTTCAACTTCCCAACGGCCAAGGCGCACCATTTCTTTAACTTCTTCGTAAAGTTCGGGAGCATCTATTTTGAGATATTTATAAAGCTGAGGTTGGCTTGACATAAACTTATACTCAGGGTACTTTTTCATAAGAGCAAGTACTGTTGAGAAAGAACGCAAAATCTTTTCTCTTGTTTGCGCCAAAGTCCATTCCCAAGCCACGTCAATATGGGTGTGACCTATACAGAATGCGAACACTTCACCCTGACGGCAATATTTTCCGTAAAATTCAGTTTTAAGATAGTTGATTGCCTTATCGAGTGATGCGTAATACTCTTCTGAATAAGGTGAACGCATATCAATAAAGTTAAGAGCATTATTAAGATGCTTCTTAATTTCAAAGTAGTTCTTTGAATTCTGGTCTTCGTATGCGAGAATTTCAAAAGGTACTTTTATATCATAATAAAGCTGTTTTGTTTTTGCATCAATAAGCTGAAGATTTGTGACAAAGTCAACATATTCATCGTGAATACTACCTGAATAAGCATAAAGATATACTTTATGTGTGCCTTTTGTGAGGAAAACTTCACGATGGTTTTTATCAATACCCTGCTGAAGTTTGCCGTCAACGTAAGCAATGAATTGCGGATTGATATCGCACCAACCAAGACGGGCATCAGATGCAACTGCAAGTTGGATTTCACCGTCCCAATTTGATGGCACTTCAATTTCGTTATAGAACCATGCGTGTTTATCTTTTTTGCCACCCCAACGGTTAATATATGGGGTGAAAAGAGTAAATGTGTTGTCAATTTCGGGAAGAGTGTTATCAAGCTTATAATCACACTCTTTATAGAGAAAGTCCGTTACGGGAATATTCTCTTTGATTACGAGCTTCTCAAATTCTTCAAGAAACACGTTAATTCTGTCTTCAATAAAATCTTTGTACATAAGTATTTGCCCCTTTCCAAACTACTCAAAGAAAATGTCACTCATCATATAAAATGAGCCACAGACGAGAATTGTTTCGTTCTTATTGGTGTTTGAAAGAATATATTCATATCCCTCTTTGGGATTATTTATAGATTTTGTGTTTTTGCAGTATTTTTCTGCAATCTTTTTGAGTTCTTCGCTATCTAATGCTCGTGGATTTGACGGCGTTACGGTAACAACAGATTTGCACAATGGTGCAATTTTGCTGACATAACCCTCAACGTCCTTATCAGCCATAAGTCCTATGAGCATATTGATATTCTGAACATTATATTTTGTAAGAAAATCGTAAAGTGCGTTTGCGCAACCCTCGTTATGACCACCGTCACGGATAATAAGTGGCTTTTCACCAATTATTTCCATTCGTGCAAGCATTGTGGTTTTTGCAAGACCTTCTCTAATGTAGCGGTCATCAATGCCGAGAATACGAGCAGTTTCAATTACGTTTACAGCGTTCTCAATCTGATGTGTACCCATAAGTTTTAAAATATATTGGCTGTCATTGTATGAAAATTTGACTGCTGACATTATATCAAAAAGCACCTTTGCATTTTGGGGATTTGCAATAATTAAATTACAGTTTTTCTCTGTTGCAGTTTTGCTTATAACCTCAAGTGCCTGTGGTTTCTGATTCTGAGAAGTTATAACAGGAACATCGTATTTTATAACCCCACATTTTTCAAAAGCAATCTGAGAAACAGTGTCACCCAAAATTTTTGTGTGGTCAAGAGAGATTGATGTAATCACTACTGCTTCAGGCTTTTTAATTACATTGGTTGCATCAAAACGTCCGCCAAGACCTACTTCAATTACGGCATAATCACATCCCGATTCGTAAAAATAGAGAAATGCAGTTGCGGTTATTGCTTCAAACTCAGTAATTATTATTCCTTGCTCATTTAGTTTTTCAATTTCACTTTTTACTTTTGTAACGGTTTCTGCAAGACGGTCTTTGGGAATATTCTCGCCATCGATTTGTATTCTTTCGCAGAAAGACAACACATAGGGAGAAGTATAAAGTCCCGTCTTATACCCTGCTGATGTTAAAATGTTAGCAAGATGGGTACTTGTTGAGCCTTTGCCGTTTGTGCCTGCTACATGTACAGTCTTGATTTTGTCTTGTGGATTGCCAAGCAAATCAAGAAGCATACTTATTCGCTCTAATCCCGGTTTAATTCCAAATGCTAACAGTGAGTGAATGTATTCGACTGATTGATTATAATTCATAAATTATCTCATTTTCATTGAAATATCAAATGCTTTTACAGAGTGAGTGAGAGCACCAAGTGAGATAATATCAACACCTGTTTTTGCAACTTCAGCGATATTATCAAGTGTAATGTTGCCTGATGCTTCAGTTTTTGCTCTGCCGTCTATATATTCAACACATTCTTTCATCTGCTCATTTGTCATATTGTCAAGCATAATGATATCTGCACCCGCTGAAACTGCTTCTTTAACCTCTTGGAAGTTTCTTGTTTCAACCTCAATTTTAACCATATGACCAAGCTTTGAGCGAAGTGTTGCAACAGCATTTGTAATTCCGCCACCTGCGTCAATATGGTTATCTTTAAGCATTGCTCCGTCAGAAAGATTATATCTGTGGTTTTTACCGCCACCACAAACTACTGCATATTTCTGTAATGCACGAAGTCCCGGTAAAGTTTTACGAGTATCTGTAACCTGTGCTTTTGTACCCTCGCAGAGTTTAACTGCTTTATTTGTTGCAGTTGCGATACCTGACATATGCTGAATGATGTTAAGTGCTGTTCTTTCGCCCTTTAAAAGACAAGCAGTTTTGCCGTTAAATTCAACGATTAAATCCCCTGCTTTAACCTCGTCGCCATCATTCTTATGAATGGTGTATGTGAAAGTATCGTCAAGCAAAGTGAATACTCGCATTGCAATATCGAGTCCGCAAAGAACACCGTCAGCCTTTGCTACAAAATATGAGTCGTTTCTCTGGTCTTCGGGAATAAGATAGTCAGCAGAAACATCAATATAATTAATATCTTCGCTGATTGCGGTCATTATAAGATTATCAACATAAAACTGATTTAATTTCATTGGTCATTGACCTCCTTGAGAATTATATAAGCAACTGTTGCAAGGCTCAATGCCTCACAATAGTCAGGAGTAATTTTGAATTTACCGTTTTTAAGTCTTGTAAGAATTTCACGGACACGCTTATAGCCATTTCGCACTGCATCTTCATTAGCAGGCATAACAAAATATGAACGTTGCATAATATTACGGATTTCTGTACGTACACCCTTAAGAAGCGGAGCGCCGTCAAGGTCTTGCTTTTCGATTTCAGTAATCTGCACTTCGGGGTAATTCATTTGGATACAACGGACAATATCATCTGCACAGCGTTTGCCGAATACAAGTGCTTCTAAAAGCGAGTTACTTGCAAGTCGGTTTTTACCGTGTACGCCTGTATTGGAGCACTCACCTACTGCATAAAGTCGGGAAACTGTTGTGCGGGAATTCAAATCAACCTCAATTCCGCCCATTAAGTAGTGCTGACAAGGGAAAATCGGAATTAAATCTTTTGTAATATCAACATTGTACTTTAAACAGCCCTGATGAATTCCGGGGAAGCGATTTAAGAGATACTCTTTATCACGGTGAGTAATATCAAGATAGAAATTGTTACTACCCGTACGGCGTGATTCAATGATAATTGACTTTGAAACTACATCACGAGGAGCAAGTTCAAGCCGTTCATCATAACGATGCATAAAGCGTTCTTTATTGCAGTTTAGAAGGTATGCACCCTCACCACGAACAGCCTCACTTATAAGGAACTGCTCATTTTCGTCAGAATTGAATGCAGTCGGATGGAACTGAACATAGCTTAAATCCTTAATTCTTGCACCCAATTCAAATGCAAGGCGGATTCCGTCACCTGTTGCGACTTTTGGATTAGTTGTGTACTTATAAACTCGACCAATACCGCCTGTTGCCAATACACAATAGCTTGCAAAGATTTCATCCTGACCGTCTTCTGTTAAAATGTGAGCACAGATACCGCTTTTAACTCTTGTCAGTTTGAAAACCGGTGTGTTTTCGATAATTGTGATATTCTTACGTGTTTGTGCCTCGGCTACCATCGCACGCACCATTTCAGCGCCTGTTGTATCTTTATGGTGGACAATTCTACGTCTGCAATGACCACCCTCGAGTGTCATATTAAGCTCACCGTCGGGGCGTTTGTCAAACTCGACACCATACTCGATGATTTTGCGGACTTCTTGAGGTCCTTCGTGAACGAGAGTTGTAACAGCGTCAATATCGTTAGCCTGCTTGCCTGCAATCATTGTATCGTTAATGTGCAAATCGTAGCTATCATTCTCTAAATCGAGAACTGCCGCAACACCACCCTGAGCAAGAGAAGAATTGGAATCGGTATTACTCTTTTTGGCGAGTATTATTATATTCAAATTTTCAGGTAATGAAAGTGCCGTATTTAGTCCTGCAACACCGCAACCAACTATCAGCACATCACATTTTTTTGACATTTTAACTTCATCTTCTTTCAAAAATGAAAAGGTTTTGAGTAAACATAGTTATACATTTAATATCATATCATATATTTTTCAAAAATAACAGATGTTTTTTAATAAATTATTGGGTTAATTTCAGATGCGTGTGTGTTTATAAATATAATTCGACAAATTTGAGTTTGTCGATGTGAATGCAAAATGCAAAGCGCAAAGTGCA
>CAYXMF010000108.1:0-4847 GCA_964465845.1 uncultured Eubacteriales bacterium | reverse complement strand
GTCAACTATATTTAATAACAGTCAGATTTCGCTGACACCCATAACAAAGCATAATTAATTTACAAGTGAAATGCAGAAAAAGAAAAACACCCATCTTACGATGAGTGTTCTTCTTTTTCTGGTTGCGGAGGGAGGACTTGAACCAACGACCTTCGGGTTATGAGCCCGACGAGCTACCAACTGCTCTACTCCGCGATATTTAACTATTGCTCTCTCAAGAGTGCCTTATAATAATACACTCAAAAAAAGTATTTGTCAAGTACTTTTTTACTATTATATTCCACATATTTTAATTTATTCATTCGCTTATGCTTTAAGGTCATAATATAACATTCAATCTATTTACTTTTTAAAAAGTTTATTATATAATATATAAAATTTCAAACCAAAGGGTGATGATGTGGAAAAAGGGCTTAAAAAGCAATACGGTCTTTTAACCGCCATCTGTATGGTAGCGGGTACTGTTATCGGCAGCGGTGTTTTCTTTAAAGCACAGGCTATTCTTGACACAACAAACGGCGATATGCCTATGGGAATTATTGCGTGGATTGTTGGCGGTGCAATAATGATGTTCTGTATTCTTGCTTTTGCGGTTATGGCGCAAAGGTATGAAAAGGTCAATGGTCTTGTTGACTATGCAGAAGCAACTGTAGGTACAAAATATTCGTATTTTGTAGGTTGGTTTACAACCACTATTTATGCACCTGCAATGACATCAGTTCTTGCGTGGCTTACGGCAAGATATTTTCTTACGTTTATTATATCGGTAAATCCTGATTTTCACCTTACGGGTACTCCCGCAACAAGTGCTGAAACATTTTTGCTTGCAGGATTTATTCTTATAGTTGTTTTTGCCATCAACACGCTTTCTGCAAAATTAGCAGGAAAACTTCAGGTATGCGCAACATTTATCAAGCTTGTTCCTCTGATTTTAATGGCAGTTATAGGTACAATTTATGGATTTTCACACAATATTGCAGGCGAACCTGTATCAATTAGTGCTTCAGTTCTTACTGAAAATTTTGCTACGGGTTCAGGAGATTTGAGTACTCTTTTCGGTGCGATTGTAGCCTCAGCCTTTGCTTATGAGGGTTGGATTATTGCAACATCAATCAACTCTGAAATCAAAAATTCAAAAAGAAATCTTCCTATTGCACTTATAGCAGGCGGAATTATCATAATTGCTGTTTATGTTTTCTACTATATCGGTGTTGCAGGCGGTGCAACCGTAGAAACTTTACGTCACGACGGTGCAACAAAGGCCTTTGTAAATGTTTTTGGCAATGTTTTCGGTAACATTCTTAATCTTTTCGTTGCCGTTTCTTGTCTTGGAACGCTTAACGGACTTCTTATCGGTTGTATTCGCGGTATGTACTCACTTTCTGTTCGTGGTTGCGGACCTCGTCCTGACTATATGAAACAGGTTGACGCCGCATCCAATATGCCTGCAAATTCTTGCATAGTCGGTCTTGTAATTGTTGCTTCTTGGCTTGTTTACTACTACGGTTCAAATCTTGCGGGTGAAAAATGGTTCGGTTTATTCAGTTTTGACTCTTCTGAACTGCCTATTATTACAATCTACGCTTTCTATATTCCTATTCTTATTCAGTTTATGAGAAAAGAAAAAGGATTATCTCCGCTCAAGCGTTTTGTATTACCTTCTCTGGGTGTTATTGGCTCAGTATTTATGGTAAGTGCGGCAATTTATTCTCACGGTTATGTTCCCTATATGGAAGCAAAGGCAAACGGCGAATTTTCTTGCCCCGTACTTTTCTATCTTATAATTTTTACTGCAATTATGCTTCTTGGTACACTCTTTATGAAACCAAGAAAGCGATCATAACTTTAATATTTTAAAAGCATCTGTTATTTTTTTAGCAGATGCTTTTATTTTTTGTTGAGATGTGGTATTATATTTAAAGTTTTTAAATGGTGGTGGGAAAATGTTTGAAAATTTATTGAATGAAATATCAAGTTGGGAATTTTTAAAACGTACTCCCCTGCCTATTGCAGTTTATGGTACGGGTAACGGTGCTGACAAAGTGTTTGATGAGTTTGAAAGACTTGGAATTTTAATTTCAGCCGTTATAGCAAGTGACGGATTTGTTCGCCGTCGCACATTTCACGGATTTGAGGTTAAATCTGTCTCACAGCTTGAAGATGAAATAGGTGATTTTGTAATAGCACTCGCATTTGCAAGTCCCCTGCCTCAAGTTATTGAGAACATTAAATCGATATCTTTAAGGCACAAGGTTATTATGCCGTCGGTCCCCGTTTATGAAAGTGAAATTTTCAACAAAGATTTTTTAGAAAAGCATCTTGAGAAAATAGAGCGTGCATATTCGTTGCTTTGCGATGAACAATCAAGAAAAGTTTTTGAGAATATAATCCGTTTTCAGATTACGGGTGACCTGAATTCCTGTTTTGACTGTGAAAGCACAAAAGATGAGGCGTTTGAAATTCTCAATTTAGGTGAAAATGAAAGTTTTCTCGACCTTGGTGCATATCGTGGTGACACGGTAGAAGAATTTTTACACTATGCGAAAAGTTATAAGAAAATTGTTGCAGTTGAACCTGATATAAGAACTTTTAAAAAGCTTCAAGTCAACTGTGAAAATCTTAAAAACTGCACTACGCTCAATAATGCAATATGGTCTGAAAATTGTACTTTGAATTTTGACGGCAACAAAGGCAGAGGTGCATCAGCACAGGCCGAGGGAATTGAAGTTCCCGCCATTTCTGTTGACCATATTACCCAAGAATACGGCAAATTCACATACATAAACATTGACGTTGAGGGTGCAGAATACGAAATGCTCAAAGGGGCAAATCAAACATTAAAACAACTCCCGAAGCTATGTATGGCGGTATATCACAAAAGCGAAGATATTTTCAGTCTTATAAATCAGGTTAAAGAAATAAATCCCCATTACAAGATTTATCTTCGTCATCACCCGCACATTTCGTTGTGGGACACTAATATTTATTGCATTTAAGTTGGTGAAATTATGGCTATTAAACTTATTGTAACTGACCTTGACGGTACATTTTTAAACAGCAACCACGTTACAATTCCACAAGAGAATATTGAAGCATTTAAAAGAGCTCACGATATGGGCATTAAGGTGGCGATTGCCAGCGGAAGAACTAAAATTCTAACTGACTATCTTATAGAGCAGTTGCCGTTTCTTGATTATCTTATCACCTCAAATGGTGCTGTTACTTATGATTTACATACAGGCAAGGTAGTGTGTTCAACTCTTTTGAGCAACTTACAATCTATTGAGATTTTTAATATTCTTGACGATTACGGTCTTCCCTATGAAATCTATTTTGACGGCGACTGCTATATGAATTCACAAAGTTACGCAATGTTTGATGAAGAGCACGTTGCTCCTCACATTTTTAAACTTTTGAGCAACTTTATAAAGGAAGTGCCAAGCCTTGAATCGCTCTTGGACGGCAAAGGTATAGAAAAACTCAATATTCTTTCTCTTACAAGTGAACAAAGACTTGAATTAGAAGAAAAAATTGCAAAGACGGGGGATGTTGCATTTGCATCTTCATTCCCCATGTCTGCAGGTGCAAACGGGAATCTGGAAATGACTGATATAAATGCCACAAAAGGCTTTGCAATCAAGGAATTAGTTTCTGCTTTAGGAATAGGCAAAGAGAATGTTATGTGCTTTGGTGACGGAGAAAATGACTGTTCAATGCTCTCTTTTGCAGATTACTCTTTCGCTATGACAAACGGCAGTGATTATGCAAAAAACACTGCAAAATATATGGCTGACACCAACGATAACGGCGGTGTGGCAAAAGCCATCAGTCAATATGTATTTGGAGAATAATATGGACATTACAAAATTCAAGGGTGCAATTTTTGACCTTGATGGTACGCTTTTTGACTCAATGGGTATATGGAAAGACGTTGATATTGCGTTTTTTGAGCGTCGCGGTATGGTGATGCCTGACGATTATCAGGACTCAATCAGCGATATGCACTTTCGCACAATGGCGGTTTATACAAAAGAACGTTTTAATCTTTCTGACGACATTAACGATATTATGGACGAATGGTGTGAACTGTGTTATGAGGAATACGAAAAGAAAATCCCTCTTAAAAACGGAGTTTATGAGTATTTAAGCAAACTGAAGAAAATAGGAATAAAAATCGCCTTTGCAACTGCAAATACTACAGAATTGAGTGAAATCTGCCTTAAATCAAATAAGATTTTTGATTTCTTTGATACAGGTGCTTATCTTCACGAAACTACCAGTGACAAGTGCGAGCCTGATGTGTATTTACTTGCTTGTGAAAGATTAGGTCTTTCACCTGCTGACTGCATTGTATTTGAGGACATTCTGCCCGGTGTTAAGGGTGCAAAAAAGGGCGGCTTTGCCGTTTGCGGTGTTTATGACAGCTTTTCTGAAAAGGACACAGACCAAATCAAAGAATTTTCAGATTATTACATAAATTCCTTTGAAGAATTGTTATAATCTGTCAACATTAGCCCTTTACAAATGTCAAAAAATGGTCTATTATATAAACAGCAAATTTTGTAATTTTTTAATGAAAGAAGAATGATATATGGAAAAAACAGTTTTAGTTGAAACAAGTGCAAGACATGCTCATATTTCTAAAGAGCATCTTGAAATCCTTTTCGGCGAAGGCTATGAGCTTACAAAGAAAAAAGACCTTTCTCAGCCAGGTCAGTATGCTTGTGAAGAAAGAATCGCAGTTATCGGCCCTAAAGGTCAGTTCCCGGGCGTTTCAATTCTTGGTCCTGTTAGACCTTCAACTCAGGTTGAAATTTCTGCTTCTGATGCACGTTCAATCGGCGTTG
>CAYXMF010000107.1:0-4947 GCA_964465845.1 uncultured Eubacteriales bacterium | reverse complement strand
GTGTTGCATTGATTGAGAAAACAAAATAAAATGCTTAATTTCATATAGACAAAGGAGTGATTACAGATGAAAAAAGCATCATTATTTATGGCTATTATTTGCACATTTGTATTTATTTTCGCAGGTTGTAATGTTACAACCCCACGAACAGACATTGTAGTTTTATATACCAACGATGTCCATTGCGGAGTTGATGACACAATCGGTTATGCCGGCATGGCAGCACTTAAGCAGGACTACATTGATGCAGGTAATGAGGTTTTGCTTGTTGACTGTGGCGATGCTATTCAGGGTGCGCCTATCGGAACAATTTCCGAGGGTGAATACATAGTTGATATTATGAATGAAATGGACTATGATGTTGCAACTTTGGGCAATCACGAGTTTGACTACGGTTCAGCAAGAATTTTAGAGTTAGCGGAAAAGGCTGAATATCCATATGTTTGTTGTAATTTCCGTTATATTGGTACAGATGAGCTTGTTTTTGATGCTTACAAAATGATAACCGTATCAGGAGTACAAATTGCATTTGTGGGAATTTTAACTCCTGCAACGATTACTTCATCTGCTCCCGTGTATTTCCAAGATGAAAACGGTGAATATCTTTTTGATTTAGCGCAGGGTGACAACGGTCAGGAACTTTATGATTGCGTTCAGAGTGCAATAGATGATGCAAGATCAAATGGTGCAGATTATGTTGTGGCTCTAGGTCATTTGGGACTTGAAGAAGCTTGTTCACCTTGGACAAGTAAAGAGGTAATTGCAAATACTGAAGGACTTGACGTTTTACTTGACGGACATTCTCACGATACTGTTGAGGGCGAAACTGTCAAGGACAAAAACGGGGACGATGTTATTCTTACACAAACGGGTACAAAACTTGCTGCCGTTGGTGCTTTGACAATTACAACTGACGGTGAAATCTCAACTGAATTGATTTATGAGGATTACACCAAAAAGGACACAAAAATTGATACATTTATCAAGAGTATTCAAAGCGAATTCAATGCAGAACTTCAAACCGTAGTGGCTAAAAGTTTGGTTGACTTAACCATTAACAATCCTGAAACAGACGAGAGAATGGTAAGAAACAGCGAAACAAATTTGGGCGATTTGTGTGCAGATGCATATCGCTTTATGAGTGGTGCCGACGTGGCATTTGTAAACGGTGGCGGAATCCGAGATAATTTAGCTGCTGGTGACATTACATACGAAGAAATCCTGACTGTTAATCCGTTCGGCAATGCACTTTGCGTTGTTGAAACAACGGGACAAGACATTCTTGATGCGCTCGAATTGGCATCAATGAATTATCCTAATGAGGACGGAAGCTTTTTGCACGTATCGGGTATGGAATATACCATTGATAGCTCAGTAAAATCTTCGGTTCAGCTTGACGAAAACGGAATGTTTGCAGGAGTCAGCGGTGAATACAGAGTTAAGAACGTAAAAATCGGTGGAGAACCTATTGACCTTGAGAAAACATATACACTTGCTTGTCATGATTATTTCATTAAAAATTGCGGTGGCGGTATGAATATGTTCTTGGATGATAAGCTTTTACAGGATTGCACAATGCTTGATAATCAAGTACTTATCAACTATATTGTTGATTATTTGGACGGAACTGTAGGCGAGGAATATGCTAACCCATACGGACAAGGAAGAATTGCTTTTAAATAAGAGGTAACAAAATGAACGGAATGACGAGACGTGAGCGTCAGGTTACTGACCTTGACGAAATTATTAAAATTCTTGATAAATCCAAGGTTTTGCATCTTGGCATGGTCGATGGTGACGAGGCTTATGTTGTGCCAATGAACTACGGCTACATTATGGAAGACGGCAAACTAACCCTTTATCTTCACGGTGCAAGACGAGGCAGAAAACTTGATTTGATGCGTGCTAATCCAAAGGTTTTCTTTGAAATGTGTTGTGATATTGTACCTTTTGAGGGCGATGTTGCTTGTAAATATGGCATTACGTATGCAAGTATTATGGGTAGAGGAATTGCCGAAATCGTTGAAGACGTTGAAGAAAAGAAACTCGCTTTGTCAACTCTTATGAAGACACAGACGGGCAAGGATTTTGAGTTTGAAGACAAAATGACAACTGTTGTAAGCGTTATTAAAATTACAACACTCGAATACACCGCAAAACACAGACCTGGTCCTAAAAAATAAGGAGTTATTATGCTTACAATTCGTGATACACACAAAATTAAATATGCTTTCCACGATATTGATGGCACTCATTCTCTCATTCGTGATTGGCCACCAGTTATGAGTATCTGTCTTTATGATGTAATCGTAAATGGTTTGCCTGAATGTTTTGATAGTACGGAAAATCAAACAAGGCTTATTTATCTTGCAGGGACAAAGAAACACCCCGAAACTGATCAGTTTTGCGTTGAGTCGGCAGGACTTTCTGCACTAACTCAAATGGAATGGGCAATCCGCCGTTCAGTTCAGGAGGGAAATATAAAAGTCAACTGCGATATGCAGACAAATTCCAAAATAATTGACCGTATAAACAACGGTATTGAGTATTATGACGATTTGCCTGAAACTCAAGAAATGACCGAAATGTTAATAGAGCAAACACCTCGACTTTTCAAACTTTATGAGGCTGTGCTTAATGGATTTTGCCGAGATAAAAACCTTAAAAAAGCAAAAGAAAATCCCGAAATGTTTCGTATTAATGGCTCAATGAAATTCTTGCAATTCTTAAAAGACAACGACGTTAAAAATTACTTTGTAACGGGCGCAGTTGTAGAAAAAGGTATGGGAATGCACGAGGAAGTTGAGACGCTTGGCTATAAAATCGGTGAAAACCAACTTGTTGAAGACATAATCGGCTCAACCTGGACTGAAAAAATGCCAAAAGATATGGTAATGCAAAAACTACTTAAAGACCTTAACATCAAGGGTGAAAATGTGCTTGTAATCGGTGACGGCAGAGCCGAAATTCAGGCAGGCGTGCAAATGGGTGCATTTGTGGTAAGCCGACTTAACGAAAATGCAGATTTTCAAAGAAATCTACATAAAAAACTTGGTACAAATATTATCATAAAGGATTTTTGTGATAAAGAATTTTTAAGTCTTTTTAAGGGTGAATAGTATGGATTTATTTGAAAGATACCCACAACTGAATACTTGTGCAAAAGACATTGAAAACGCCCTTGAACTTATGATTGATACATATAAAAAGGGTGGCAAAATTCTTGTCTGTGGTAATGGTGGAAGCGCAGCAGATGCCGACCATATCGTTGGTGAGCTTATGAAAGGATTTAAGTTGCCACGAAAGGTTGCTGATGAGAGAATCCCACAGGATTTAAGAGAAAAATTGCAAGAGGCTTTGCCTGCAATTTCACTCTCTGCTCACACCTCACTTATGACTGCAACTATAAACGATAATGATGCAGATATGATTTTTGCACAGCAGGTTTACGGCTACGCTAACGAAAATGATTTGTTGATAGCAATTTCAACATCAGGCAATTCGAAGAATGTAGTTTATGCAGTAAAAGTGGCAAAAGCACTTGGCGTAAAGGTGATTGCCTTGACAGGTGAAACGGGTGGAATCTTAAAAGAAACGGCAGATATTACAATCTGCGCACCATCCACTGAAACCTATAAAATCCAAGAATACCACTTGCCAATATATCATTGGCTTTGCGCAAAAGTCGAAGAAGAAATTTTCGGGTAATCGCGTAGGGACAGACATCCTTGTCTGTCCGTAATAAACACATCAAAAATAATAAAAAGGTAGGGGACGATGCCCACATCGTACCTGATGTCATAAAAATAAACCATCTTGTAGAAAAACCTACAAGATGGTTTATTTTTTATTGTTCTTATGGAATTCTGCAATTATTCTTTGAATTGCTTCTATTTGAGTTTCTGAAAGATTAGTTGCATCTATCGTTTTGCTTTTTTCAACACCAAGCAAATAATCTGTTGTTACACCAAAATGATTTGCAATTTGTATTAATGTATCAAAATTAGGATATCCCATGCCGTTTTCATATTTGCTTACAACTGCTTTAGAAAGACCAACTTTTACACCCAATTCTTTCTGTGTTAAACCGTGGCTTTTTCGTAATTGTTTCAAAATTGTACCAAAATCACAAATATTCATTTGTTATCACCATCGTTATTATACACTAAACAAGGTTTCTTATTCATAGATTTAAGTCAACGATAAATTGACTTTCGTTAACAATTATGATACAATTCGAATATGTTGTGGGTTAGGAGATTAAATAATGTTTAAGAAGTATAATGTTGAACTTGAAGGTCAAAAAGAATTTTACGAACAGTATTTAAAAGTTATCAATCCTGAATTGAATTATGAAGATATTTTTCGTAATAATACTGACGGTATAATAAACGGGAATTTGTTAGAATTTAAATTAAATATAATTGACCTTAATGCTTGCTTATACCAAACAATAAAATATCTTTCTGCTATGAGAATAAAGGGAGAACCGATACCTAAAAACATTTTGTTGGTTTCCTTGAATACCGCAACAATTTATGTGTATCATTCGGCAGATTATTTAAAGCATATTGAAAAAGTTTATGTTGGCGGTGCATCTAAAAAGAATGTAGGATTTTTTGCTAATGACTATATTTTAAAACTGAAATATGCTGAAAACCAAACAGACGAATTTTCTTTAATTCAGTTGCTAAAAGAAAACAACTATACAAAGATAAATATTGATGAAAACTGTATTGTTGGTTGGGCGGAAAAATACTATCGTGAAAACCCACAAGCAAGAAAATCTGATTTTATCGGTGATAGTACGGGAAAGGTTAAAATTATCGGTGAAATTAGAGAACCGAATAAGTTCAAAGATTATATTTATGCTTATGCAGGAAAAGACAATGTTCGTTTTCAATATCTTATGGACAAATTAAATGATACTCTTCAAAAGAAAAATTT
>CAYXMF010000106.1:0-4970 GCA_964465845.1 uncultured Eubacteriales bacterium | reverse complement strand
CTGACGGCGATATGGACAAGGCTGTTGACATTCTTAGAGAAAAAGGTCTTGCTTCTGCTGCTAAGAAGGCAAGCCGTGTTGCTGCTGAAGGTGTAGTTGCTGCATATAGCGACGCTACAGCAGGTGCACTTGTTGAAATTAACTGTGAAACAGACTTCGTTGCAAAGGGTGAACCATTTGTTAACCTTTCAAATAAGGTTGCAAAGACAGTAGTAGCAACAAAGCCTGCTGATGTTGAAGCACTTCTTGCTACAAAAGCAGTTGATTCTGATAAAACTGTTGAAGAAGAAGTTCAGGAAGTATTCCTTGCTCTTCGTGAGAACATGAAAGTTCGTAGATTTGCTCTTGTTGAAGGCCACACTGCAACATACATTCACGCTGGCGGTACAGTTGGTGTTATCGTAGCATTTGATGTTGACGATGCAACAGCAGCTAAAGCTGAATTCGATGCAATGGGCAAGAACGTAGCAATGCAGATTGCTGCTATGAACCCATCTTATCTTGATGAAGCAAGCGTTCCTGCAGAAGTTCTTGAAAAAGAAAAGGCAATCCTTATCGCACAGATGAAAGAGGATCCAAAAATGGCATCAAAGCCAGAGCAGGTTCTTGCTAAGATCGTTGAAGGTAAGATTGGTAAGTACTACAAAGAAAATTGCCTTCTTTGTCAGGAATTCGTTCGTTCAGACCTCTTTGAAGGTGCTGTTAACGGCTATGTAAATTCAGTTGCTAAAGCTCTTGGTGCAGACATCAAAGTTACAAGCTTTGTTCGTTTTGAAAAGGGCGAAGGCATTGAAAAGAAAGAAGATAACTTTGCTGCAGAAATCGCAAGCATGATGTAATTTCTTTATAAGTCCGATAAAGCGTACTGATAGTTCGGTACGCTTTATTTTTTTGCTTGTAAAATATCTGCTTATAATGTAAAATAATATTGTAAAAATTATTCCCATATATTTTATGGGGTGATTTTTTGAAAAAGTCTTTGATAGCTTTATTTATTGCGTTTGCAGTATGTGTAACATCAATTCTTATATGTAAAATACAATATTCAACAGTTAATTCAGTCATAAATCATCAGTTACCTGTAATTATAATTGATGCCGGTCATGGTGGTGAAGACGGCGGTGCCATTGGCATAGACGGTACTTATGAAAAAGAAATTAACCTACAAATATCATTAAAGGTTAATGATATTCTTTCAATATTTGGCTATGAAACACATTTAATTAGAATTACAGATACATCGGTGCACACGGTAGGGGAAAGCATCAGAGAAAGAAAAATTTCCGATATTCATAATCGTGCTGATACAATGAATTTATATGAAAACTGTATTTATTTAAGCATTCATCAGAATAAGTATTCAGACAGTCGAATTTGGGGTGCTCAAACCTTTTATTCGGGAAATTTGGATGAAAGTAAAGAAATTGCTCAATTCATTCAAAACGCCGTTTCAAGCCAATTACAGCCCGATAATAAACGGCAGATAAAAAAGTCGGGAACAGACATTTATGTTCTATATAATGCTACAAAGCCTGCAGTAATGGTTGAGTGCGGATTTGTATCAAATCAAAATGAATTAAATCAGTTAAAAGATAATACATATCAGAATAATATGGCGTTATCAATTACAACAGGAATAATAAATTACAATATTTCGGAGGTCAAAAATGGCTCAGAAGTCTAAAACGGTATATATTTGCAGTGAGTGTGGCTATGAAACTCCACGTTGGCTCGGTCAATGTCCTAACTGTAACGAATGGAATACATTAAATGAAGAAATTAAAACAGTAGTAAAAGAAAGTTCTGTAAAAAGAAGTCTTGTTGGCTCTAATCGTGGCAAAGCATACCCACTTTCACAGATTACTGCTGATACCGGTCATAGATATAACACCGGACTTAAAGAGTTAAATCGTGTACTTGGCGGGGGGCTTGTAAAAGGCTCTGTTGTACTGTTGAGCGGTGATCCGGGTATTGGTAAATCAACAATTCTTTTACAGATTTGTGAGTATTTAGGTACTGATTTAAAGATTTTATATGTGTCAGGTGAAGAGTCAGCCCATCAAATAAAACTGAGAGCATCAAGGCTTGCAGTATCAACTGAAAATCTTTCTGTACTTTGTGAAACTGATGCACAATACATCAGCGAATACATTCAGTCAGAAAAGCCTGATATTGTAATAATCGACTCAATTCAGACAATGGAAATAAGCGAACTTAATTCTTCACCAGGTAGTGTTACACAAGTTCGCGAATCAACAAATCTCTTTACAAGAACAGCAAAGGCGTCAAATATACCGATTTTTCTTGTAGGTCACGTGAACAAAGACGGTAATATCGCAGGGCCAAAAGTTCTTGAGCATATTGTTGACTGTGTTCTTTATTTTGAAGGTGACAGAAACACATCTTACAGAATTTTAAGAGCGGTTAAAAACCGTTATGGCTCAACTAATGAAATCGGCGTTTTTGAAATGCTTGACAAT
Source organism: uncultured Eubacteriales bacterium (assembly GCA_964465845.1). Classification (GTDB taxonomy): domain Bacteria; phylum Bacillota; class Clostridia; order Oscillospirales; family Acutalibacteraceae; genus Fimenecus. Next base: position 2,490 of record CAYXMF010000106.1, on the reverse strand, counting down.
GGTCTTTGTGAGGTCGAAAATCCCTCTATGATGCTCATTTCAGGTAAACCGAGAAATGTATCAGGTACCTGTGTAGCTTGTCTTATGGAAGGTTCAAGACCAATTCTTGCAGAGGTGCAAAGCCTTGTAACTCCAAGCGGTTTTGGTAATCCACGAAGGATGGCAACAGGTATTGACTACGGCAGAATGGCTATGCTTATAGCAGTTCTTGAAAAGCGTTGCGGTTATTTCCTTGGAAATATGGATTGTTATACTAATGTAATTGGTGGACTTCGTATTGATGAAACTGCTGCTGATTTATCAATAGCACTTGCAATTGTTTCGAGTTTAAAGGATGTTGTAGTTCCTGAAAAAACGCTTGCATTCGGTGAAATTGGCTTGGCAGGGGAGATTCGTTCTGTAAATTGTTGTGAGCAGAGAATTAAAGAAGCAGCAAAGCTTGGTTTTGAAAAGTGTATTATTCCTTATCACAACTATTCAAAATTACCCAAATATCTCTTTAATGAAATTGAAATAGTTCCTGCAAAAAATATAAGACAAGCATTTGAGGCGATTATGAATTGAGTGAAAGATTTTTAAATAATCCCAATCTTCCTGATAGTAATGTCACAACTGTGTTTGCTGATTGCGACAATAATGCTCTTAAAAAGCTTTTTGATGATTTATCAATAAAAGTCGTGAATGTTGCTGAAAACAAGCTTTTAGAGGCTCCTGTGTGCAAGCACGCAGATATTCTGACAAATTATGTCGGGAAATCAACATTTTTAGTAGATAAAAATCAAAAAGAACTTTGTTGTTTTATAGAAAATAATGGTGGGAAATCGGTAATTTTTGATAATATTAAATCACCATATCCAAATGATTGTCTGTTGAATTTTGCAGATATTGGTGATTATATTATTTGTAATAAATCAATTCTGACAGAAGAGATTATAAAATTATTTCCTAAAAAACAAATAATTGATGTAAAACAAGGCTATTCAAAATGTTCCGTCTGTATTTGTAAGCATAATACAATCATAACTGATGATATTTCGATTTATGACGCTGTTTCACAGTATGGTAATATCAAATCTTTACTTGTTAAAAAGGGGAGCGTAAGCATCAAAAAATACGAGTATGGATTTATTGGTGGATGCTGTGGTTTAATTGACAAAGATACATTACTTTTTAACGGTGATTTATCAACTCATACAGACTTTGACAAAATAAAAGAATTCCTGTATGATAATCATATTAAATACATTGATATTAAGAATAAGACATTAACTGATATAGGCAGTATAATACCGATTATGGAAAAAGACGGTGATTAAAATGAAAAAAGGTTATTTAATTGCATATTTAGGAGCTGCAACAACAATGGGAGTTGTATTATCACAAGCAGGTAAAATGACTAAAAAATACGGTCAACCACTTAAAACGAAGAAAAAAGTATCACCTGAAAAACTTGCAAAAACAGCCGAAAAAGGCATAGATTTTGTTGCTAAAAAGATGGGTAAATAAATTATGAGTAATCAAAATATTTATGATAATGATACTTTCTTTACAGGTTATCAAGAATTACGTAATAATGATTTGAATTATAACACTTTGCTTGAACAACCAGCAATGGCAAAAATGTTACCAGATTTATCAGAAAAAACAGTTCTTGATTTAGGTTGTGGCTATGGTCATAACTGTGTTGATTTTGTTAATAATGGTGCCAAAAGAGTTATAGGACTTGATATTTCTGAGAAGATGCTTGATGTAGCAAAAAGAGAATCAGCTGATAAAAAAATCGAATATGTAAATATGAGTATGACCGACATATCTGCACTTAATGAAACTTTTGACTTTATTTACAGTTCTCTTGCTTTTCATTACATAAAAGATTTTGATGATTTTGTAAAAGAAATATATAGTATTCTTAATACTGGAGGTCAATTGCTATTTTCACAGGAACACCCTATAATTACAGCAACAATTGACGGAAAAGGTCATTTTAATAAAAATATTAAAGGTAAAAATGTTTCATATACATTTTCTAATTATAATGAATCAGGCGAAAGAAGAATCCATTGGTATGTGGATGACGTTATTAAATATCACAGAACATTTAGTGATATAATTAATGCCCTTCTAAAAGCGGGATTTTTTATAGACGAAATTTGTGAACCTGTTCCAGAAAAATGGGCGATAGAAAAACGACCTAATATAATTAAAGAATATATTAAACCGAATTTTTTAATTATTAAAGCGAGAAAAAATAAATGAAAAAAGTTATTATAATTGGTTGTCCTGGTTCGGGTAAAACAACTTTTGCAGAAAAACTAAATATGTGTACAGGATTACCATTGTATTATCTTGATGCTATATGGCACAAACCTGACAAAACCCATATTTCAAGAGAAGAATTTGACGAAAGAATATCAGAAGTATTTAATAAAGATAAGTGGATAATTGATGGTAATTACAAAAGAACGATAGAAACACGGCTCAAGGAATGTG
>CAYXMF010000105.1:3479-5018 GCA_964465845.1 uncultured Eubacteriales bacterium | reverse complement strand
ACAGAAGAAGCAAAGGCTGAATAATTTTCGTACTTTGAAAAATTACCCTACACCTTATGGAGTAGGGTATTATTTTTAAGTTAACGAATATAACATAAAGGTGATTTTATGGACAAAAAAACTGTTTCACTTATTTTGAAAATTGCTAAAATAACTTTGTCAGTAATTCTTACAGTCGTTGCAACTGTGTCAATGCTTGGCGCAACTCTTATAAATGTTGCAAGAGATTATCTTGCGTCAGAACAATTTCAAACACAGATTGATACTACAGATTTAAGTACAGTTAAATTTATGGTTAACGGTGAAAAAATTACAGTAGTTGAGTTTGCACGTGCTAAAGTGTCAGATTATCTTGAAGATAAAATGCCTTCATACTTCCCGTTTGGTAATTATGCAGTTGATGCAGTAGTTACACCTGAACTTGTAAATACTGTGGTAAAAACTGAAGTGTATGACCTTGTTGATTATTTTCTTAACACAAGCGTTGAAGATGCAAAATACAGAATTGAAAACGGTATAAATATCGCTGAAAATGAAGAACTTAATCCTGAAAATGCTGAAACAACAGAAGAAGCAATAAGCATTTATGCTCGCAGTATGGTTCTGCAAAGCATTGAAAATGCGGCAGGAATGTCAACTGATGAGCTTATAATTCTTGTGTCAGAAGAAACTGTTTCAAAGCTTGTAACACTTGCTGTCGTTTTACTTGTAGTTCTTGTTGTGATTAACATTCGCACAATTTTCAATACCTTGCTTTACGGTGGTGTAATAGGATTACTTTACGGAACCGTTATTAAGGTTGCCCAAAGTAAGTTTGATGAAATGAACACAGGTATGGAAGATTTGGTAGGCTATGTGTTCTTAAAACCGCTGGCAGATACTTATTCTTCAAATGCTGTAATAGGATTTATAGTTGGAATAATTCTGATTGCCTTGTTTGTAGGTGCATACTTCCTGTTTAAAAATTTTGTAAATAAAAAGACTGAAGAAAACTAAATAATATTAAAACAAATCCCCATTCACAATTTAGTGAATGGGGAACTTTCATTTCTTAATCAGTTTTCTTAATTTCATATAACCTTTTTTGAGTATTGGCAGGCCTTTTTCCATAAGATTATATTTGAAATTATTAATCTTCAAATCAAACTCGCCTGCATATTCAATAATGATAGGGTTGAACTGGCTCTTGAATTCATAAAGACCATCATCAAGAGTACCTGCAATACCACCTAAATCAAGAAAATCGCAACCGTTTTCAGTTGTTAGAACACATTGCTCACAAAGTCCGCAAAGAGTAGCACAAAATGATGAAAATACGTTTAAATCAGATCCTGCATACAAGTATTCTGCAATTCTCACACCAGTTTTATTGGGAGGGTAAACAGTAAGTAACGCTGCAAGCGGAACAACTTCACCGCGTTCTTCAAGAACTTTTTTGGCATCTTCAATCTGTTCTGAAATCTTCTCGCGCATTTCAGGTTCTTTCTCATAACGCTTTTCAAGATTTTCAATGTATGTGTTCACATTACATCTTTCAAA
>CAYXMF010000105.1:0-3379 GCA_964465845.1 uncultured Eubacteriales bacterium | reverse complement strand
CCATCAGCATCTTTTAAAGGAATAAGAGCATTAAAACGTGGCTGAATAGCATCACCTATATTCATAACAAAGCCCTTGTGCTCAAAACCGTTGTTTACAAGCGTATCAAATTCAACCTTGCCACGCTCCAAATCAAAGGGATCAAAGAATTTGTCTTGGGGAATATCAGGTAAAATCTTATTGACCACTATTGCAGGGTCAGTTTTTAAAAGATAAATACCTCTGCTCTTACAAAATTCCTTTGCACCGTCACGAAAAGCCCTGACAGCATCATTGTCAGTTAAGTCCATAACAGGACCACGAGGACAGTAAGCATAGTTAAACCCAGGCATAAGTGTGCGAATAAGAATAAGTGCAACGCCTACAAGTGTGTCGTCCTTATAAATTCCGCAAAAACTGTTTTTCCAGTTGCTTTTAAGTTTTGTCCATTCTTCTGTCTGCTGAATGGGTGCAAAAGATGTGTTTTCAATGAATTCAGTAAATTCCGCTACAGGAATATCTGCTTTAAACTGATACATAATTTTCAAACCTTAATTTTTACTTAATTAACTTCTTTTGAATTGTTTTTAATACTTTATAGCCCTTGAAAATAAGTTCATAAAGTGTAAATTGTGTCTTGTTGATGATTAAGTCGAATTCACCGATTAATTCGTGAACCTCAGCACCAAAGCCGCGCTTGAAGTCAAATAAACCGAAGTTCTTTGAATCTTCGTTGAAGTTGCCGTCAATACCGTAGAAATTGAACTTGTCATAACCATTATCAATGGCAAACTTAATCATTTCATATTGCAACAAGTATTGAGAATTGTATTTCATAAATGGCTTGTAGCTTGCACCAAAAAGATATACAACTTCTCTGCCGTAAAGCATATACCAACCGCCTGCAATGATTTTCTTGTCGCCGTATTCATTGACATCAGCGGTGAGCGTATCAATCTTCTTTGCAATACTTTCTTGCTCAGAACTTATTTCGTTATATTCGTTAATTTTTTTAGGATTACCTTCAATAACTTCTAAACGCTTTGCATTTTTCTCAAAACGTGCTTTTGTAAAATCGAGCAATTCTTTAAGATTTACTTCTGCTAAAAGTACCTTGACTGCATTTTCTCTGTTAAGAACTTTAAACATTTCCTGATAGTAGGAGAGGGGACGGTCAATGAATTCGCGTCTTTCAGCAGTATGCTTCATAAGATTTTTGAATTCAATAAGGTTATTCTCGTCAGCCTCAATAAGAGTGATAAAGTTCTTCTTGCTGTTGTTAATTCCCCATTTTGTACCGCTGCGGAAATTCTTGAATAACTCGTCAATGGTCTTGTCTTTAATGTCAAGAACTGAAATCCAACGTGGTTCCAAATCCTTTTTTTCATCCATATCTACGTAAAATCCGTAGTGAATGTAGCCTAAAGACTTTAACTTTTCCATTAAAGCATCATTTTTTGTGCCCTCAATAATGTCTCCGTGAACGTCACGCAACTGATAATCAACATAAGGATTGATCTTTAAAAATGCCACATTTTCTTTTTTAAGATATTCTTTGATTTCCCTTGTGAATTCTTCTAACAAATCAAAATTTGAATAATCCATTATAAATCCACGTGGAGCATATGCGAATTTAATAATGCCTTTAAGACTTTTATATAACAGAACTGTGGCAATTACGATTTTGCCGTCTTCTTTAACGCCTAAAATCTTACCTGACCACCCGTTTTGCTCTTTAATCTCAATCCAGTAGGGAGATTGAAAGAATAACGCCTGCGGATTATGTCCACAAAACTCAATAAATTCCTGTTTTTCTAATTCAACAATTTTCATTTTGAAATAGTTCCTTTAATTTTCTTTAATAACTTATAAATGTCGTAGAACGGGCTGATTTTAAGTTCAAACTGACCAATATATTCAGTAACATTCGGCTTAAAACCTTTCTTGAATTCATAAATTCCGTAGTATTCGTTGTCAGGATTAAAATCACCTGTAATTCCGTAGAAATTGCAGTATTTAAAGCCCTCTTTGTAAGCTTCTTTAATGTGATGCTCATACATTAAGTATTTCGGAGTGAACTGACGGTATTCCATCAATACACCACTTGAAAGAGTTAAGTATTCATCACCACTGCGAAGCGAAAGAAGACAGCCAATAGCCTTGCCGTTTGGGTTTTCAGTTTTAAACTGCTCTGCCTTTTCTAATTCTTTTTCGTATTTTGCAACTTGTCTTAAAGCCTCTTCTTTCTGATTAAGAAGACGCTCGCCGGCAGTTAGCTTTTCTAATTTTGCAAGCACACTTTCGTAGTTTTTCTTTGCATTGTCAAGCAAACTCTGTGTATGCTCATAATAAATGTCAGGGTCAAGATAAGCCACATAAATAGTCATTAAATCTTTCATGTGCTTATACATTTTCTGGTAGTAACTAAGGCTTCTGTAAAAGAAATTACGACGTTTTGAAGTGGTTTCAAAAATTTCTGCCATAACTTCAAGGTCCTCAATAGTGCCTTCTTTAACCATAAGACCTTTTTTAATGCAGGAGTTAATATTTTTACGTGTCTGCTTTGAGAATTTTGCCTTTTTGGTTTCGTAATCTTCATCAAGTTTCATATGGCAACACCATCTTACCTGTAAAGCATCAAGATAAATGTTGAAACCGTAGTGCTTGTAGCCAAGTGATAAAAGATTATTCACAGCCTCGTCATTAGGGCAGTCATCAGGCATAATTTCACCCTCAGATGTGCGAATTCTGTAAAGCACATTCGGATCAATGGTAAGCATAAATCCGCCTTGTTTTTTAATGTATTTTTTAAGTTCTTCTGTGAAATAGCCGAGTAATTCACGGTTGTTATAATCAACAATAAGACCGCGTGGTGCATAGAATTGGCTTTGATTTAAAATAGTCTTGTCCTCTAAAATCATAGAGCCTGCAATAATTACACCGTCTTGCTTGATGCCTACAAAATGCACCTTACTGCCGTATTCCTTTTTAAGTTCAGATAATTCCACAGTCTGCATAAAAGATGCCTGCGGATTACCCTTTAAAAACTCGCGGTATTCGTCTGCTGTCAAAACACAGAATTCCATTAAATCACCTTAATCTAAATTACAAAAATATAAAAACTAATACTATTATTACCAACTAAAAATTTTATCATATTACCTATATTTTGTCAATGAAACAAAGTGGTGTGAGAAGATTAATCCTCTGGGATTATAGTGTAGTGGGCGGCGACTCGGCGTCCTGAAAAAGCTTTTATTCAATTAAAATAAAAAAATTGTAAAAAATTAAAAAAACTTGAAAAAAAGACTTGACGAACTGATTTTGTTATGATATTATATTCAAGCGTTGAGACGCTGGTGTAGCTCAGTTGGTAGAGCAGCTGATTTGTAATCAGCAG
>CAYXMF010000104.1:2191-5048 GCA_964465845.1 uncultured Eubacteriales bacterium | reverse complement strand
CGGACTACCGTTTGGTAGTCCGTTTTTATTGCTTTTATATTTGTTTAGTGCTAAAATATGCCTATGAGGTGATTTTATGTCCGAAAATAAAAAGATGATGAGGGTTTACACAATTATGTGGGCTGTTATCGCAGTTGTTTACGGCTTGTGGATGACTTTTATAATGAGCTGGGACCAATATCCATACATAATTCCAACTGATGCCGATATGGCTTTACCTGCCGAAGAATTTATTGCAAAATTCGACGGTATGCTTTATGAGCCACTTTATGCAAATGCAACTGTTTATTGGCTTTGGGTAATCGGCTCAACTGCACTTTTATTTGTGTATGCATTCTTCATTAAGAAAATCCTTTTTGCAGAAAAACTTACAAAAGGTACAACAATTTTCTGTATTGCAAATCTTATTGCAGGGTTTATATTTATTACCTGGTACGGATTTTTAAGCTTCCCTGAACAATTCGGTAACATTTTAACTGATGTTACTGCAAGTATGTTAGGACTTCGCTATCCGTGGTATTTTAAAGCGTGGGGTGTGTTGGCATCTTTATCAATATTTACAAACACACTTTATATGTACCGCAAAAACAATTATCAAGGTAAAGCAGGTGTAATTGTTACATCTCTCGGCTGTGCATCAATTTTTGTAACAGTCAATGTGCCATCTGCAGGGCTTGACCTTGTTATGACTGCAAGATGCTTAGGACATTGGGCAACCGCTCTCATATTCGCATTTTTGGGCGCGGCAGGTGTAATTATATTCTTATTCCACAAATGCAGAGAAAAAGACAAGATATACATAATTGCAACTGTTATTTTTGTAGCCGTGCTCGTTCTTATGCTTGTGCTTTTAGTGACCGTGGGTAAGAGTGCGTTTATTGAAAATCTACCAATGTGGGTAGCCTATGCGCTCTTATTCATAATCAACTTTACATCTTTCTTTGATAAAAAAGAAGCAAAAGAAACTATAAAAATATAAAGGAGTTTTATTATGAAAGAAATTTTAATGTCAAATATTCCTGCATCTGTTGCTACTATCGGACTAATTCTGTATTTCTTCGGTATGGCAATCGTATTTATTGTAAGCCCACTCAAAAATGCTGAAAGCTTTTCAATTAAGCCTGTTGATAATGCGGGCAAAACCGAAATTCGTGTTTATTACGGTGGCATTTCAGGTGCTTTGGGCGGATTTTTGCTTTTCCTTATGCTCGCCCTTAAAACACCATATTATTCTATGATAGGCGGACTTTTCTTCTCAACAACAGTTTTTGTGACAAGAACTATTTTCCTTTGCGTTGATAAGGGTTGGAAATGCCCTTACACAAAACTTGCAATTCCGGCAGAAGGCTTGTTTGTAGTAGCACTCTGGACTTGCTTTATTCTTTCAAAGGTTTTGTATTAATATGAAAATAATTCAAGACAGACTCTTTGAATTACAAGACTTGGAATATAAAGAATTTCATTCCAAACTTATGCCAACTGTCTGTGAAGAAAAAATCATAGGTGTACGTGTACCTCAATTACGAAAGTTTGCAAAAGAATTGAATAAATTAGAATGCAAAACAGAATTCTTAAGAACTCTACCCCATAAATACTATGAAGAAGATAATCTTCACGCTTTTCTCATTGAACAAATCAAAGAGTTTGATGAGTGTATTTCTGCTTTAGATAATTTTCTGCTATTCGTCGATAATTGGGCAACCTGCGATATGATGGCACCTAAAGTTTTAGGTAAAAGCCCCGAAAAACTCTATGAAAAAATTGAAGAATGGGCAAGGTCATCGCATACTTATACGGTAAGATTTGCTGTTGTCACTTTAATGAAATTCTTTATGAATGAGCGTTTAGATGAAAAACATCTAAAGCTGATTTCAAGCATAAAATCTGACGAATACTATATAAATATGGCTATTGCCTGGTATTTTGCAACAGCACTTTCAAGTAATTGGGAAATAGTTATTCCGTATATTGAAAAGCAAAAACTCGATAAATGGATTCACAACAAAACCATTCAAAAGGCTGTAGAAAGTTATCGTATTACAAAAGAGCAAAAGGAATATTTAAAAACACTCAAAATACAAAAATGAGTCCGATACGATACCGAACTCATTCATAAATAATTTAATACTCAATTTTGTTAAACGTTGAAAATTACTTCATTTAAAAGTTAAAAAATCATTTTCTTTTTTTCTTATAAATTATATAAAAAATAGTTGTAAATGCAACCAAAAAGACAAACATATAAATCGACATAAAAGTTTCAATTGTGAAGGAACGTTCTCCGTTTATAACAGGAACAATAGCTTCACGTAACGCAATAGAGCAAACATATATAATAGTTAATAAAAGAAAAATCATAATATCACCGAGTTAATAGTAACATATTAAAATAAAAAAATCAAGCGGTATATATACTAAAACAAATTGCTTTTTACCTTTTCAGTAAGATTTGCTGTTGTCACTTTAATGAAATTCTTTATGAATGAGCGTTTAGATGAAAAACATCTAAAGCTGATTTCAAGCATAAAATCTGACGAATACTATATAAATATGGCTATTGCCTGGTATTTTGCAACAGCACTTTCAAGTAATTGGGAAATAGTTATTCCGTATATTGAAAAGCAAAAACTCGATAAATGGATTCACAACAAAACAATTCAAAAGGCTGTGGAGAGTTATCGTATTACAAAAGAGCAAAAGGAATATTTAAAAATGCTTAAATTAAGATAAAAATTATGGACTATCTTTTCAGATAGTCCATTTTTATTTGAGATATTCTATTTCTTTACGCCCCAAATACACTCATTGTTTTCTCCCATTGCAGAGAAAACAAGTTTTTCTGTTTTTTCAGCACTTT
>CAYXMF010000104.1:0-2091 GCA_964465845.1 uncultured Eubacteriales bacterium | reverse complement strand
TCATTGTTTTCTCCCATTGCAGAGAAAACAAGTTTTTCTGTTTTTTCAGCACTTTCGTCTTTCTGCATACATAACACACCTTCATAAGTTACCCCATCGATTACAAGTGTTATGTAAGCCGAGCCTTCTTCTACCTGCCAGGTACCGTTGACATCGTGAGATGAAACATTGGTGTTATCTTTTACACTCTGATAAACTTTAAGTCCGGAAATTGTACCGTCTGCGTTGAGTGTTATTGACTGTGTTGGTACAATAATATTATTTACATTCGCCCAATCACTGCAACCGTTACTTATTGAGCCGTGATTCACAAACTCATATTCACCGCAGATTTCTTCCACCGAATAACCGCTTTCGTTAATTGTTTCGCCGGAATATTCAAACGGAAGCACAACAGCCCAACCATTTTCAGTTCTTGCCATCTGGTGAACTCTTGTTTCGTAGTTTTCCTGACCATTATTAAATCGTGTATGATAAACGTGGAAAAGCTTTCCGTCATCAGTTTCAATACAAGAGGAATGGCCTGCCGCAAGATATGCCGTGTCAAGACAATCAAACTTATAATTACCCATAAGCTTTAAGCCTGTATTCACATCATCAAGTGCGCTATTCCCTGCCGCATCAAGATAAGGTCCGTCAACTGTTTTACTACGATATTCCCTTACGTTATAACCACCGAGGGAAGCCAGTCCGCAGTAGCTTATAAACAAATAATAATAGTCTGTTTCGCTGTCGTAGGTAATATACGGACCTTCTCCCGACAAATCGTTTGCCAAAGTTGTTTTTATTATCTTTTTGCCGTAATATGCATCGTAATCCTCGTGTTCTTCCATATATTCATAATCGGGAAGTCCGTTTTCTTCGCAAAGAGGCATTAAGTAGATTCCGCCGAAATATGAGCCGTAAGTCATCCAAAGATTACCATCGTTATCATAGAAAACTGCAGGGTCAATACAGTTAGGGTAAACCGTTCCGTCATATTCGCCGTCTTCAAGAAAATATGAAGAATTCTCAATCTCTTTATCTAAAAGAATTTCTGACAAATTGCTGAAACTGTAATGCATAGAATTTGTGCGGATAAATTTGTTTTCTTCAGTAAGATTATTAAATCCCGAATAAACAATACTTCCGCCATATTCATAAGTTCCCTCTATGTTGTCACTTGTTGCCATCCAGATAACAGATGATGTTTGTCCCCACACTGAAGAAGAGCCATAGTAACAGTATTTGCCCATAGCCTTGTTATAAATCACATCCGCCGCCCAGATGTTTGTTTGCCAGTCATTGCTGCTGTAATGGTTCACTTTCTGGAACGCATCTGTCCAGCTGAGAGGCTCGCTGAGTACTTCACGCAAAGTTTTTCCCTCAGGAACAAGCAGTCTGTTATTATCATTCACACCGCAAGCGACACTTGTCCAGTTGATTAAATCTGTGCTCTTTGCGGCACAACCGTGTGAGCCGAAAATATAGTATGTACCATCTTCCGCTTTTACGATTGACGGATCGTGAATTCCAACTCTGCCGTTACCTGTTTCACAAGTACCTGAGCCGTAAAGTTCAAACAACACTGCATCCACCTTCTTTGCATCTTTGGTGTAAATTATAACAGCCGGGACAATCAAAGCGATTGCCACAACAACTGCTGTTAAGGATATTATCAAAGGTTTTAATTTTTTCATTTTCTGTCCTCAATATCAAAAAAGGGGCATAATGCCCCTATATAATCGTTATTCCGCTATTTTTTTGATTACATCAACAAACTGCTTTTCTTCGCTGAGTTCGATTGAACCTTTGTCAACAAGAGCAGCATTTGCAGGGTTGATAGGAAGTTTTGCAAGAACAGGAATTCCAAGTTCTTTTGCAACTTCATCAATTTTGCTTTCGCCGTAAATTGAATGTTTTTTACCGCAATCAGGACACTCAAAATAACTCATATTCTCAACAATACCAATAATCGGAACGTTCATCATTTTTGCCATATTAACAGCCTTTTTTACGATAAGTGTAACCAAATCCTGAGGTGTTGTTACGATTACAATTCCATCAACGGGAAGTGACTGGAATACTGTAAGCGGAACATCACCTGTTCCC
>CAYXMF010000103.1:0-5054 GCA_964465845.1 uncultured Eubacteriales bacterium | reverse complement strand
GCCTGCAAAACGCCCTCACAATCTACAAGAGAGCCTCCGCCGATGCCCTCAGCCATAAAAGCTGCAAGAACCTTGTCCATATGTCTTGAGTTATGTAAAATTAAAATTAAAAGTTGCATAAAATCACCTGTCTTTAAAAAATCTTAATGAAGTTTGCCTTTATATTATACTACTTTTGTGTTATAATTCAATTATTAAGTTTGACGAAAGGTGAAGTCTTATGAATACAAAAAGGCGTATAGATTTCACAATTGAAGAAAAATACGACGGCAAACAGGTATCAGAATTCCTGCGCAACAAGGCAAAGGTGTCTGCTCGTCTTGTTACAAAGCTGAAGCACGACCCTGAGGGAATTATGCTTAACGGAGTTCACACAAGAACTGTGGATTTTCTTAAAACAGGCGACATTTTATCTATCACCGTGCCCGCTGACAAAGAAGAAAAAATGACCGCCGTTGCCCCTCTCGAATATAAACTTACTGTTTTATATGAAGATGATGATATTCTTATAATCGACAAGCCTGCAGGGCTCCCCTTACACCCGTCACACAATCATCAGGGCGACACAGTTGCAAACGCCGTTGCCTATCACCTTGAAAATCAGGGCAAATCTGCTGTCTTCCGTTCAATCGGCAGACTTGACCGAGGCACTTCGGGGGTAATTGTGTGCGCTCTCAACAGATTTGTTGCAGGTGTGCTTAACGGAAAAATATATAAGGAATATATGGCTGTTTGTGAGGGTGTTTACGAAGGTGAAGGCGTAATTGACAGACCTATTTACCGACCGGATCCCATAAAAACCTACCGTACTGTTGATGAGCGTGGCGAAACTGCAATCACTGAATGGAAAGCGATTTCCAATCATAATGGCAGAACTCTTTTGCGTATTCATTTAGTAACCGGCAGAACTCACCAGATCCGAGTACATTTCTCGTCTTTAGGAACTCCTCTTACGGGCGACACAATGTACGGTACTCCCCGTGATGATATTTCACGTCAGGCTCTTCATTGCTGCTACTGCAAGTTCACTCATCCGGTCACAAAAGAACTTATTGAAATTGAGTGTCCGCTGCCTAAAGATATTGAACAATTCATTACCAAATAAACACACTTGATAAATAATTCCTATTATGGTAAAATATTTGCAAGTCCGTAACAAAAAGTTTTGTTGACTTTAAGGGTGATTTTATGAATGAGATTTTGGATTATATTGTTTATCCCGAAAACATAGAAATAAATATTCCTGCCATTATGCCAAAAAAGCAGAACAAATTATATAAAAGCCTTGCATATAATGTTTCGCGCTTTATTCTTAAATTTATTGTCCGTGGCGGAAGTACTATTGAAAAAATAAACACGGACGGTCTTAAACCGCCCTATATTCTTCTTTGTAACCACACACAGTTTGCAGATTTTATTGTAAGCTTTAAGGCAGTACATCCGTATAATTTCAACAACATTGCTACACTTGACGGTTATGTTGGTATGGCAAAAATTATGGAAGAATTAGGATGTGCCTGTCACCGTAAATTCACAACAGATATAAGTCTTATTCGTGCATGCCACAAGGTACTTCACGAATACGGTGATATTCTTTGTATGTACCCCGAGGCAAGATATTCAAATGTTGGTACAACTGCAATTATTCCTGATGTTGTGGGCAAACTTGTAAAGAAAAACAAAGTTCCTGTTGTTGTTATGATTCATCACGGCAATTACCTTAATGCACCTTTCTGGGATTTCAGACAGTACAGAAAAGTACCGTTTAAGGCTACAATGAAACAGGTTTTGACTGCTCAACAGGTTGAAGAAATGAGCGCCGATGAAATCAACGCTGTTATTCGTAAAGAAATGACTTATGATGACCACCGTTGGCAGAAAGAAAATAATATTAAAATTACCGAGGAATTCCGTGCAGACGGTCTTAACAAAGTGCTTTATAAATGTCCGCACTGCATGGCAGAAGGTAAAATGGTGGGCAAAGGCATTCACTTGACTTGTGAAGAATGCGGAAAAGTCTGGGAATACACTGAACTTGGCGAGTTAAACGCTCTTGACGGTGAAACAGAATTTTCACATATTCCTGACTGGTATGAGTGGGAAAGAGAGTGCGTGCGCAAAGAAATTCTCGACGGCACTTATAAATATGAAGAAACTCTTTCCGTTCATTCATTGCCCGGAATTGATTATATTCCGATAGGCGAAGCAACTGTTACTCACGACTTGGAAAACGGATTTGTTATTACAGGCAACTATAATGGTCACGATTACAGAATTCAGCGCCCTGCAAAAACACTTTACACATTACATAATGAATTTGCGTTTAAAAAGCTTGGCAAGGTTGACTGTTTTGACGTGTCAGTTAAAGATAACTCATTCTACTGCATACCAAAGCAGAAAGACGTTGTTACAAAGCTTATGTTGGCGACTGAAGAAATGTATAAAATCGTAACTAAACCAGCTGTCAGCGCAAAGACCGAATAAGGTGACAATATGAATGAATCAAGAGATTTTTTGACAGAAATAATCTACCCCGACAATATTTCTCAATATGCTGTGGGCAAAGTTCCTGCCAAGCAGCCCGACAAAATCACTAAGGGCGCTTATAAACTATCTTCTTTATTCTTATCTTTCATAAGGGCAGGTTACAAAATCGAAAAAATAAATACAGATGACTTAAAGCCCCCTTACATTCTTCTTGCAAACCATATGCAATTTATGGATTTCGCAATGCTTTTCAAGGCAACATATCCCCACAAGGTAAATGTTGTTGCAGCCTTTAATGTTTTTCACCTTTTTCCTAAAATAATGGAAAAAGCCGGATGTATCTGCACTCATAAATTCACTACAGATACGGCTCTTGTACGCTCTTGCAAAAAAGTTCTTAAAGAATACGGCGATGTATTCTGTATGTACCCTGAAGCACGCTACACCCCTGACGGAACTCAATCCGTTTTGCCCGATGCTATAGGTAAGCTTGTTAAAAAGAACGGCGTTCCGCTTGTAATTATGCTCAACCACGGCAATTATCTGAATTTGCCGTTCTGGGCAAACTACACATACAGAAAAGCACCGTTTTATGCAACTGTTAAGCAAGTTCTGACTGCTGAACAGGTTGCAGAAAAAAGTGTTGACGAAATCAATGAGATAATTCGCCATGAAATGACCTACGACGATTTTAAATGGCAAAAAGAGAACAACATTGTTATTAAACATAAAAAGCGTGCAGAAGGACTTCACAAGGTGCTTTATCAATGTCCGGCTTGTAAAACCGAACACAAAATGAACTCAAAAGGCATTCACCTTTTCTGTGAAGAATGTGGTAAAAAGTGGGAAATGACTACTTTAGGCGAGCTTAAAGCCTTAATTGGCGAAACGGAGTTCTCACATATTCCCGATTGGTACAAATGGGAACGAGAAAATGTGAGAAACGAGCTTTTGCAAGGCAAATACAGCTATGAAGAAGAAGTTGATGTTATTTCTCAACCAAACGTAAATGATTATGTGCCTTTGGGCAAGGCAAAAGTGACTCACGATTTTGAAAACGGATTTGTAATTGAGGGGCATTATAACGGTCACGATTACAGAATTCAACGACAGACTAAAACTCTTTACAGTCTGCACATTGAATACAGCTTTAATCAGATTAAAGGTGCTGACTGTTTTGAAATTTCAACCACAAACGACTCGTTTTATTGCATACCAAAGCGTAAAGACATAATCACAAAACTCGCCCTTGCAACAGAAGAAGCGTTTAAAATTGCTAATGAATAAAAAATTAGGACTCAACAATTTAGTTGAGTCCTTTGTTTTATATATTACATTTTTTCGTATGTTACATTGTATCCATTGCCTGAGCAGTCAACAGTCACAAGCCATTTTGCACCATTTGGGCTTCCTTTTAACCAATATTTGTAAACATTAAAATTTGTTTCAATAACTTCGTGTTCTACTTCAAAATAACCATACAAGTATCCGTATTCTACAAGATATTCTGTTGAAATATCATTGTTTTGTCTTGTCAAAGCCATTTTTTCCATTGTCATTAGTTCACTGTCCCAAGGAAATACAGATGCTTTGAAATAATGAACTTTCGGATTGCCATAAACCATAATTGTTTCCTGTCCGGCTTGTTCCTCCAACATCTGTTTTGTTGGTGGAGCAGCAAAATCAATATCTTGCCAAATCCAGAAAGCGTGAGTGTATTCAAGAATTACAGCGGTAGAAATGACCACAAGCACGACTAAAATCAATATTAAAATCGTTAAGATGCCTTTTTGTTTTTTCTTATCTTTTTCTTTATAATTTTTCAACGCTTTTTGAAAAATGACTTTTTTGATTGCAAACACTATTTGGCTTAGAATCGCAGTAATAATTAAATAGAAAATAATATATAATGCAGTTTCCTTTGCAAGAAATGTGAATACAGAATAAATTATGGCACTTATAACGGGAGTTACAAATCGTAGTTTCTTGCTTGAAGCGAGTGTTAAAATCACAGTAATAAAAAGTGAAACAATTGTAATACCAACCCAATCATAACTACCACGCTCAAATGCAAGCCATAGTGTTATAAGTATTTGTGAAAGGCAACTTATTACAAAAACAATCCATTGAAGTCTGTTATTTTGTTTCTTTGATTTTTTCATTGTGTCAATTATTACTTCATCGCTTTTTTGCAATATTTCATTATCTTTAATTTTTTCGCCTGAAAGAAGTTCATTAACTGACACTTCAAGTATTTCAGCCAAAGGAACAAGAAAATCTATATCAGGTGAGCCCGTCCCCGTTTCCCAACGAGAAATTGCCTTGTTTGTACAGTTGAGTTTCTCTGCAAGTTCTTGTTGAGTAAGACCTTTTTCTGTCCTCAAATCTTTTATGAATTGTCCTGTTTTAACATTATCCATTTTCTCCGCTCCTTTCAATAAAATAATATAATAATTTCGTGTTTTTGTAAATCTATGGTTCGTGGAATCAAATAAAAAAGGCGGGAGCAAGCCCCCGCCCTATAATATTATAATTTAATTCTGCATTAATAAGCTTTGCCCCAATAG
>CAYXMF010000102.1:0-5158 GCA_964465845.1 uncultured Eubacteriales bacterium | reverse complement strand
AATTTTGGAGTTGCAATATGAAAATTTTAGCAATTGACGGCAACAGTATTTTAAACAGAGCCTTTTACGGAATCCGCCAACTGTCAACGAAAGACGGTCGATTTACCAATGGTATTTACGGATTCCTTACAATATTAATGAAACTTCGTGACGAGGTAAAGCCTGATGGTGTTGCGATCGCATTTGACCTTAAAGCGCCCACATTCCGTCATAAAATGTATGATGGTTATAAAGCAAACCGTCACGGAATGCCACCTGAACTCGCACAGCAGTTACCTGTTCTTAAAGAGCTTCTTGTTGCATTGGGCTATAAAATTGTATCATTAGAAGGCTATGAGGCTGATGACATTCTCGGCACAGTTGCAGGTATGTGCAAGGATGCTGATGAATGCTATATCGCAACAGGGGATCGTGACTCATTTCAACTTGTCCGTGATAATGTTACGGTGCTTCTTCCACATACAAAAATGGGTACAACTACAACTGAAATCTATACTCCGTCAAGAATTATGGACGAATACGGCGTAACACCTCTGCAGATGATTGACATTAAAGCACTTCAGGGCGATTCATCTGACTGTATTCCCGGTGTTGCAGGCGTAGGTCAGAAAACAGCAGGGGATTTAATACAGAAATTCGGCTCAATCAAAAATATTTACGAAAATATCGACACTCTTGAAATTAAAGAAAATCTTAAAAACAAGCTTGTAAATGACAAGGAAAAAGCATTTTTAAGCTATACACTCGGCACAATTATCAATAATGTACCGATTGATTGCACATTAACAGATTTAATTCCGCAAAATGCAGATGAGCAAAAAGCAAGAGCAATGCTTGCTGACCTTGAAATGTTTAAAATCATTGAAAAACTCAACTTTTCAGCTCCTACTGTAGCTGAAAAGAAAGAGGAAAAAGTTAAAGAACTCGAATTTGCAGCTGATTTTGATGTAAATGACCTTTTGTCAAAAATCGAGGCAGAAAAATCAGCGTATTTTACTGCTGATTATAAGGATTTGGACAACCCTAAGTTCTGCTTTTTGTGTGACAACACGGTTTTCTATCTTGAGCCAATGCACTTTGGCTATTTCGACTTTGTGAAAGAAGTTTTAGAAGACGAAAACGTTAGGAAATATACAGATAATTCAAAACTTTTATATCGCTTTGCATTCTTAAATAAAATTGAAATCAAGGGAATAGCGCTCGATACTTCTCTTGCTGGGTACATTCTTAATCCGTCTGCAAACGGTTACAATCCGTTGCGACTTTGTGAAGAATACAAAGCACCAATTCCAAAGGTTAATTCGGATTTGCCATTGGCACAAGAATGTGCAGTAATGAAGTCCGTAAGCACTCGTCTTACGACTGAAATTGAAGCAAATGAACAGGAATATCTGCTTTATAATGTGGAAATGCCACTTGCTGAAGTGTTGGCATCTATGGAGCACCTCGGCTTTATGGTTGACCGCAAGGGTATTGCAGATTTCACACAGAAAATCAGCGGAGAACTCAAACAAATTCAAGCAGAAATATATGAACTTGCAGGTGAAGAATTTAACATAAATTCACCCAAGCAGTTGGGCGTAATCCTTTTTGAAAAAATGGGACTCCCTGCAAAGAAAAAGACAAAAAGCGGTTACTCAACAAATGCAGATGTGCTCGAAAGTCTGCAAAATGAAAATCCTATTATTGATAAAATTCTTTGGTACAGAACTTTGTCAAAACTTTATTCAACATATTGCGAGGGACTTCTCAAGGTAATCGGTGAAGACGGCAGAATTCACTCGTCATTTATTCAGACAGAAACCCGTACAGGCAGAATTTCATCAACTGAACCGAACTTACAGAATATTCCTGTGCGTAAAGAAATCGGCAGAGAAATGCGCAAATTCTTCGTGGCAAAAGCGGGGTGTCTTTTAGCGGATGCTGACTATTCGCAGATTGAACTTCGTGTGCTTAGTCATATTGCAGACGATGAAGAAATGCTTAAAGCCTTTAATGATGAGGTTGATATTCATACGGTTACTGCATCACAGGTGTTTAATATGCCACTTGAGATGGTAACACCGTTAATGCGCAGCCGTGCCAAAGCAGTCAACTTCGGCATTGTTTACGGCATAGGTGCATTTTCACTTGCAAAGGACATTGGTGTAACTCGTAAAGAGGCTGACGACTATATAAAAGGTTATCTTCGCCACTATGCAGGTGTTGATAAATATATGGAAACCGTTGCAAAAGATGCAAAAGAAAAAGGCTATGTTTCAACTCTTTGGGGTAGAAGAAGATATCTTCCTGAACTTAATTCTTCTAACGGTATGCTTCGTGCATTTGGTGAACGAGTTGCAAGAAATATGCCTATTCAGGGTACGGCTGCCGATATTATTAAAATTGCAATGGTGCGTGTTTACAACCGCCTTAAAGCAGAAAATATGGACGCAAAACTCATTTTGCAGGTACACGACGAATTGATTGTAGAAGCACCTGAAAATGAAATTGAAAAAGCAGCCAAGATTTTAAGTGAAGAAATGGAAAATGCTTGTCAGATGAAAGTCAGACTTCGGGCAGATGTTAATATCGGTAAAACTTGGTATGATGCAAAGGACTAATTTGAATAAAATTGCTCACAGCACCGTGAACAAATTTATTTCAAATTATATAAGGAAAAGATTTTAGACTATGAAAAAAATTATGTTTATATGCAGTGGTAACACTTGCCGTAGTCCTTTGGCGGAGGGACTATTCAAAAAATATCTTGATGACAATAAAATAACAGATATTGAAGTGGGTAGTGCCGGCGTAGGTGCTTTTCCGGGTGACCCAGTCAGTATAAATTCAATTCTTGTGGCGGGTAGCAGAGGTGTGGACATTTCAAATCACAGAGCAAAAAATGTAAATCCTGAGCATATTCTAACAACTGATTTATTTGTGTGTATGACTGATTCCCATAAAAAAGCACTTATAAGAAGCTGTGACGAAAGCAAAATTATGGTGCTGAATGTATCTGATCCCTTCGGCAGACCTGTTGAGGTTTATGAGGAATGTGCAAAACAGTTGGAGCGTAAGTTCCCTGAAATTCTTGAAATAATTGAAAACACAGTAACAATTCGCGAAATGACTGAAAATGATATTCCACAAATTGCAGAACTTGAAAAAATGTGTTTTTCTGAACCTTGGAGTGAAAATTCTTTAAAAGACGAGTTAACAAACGAAACCGCAAGATTTTTTGTGCTTCGTGACGGCGAAAACGTGCTTGGTTATATTGGCGCTAACAACATTTGCCGTGAGGTTTATATTACAAATGTGGCAGTTTTTGAAAATGCCCGTAAAAAAGGTTATGGTGAAAAACTTGTATGTCATTTAATTCGTCAAAGTAAGGCTGAAAATGCGGCTTTTGTAACGCTTGAAGTAAGAGAATCAAACAGCAAAGCAATTTTTCTTTATGAAAAATGCGGATTTAAAAAGGTTGGGGAACGAAAGAATTTTTACTCTAATCCCACAGAAAACGGACTTATATATACACTTGATTTAGGGTGATTTTATGAAGATTTTAGCAATTGAAAGCTCATGTGATGAAACTGCTGCAGCCGTTGTTGAAGACGGTCGCAATGTTTTGTCAAATGTAGTATCAACACAGATTGAAAAACATAAAATATTCGGCGGAGTTGTGCCAGAAATCGCATCACGCTTACATACTGAAAATATCTCTTGGGTAGTTGAAAAAGCGTTAAGCGATGCAAGTTGTACTCTCAATGATGTTGACGCTATTGCCGTTACTTATGCCCCGGGACTTATAGGCGCATTGCTTGTTGGTGTGAACTATGCAAAAGGACTTGCACTTGCAAGTGGAAAACCACTTGTTCCCGTTCATCATTTGCGTTCACACATTGCGGCGAACTATATTACCCATAAAGAACTTAAACCACCGTTTATGTGTCTTGTGGTATCAGGCGGAAATACGCTTCTTTGTAAGGTGAATGATTATACTGATTTTGAAGTTGTAAGTCGTACCCGGGATGATGCGGCAGGCGAGGCTATGGACAAAGCGGCACGAACTTTAGGACTTCCGTACCCCGGCGGAGTAAATCTTGATAAAATTGCAAAAAATGGAGATAATACAAAATACAAGTTCCCGAAACCTCGTGTTGACGGCAGTCCGCTTGATTTCAGTTTTTCAGGACTAAAAACAAGTGTTATAAACCTTGTTCACAACGCAACACAAAAAGGTGAAGAAATTAACCCTGCCGACGTGGGCGCATCATTTATAAATGCTGTTGTAAATTCTCTTGAAGATAACACAATTAAAGCAATGGAAACGTATAACGAAAAAACACTCGTTTTGGCAGGCGGAGTTTCAGCGAATTCTGTACTTCGCGACAGAATGATAAAACTTGCAAGAGAAAAGGATTGGGATTTGTATTTACCTGATTTATCTCTTTGCGGTGATAACGGTGCAATGGTTGGCGCACAAGGCTATTTTGAATTTTCAAAAGGCAAAATTGCCCAAATGGATTTAAATGGTAAAGCCACTGCAGATATAGCGGAAAACCTTGATTTTTAGCGTGTCTTATTATTGTATATATAATATTCCAAAAAGAAATAGAATTAATTGACAGATTATTAACATTTTAACTATTGAATATTTGCAGGATTTATTATATAATTATTCAAAATAGGTAAGTTTGGACTTATTTTGTTATTAAAATGAATTTTATATAAAGGAGTAAACAATTATGGCACTTACAACAAACAAAAGTGTACTTGCTTGGATCGAAGAAAAAGCAGACCTTGTAAAGCCTGATCAAATCGTTTGGATCGACGGTTCAGAGGAACAGCTTGAAGCTCTTCGTGCAGAAGCTTGTGCAACAGGTGAAATGGTAAAGCTTAATGAGGAACTTCTTCCTGGCTGCTACTACCACAGAACAAAACCTAACGACGTTGCTCGTGTTGAAGACAGAACTCTTATCTGCTCAAAGAATGAAGAAGATGCAGGTCCTACAAACCACTGGATGGACCCTGAAAAAGCATACGAAATGCTTTATGATATTGCTCGTGACAGTTACAAAGGCAGAACAATGTATGTTATCCCTTATTCAATGGGACCTATTGGCTCACCTCTTGCAAAAATCGGTGTTGAGCTTACAGACTCAATCTATGTTGTTCT
>CAYXMF010000101.1:0-5274 GCA_964465845.1 uncultured Eubacteriales bacterium | reverse complement strand
TCGCAACGCAGTTCCGACACTTTGCACTTTGCGCTTTGCATTTTGCATTCACATCTACAAACTCCAATTTACCAAAACAAAAAAGCTTGGGAAAACCCAAGCTTTTACTTTTATATTTCATTACCGTTTTTATCGAATAATGGTAACTCTTCAAGATAAATAATGTCGTCACGCTTTGCAGCGTCGCCCTCGGCTAAAATAAACATCTTTCCACAAACGATTCCGCCTGCGTCATTAACAAGTTTTTCAACTGCAGCAAGTGACTGACCGAGTGATACAACATCGTCAACTATAAGAATTTTTTTACCCTTCATAAGTTCAGCATCTGCCAAATCAAGATAAAGTTTCTGCTCACCCTCGGTAGTAATTGAATTAACTGTTGACTCAAAAACACCTGTCATATAAAGTTTCGGCTTTTTACGGGCAACAAAATATTTCTCGTTATTCTGAAGTCTTGCCATTTCGTGAGCAAGCGGAATACCCTTTGCCTCTGCTGTAATTATGTAATCGTATTCAGGCGCTTTTGCGAGCAATTCCTTTGCGCATGCAGTTGTAAGTTCAGGATCACCAAAAATAACAAAACCTGCAATCATAAGCTCGTCATTAAGTGGGCAGAGTGGCAAATGACGCTCTAATCCCGCAATATTCATTTTGTGAAACATATCCATATCCCTTTCATAAAAAGATAAGTGGACAGAAGTCACCTTCCATCCACCTAAATTGTTGTTTAGTTAGCCAATGCGCGTGTAAGCCAAACTTCTGCAATATCTAACGCTGCATAAAGGCCTTTCTTTTCACTTGATTTAACAATTCTCTCACGAGCGCTCACATTCGGGTCAGTATTAAGTAACTGAATTGATACTTTAGATGCAACTTCAACATCGCCAACAGGCTTAGTTGCGAGAATCTGCATCATAATAACGTAATTTTCTGAAGCGTCGCCGTAATAAAGGGTGTTGCCGTTACGAACTAAAGGCTTACCTTTATATGTGAGAAACTTACTTTTCTCTGCCATACTTATATACCTCTTACTTCTTTGAAACTTTAAGATATTCTTTTACAAGGTCCTGTAAAAGTTCATCTCTGTCAAGGCGGCGGATAAGACTTCTCGCATTATTGTGAGTTGTGATGTATGTGGGGTCTTCTGAAAGAATGTAGCCAACAATCTGGTTAATAGGATTATATCCTTTTTCCACCAGAGCATCATAAACTGCAACGAGAGTCTGACGTGTAGCTTCTTCACGGTCATCCTTTAATGAAAACTGAATGGTTTTGTTTGGGTCAAGCATTGCGCCACCTCCTAATAATAATTATAATTATTATACACGGAAAAATATTAAAATACAATAGTAAAATTAAATAAATTCAAATTATGAATTACGCATTACCAATTAAAAAGCACCCCGTAGGGTGCTTTTTTATGATTTCAATGCAATTCCTTCTTTGCTGAGTGCATCAATAATCCCATTTGCGACGTCCATAACTTCTTCTCTTGTGAGAGTTTTCTCAGGGTGAGAGAAAGTAATTCTTGTTGTGATTGACTTGCCGTTTTCATCGCGGTAAGTGTCAACAACCTGAACATCTTTAATAAGCGGACAATTTGCATTTTCAATTGCTTTGCCGATTGGTGCAAATGTTTCACTGACAAATGAAAGGTCAACTTCAATTGCAGGAAATTTTGATGGTTCAGCATAGTGAATACCTGTGTCTGTAAGCTCTGCAAATAAAGGTACATCAATTTCGGCAAATACGATTGATGCTTTCTTATCGATTTTCTTTGAAACAGTTGGGTGAACAACACCGATTTTACCTAAAACTACGCCATCACAAGAGATTTCGTTAAGGTTTCTTGGATGCTCATAAGAAAGTGTGGCATTCATTGGAACGAATTTAAGCGCCTTGTGCTTAATGTTGTCAGCCACAACTGAAAGCATTGTTGAAAGTTCGATGTAAAGTGCTTCAAGAGATTTTGTCTTGCTGAAAAGTGTAACGCAGAGTTTCTTGTGCTCGTCACACATTCCGTCTGATTTTAATCCGTTAACAGTTCTGCCGACCTCAAAAATACCGAAATCTGCGGAATAGTTTGTATTTGTTTTAACCTGACAAAGCTGTGTTGGAATAATTGACTTACGGATTGTTTCAATGTTAGGATTTGTAGCATTCTGAAGCTTGATATTGTCTTCAATATCAATGCCCAATGATTTGTATTCATCGTAATACTGCCATACATAAGAATGAACTTCGTGGAGTGAGTAACGGTGAACAAGAATGTCCTTGATTCTGTCTTCAACAGTCTTTTCAACTGCTGCACGAACAGGGTAGAGAGGAGCTTCAGCTGTGTGAATATCGAAGTTATCATAACCGTAAATTCTTGTAATTTCTTCAACGATGTCAGCCTTGATTGTAACGTCTTTAGTTGCACGCCAACTTGGAACTTCAACTGTGAACTTGTCGCCGTCGTTTGTAGCCTTGAATCCGAGTGAATTGAGAGTATTTACAATAGTATCGTTTGCGATTTCAATACCTGTGTACTTGTCAATAAATGTTTTGTCGAAATCAAGTGTAACTTGTGGATATTTATAAGCATATTCATCTGTAAGTGCAGACACAACCTTTGCATCAGAGTCAATATCTGTAAGGAGTTTTACAAATCTACCGATAGCAGGAACTGTCATTTCAGGGTCAAGACACTTTTCATATCTCATTGAAGCATCAGTTCTGTGTGCAAGACGAACAGTTGACTTGCGAATAGAAGCAGCATTGAATGTTGCTGATTCAAGTGTAAGAGTTGTTGTATCTTCTACGATTTCGCTGTCAAGACCACCCATAATACCTGCAATAGCAACAGGATTGTCACCATTGCAAATCATAAGTGTATTTTCGTCAATATTTCTGTCAACACCATCAAGAGTCTGGAATGTGAAGGGTTCTGAGAATCTCTTGATTCTGATTTTTTCAACCTTTCTTGAGTCGAAAGCGTGCATTGGCTGTCCCATCTCAAGCATCAAGTAGTTTGTAAGGTCAGCAAGGAGATTAATTCCTCTCATTCCGCAGTAGAAAAGACGGATTCTCATATTAACAGGGCTGACATTCTTTGTGATGTTTTCAACCTGTAAGCAAGAATAACGCTGACATAAGTCGTCTTCAATCTTAAGGTCAACCTTTGGAAGATTGTCGTATTGAGATAAGTCAACCTGTGGGATTGGCTTTAACTCGCGACCTGCAAGAGATGCAAATTCACGAGCAATTCCGTAATGTCCCCAAAGGTCAGGACGGTTTGTAAGAGATTTATTGTCAACCTCAAAAACGATATCGTCGATTTCGTAAATATCTTTAAGGTCAGTACCGTTCTTAACATCGTCGGTAATGTCCATAATTCCTGAATTATCATCACTGATGCCGATTTCTTTTTCAGAACAGCACATACCGTTTGACATAAATCCTGCAAGTGGTCTTGGTGCAATTTCAATTTCACCAAGTTTTGCACCAACCTTTGCAAAAGCAGTTTTCATACCAACTCTTACATTTGGTGCACCACAAACAACATCAACAAGTTCTGCTTCACCAATGTCAACTTTTAAAAGGTGGAGCTTTTCTGATTTAGGGTGATTTTCGATTTCTTTGATTTCAGCAACAACGATACCTGAAAAATCGCTACCCTTTAAGAAAATTTCGTTTTCAACCTCAGCAGTTGAAAGTGAAAATCTACGGATTAAGTCCATTTTGTCAAGACCTGTAAGGTCAACGAAATCACTAATCCAGTTCATTGATAAAAACATAATTTGCTCCTCCTTCCTTAATCTTCATCATCTGTGAACTGTGAAAGACTCTTAAGACTACCACTGTTCAAATCACGAATATCTTTAACGCCGTATTTCATCATTGCAAGTCGTGTAAGACCAAGACCGAATGCGAAACCTGTGTATTCTTCAGGGTCAATTCCGCCTGCTTTAAGAACTTCAGGGTGAATCATACCGCATGGGCAAAGTTCAAGCCAACCGCTGTGCTTGCATGAAGGACAACCCTCGCCACCACAGATAAGACAACTGATATCAAGTTCAAAACCGGGTTCAACGAATGGGAAGAAACCCGGACGAAGACGAACTTTAATGTCTTTCTGGAATACTTCTGAAAGCATTGTCTTCATAAAGTAAATAAGGTTTGAAATTGAAATATCCTTGTCAACCATAACGCCTTCCATCTGGAAGAATGTGTTTTCGTGGCAAGCGTCAGTAGCTTCATTTCTGAAGCAACGACCAGGGAAGATAGCCTTAATCGGCACACCGTCATTAATAAGAGCATCTTTATACTTTTTATAAATAGCGTTCTGTGCAGCAGAAGTCTGTGACTTAAGTAACTGACCATTTTCAAGATAATATGTGTCCTGCATATCACGGGCAGGATGGTCTTTTGGAATGTTAAGTGACTCAAAGCACTCGTAGTCAGTAACAACTTCGCTGTAATCTTCAACAGTAAAGCCCATTGATTTAAATATTGTTTCGCACTGACGCTGAACAAGTGTAATGGGGTGATATGAGCCACGTGTTAAGTTTGCAGGAACTGAAATATCAAAAATTGGTGTGCTTTCGATTTCTTTCTTTAACTCAAGTTCTTTGAGTTCTGCACTCTTTTCTGCAATTTTCTGCTCAACGAATGCACGTACTTCGTTTACAACCTGTCCCATAATTGGTCTTTCTTCGGCTGAAAGTGAGCCCATCATTTTAAGTAAAGATGTAAGTTCACCCTTTTTGCCGAGAACCTGAACTCTGAAGTTTTCAAGTTCTGCCTGCTCAGTAATTGTACTGAGTTCTGCTTCCGCTTTAACGCGAATAGCTTCAAGCTTTTCTCTCATAATATCAATCCTTTTCTAATGTAATAATCGGAAATAGGGAATAAAAAAGTCCCATACTCCAAAGAGTATGGGACGAATAAAATCCGCGGTACCACCCAAATTTTTGCACAAGTTGGCAACTTGAAGCAAACACTTCCGTGTTCAATAACGAGAACAAACCGTCATTACCTACTGTTATTTCAATAATGCCACTCCGAAGTGAACTTCGGCTGATTTTTCACTTTATTCCGTTTTCAGCAAATACGGAACTCTCTGTCAAAGTTAATCTGTCAGCGTACTCTCTTCATCAACGCGTTTTCAATATCTTATATAGTATAGCAAAAGTGCATTTTTAAGTCAAGAGTAATTTAAGTGGATTTTATAAATAAAAAACGGTGAGATTTCTCTCACCGTTTTTTACGAATTACGAATTTATTATACTT
>CAYXMF010000100.1:0-5316 GCA_964465845.1 uncultured Eubacteriales bacterium | reverse complement strand
GGTCTTAAAAAGGCTATTGAAAAAGTGCTTAAAATCAATGTAGTTGAACTCAAGACTGACCCACAGCTCATGGGTGCTTTAGGTGCTGCTGAATATGCTCGTCAGAAAGGTCTTGCAAAGGTGAATTAAAATGGAAGTATTATTTATAATTCTTGGTGTTATTCTTGCATTGTTCGTAATCACTTTTGCTATTTATTGGTTTAATCTTGATATGAAGCTTATCAGAGTTGTTTACGACTGGTTGCAGAAGCACTACGACAAAATGAAAAGAGATAAGAAGTTATAATGAGATTATATAATAACCTTATCAATGAAATTAAAGATACTTTAGTTGATGCAAAGCCTCTAAGTAAAGGCAACAATGCTCTTAACACAAGTGATAAAAATTCTGTAATCTTCTTATCAGATACTGCATATGAACTTGGCGGAAATCAAAAGCCTTGTGTAAGCAGTCTTGCTGTTTCCAATGATATAGAATTTACCAACTCTGTTTATTTGCTTGGTAAAGACCTTAACGAAATTAAGGCTGACTCCCCTTTTGGTAAGTTTGTTTTTATTCAAGTTGAAGATTTTGAAGACGAGCAAAACACCTTTAACAAAATCAAAGAGTTAGAAGCTTTAAGGTATCATTTGTCTGTTGACGGATTTATGACAAGAGCATCTGCACTTAATATGAGAGAGCAAATAAGAGTCAGCAAAAAGGCTATACAATCGGGTGTAACATTTTCAGATTACGGTAATACGCTTTTACAAGAATATCTTAAATTTTCATATGTTAAAAGTGCTGAAATTTATTTTGTAACTGATTTTAATGATTTTGAAAAGCTCAATTCTGTTGCAAAAAAAATCAGTCAGACAACATCTGCTTTAAATCATATTTTTGACAATGTAATGTTTGACTGCTCAACTTGTAATCTTAAAGAGATTTGTGATGAAGTTGACGGACTAAAAGAATTGCATTTGAAAACTGCTAAAATTAAATAACATATAAAAAAGAGATTGTAAATAGCAATCTCTTTTTTTTGAGGGACGATGTGGGCATCGTCCCCTACATTATTCTAACATTTTAATTATTTCTTTGAATTCAGGAGTTGATTTAAATTCGTCGGACAATGGATAATGTTCGGTCATTACAATTTTCATAAACTGAGATGCATTTGTTTCACGATGCACAGAACCATAATTGTAAAATCTTTTTGCTCTTTCTGAAGTTTCAGGTGTTTTATCAAGTTCTTTCGCATATTCGGCAGTAATTCTAAGATATTTTAACGCATTTCTATTATCATCGATTTGATGATATAAATGCCCTAAATAACCATAATTATATAATCTGTGAAAACTGTTTTTACCATAATTACCATTAGGATAAATCAACTCGAGTAGTGCTTGTAAACACTCATATAGTTTTATTCTATCTTCTGCAGAATTATAAAAGCAATAGCCCAAAATCTCATTTTGAAGCAAAAATATCAACTCTTCTAGAGTATTTTTATGTGTTTCATAATAGTTTTCTCTGTCTGTTGCCATCATTTCTCTTGAATCACACATAGCAGGTAATGTGTTTATAATTTCATTAGCCTTTTGCAAATATTCTTCATAAACACCATATTTGCCTTCTTCGTTGCATATGCAATCATATTTCCATAACAAATGTGAAATCATAATCGTTTTTGACCATATTCTTATACTGTCTTCAGTACAATGTTTTTGTATGTTTTCATATATTTTTGAAATTTCTTCTGATGGTTTCTTATACTCACAAGAATTGATTTCATTCATAGAAAGCGTACGAATTTTTGCCTCATGTAAAAGTTGCATATAACGGACTAAAATCCGAAAATCACTTGGAAATTCTTTGACTGCTTTTTGGAACTTCTTGAAAGTTAAAGTTAAATCTCTCAATTTCATATCATCATAAAGTTCAAGATATTCATTGATTTTTTGTTCTTCAAGAGATTTGTTGGTTCCCAATAAATCATCAATGGTAACACCAAAAAATCTTGAAATTACAGGGAGCATTGTTATATCAGGGTATGTTTCTCCCCTTTCCCATTTACTTACAGCCTGAAATGAAACGCCTAAAAAATCTGCAAGAGTTTCTTGAGTAAATTCTTTTTCTTTTCGTAATCTCTTAAGATTTTCTCCAAAATAGATTGTCATAAAATCACCTCAAAATATTTCTTGTAGCTACAATTAAATATTAACTTGATTTATGAAAATTAACAATAACTTGATTATTGAAACAAAATCAACTGTTGTTAGAATTATTCAACCGAATGAAAATACTTATAAAATATGGGTACTCAATGAGTACCCTTTTGTTTAGTTATCTTCAGTTTCTTCTATTTTTACCTTTGCTTTATTCTTTTTAACAGGACTAACAACCACATCAACGGGCTTGTTTGCTTCTTCAACTTCTTTGCGTTTCTTGTCAGCTATACTTTTTTTGCGATAATGTTCAGCATTTTTTTGTTTATGCTCTTCTTCAAGCTTTGCAGCCAAATCACGAGCCATTTTGAATTTACCGCCCATTTTAATCATAAACAAATCAATGTCTTTTGGTGAAATCTCAATATAATTCTTAACTTTAGTTTCTTTTTTAGTGGTTTTATCAGTCTCATAAGAATAATAGCCAACCAAAAATTTTGGGGTTGAAAATGAAACCTTTTTAATTTTTTTAACACCATCAGGTAATACGTCAGTAATTTCAAAAATATTAGCGTATTTTATCTTTATTCTCGTTAAAGGCCATTGATATACAAATAAATAATCATCTTCAAGGGTATAATATGTATTGAAAATTAACGGATATAAAAATATCACATTTATCACTAATAAAAACACACCAACTCCGCTTGTTACATCAACATACAAAAATATAGGTAAAATAAACAACGCAAGAATTGAAATATGATAAACAATCAGCATTAAATAAATTGCAGGGCTAATTCCACTTTTGAATTTTACAGGTTTCATAAAAATCCTCCGGAGGTTAAAATGAGTTTTATTAAAAAGTTACTTGCCGGAACATTGATAGGTACGGTAAATATAATTTTAGGTGCAGGCGGCGGAATGTTGACTGTTCCCTTATACAAAAAAATGGGTATGGACCAAAAGCAATCACAAATCAACGCTGTCGGCACAATACTGCCTATCACAATTATCAGTTCAATTATATATCTAATTAACGGGAATGTCAACTTTTCAGACACTTATATCTACTTAGTACCCGGACTGATAGGAAGTGCAATAGGTACATTTGTTATCAAGAAAACATCAAACAAGTTACTGACTGTTATATTTGCAATATTTATGATATGGGCAGGAGTGAGAATGTTTATAAAATGAGTACAATTATTCCTATGATTGCAGGATTTCTTTCGGGACTCATAGGTTCAATGGGATTTGGCGGTGGCGGAGTTTTAATAATATATCTTGTAATCTTTGCAAACACTCCGCAGTTACAGGCTCAGGGAATTAATCTTATATTTTTTGTTCCATGTGCTATTCTTGCAGTAATAATTTACACAATCAAAAAAGAAATTAAATACAAACAAATTTTCCCGGTAATCATCGGCGGTGTTTTAGGTGCAATTGTTTCAAGTTTTCTTCTCAAATCCATAAATACGGATTATCTTTCAAAAGCGTTTGCAATTTTCTTGATTATAATGGGTATTTCTTCAATTTTAAGATTGAAGAAGCAAAATTAATGTGGTAGAATTATCCTATCCAAATATTAGGTGGGATAAATTTTATGAAAACGTTAAAAAAGGTATTATTAGGAATCGGAATTTCTGTATTATCATTGGTAATCATTGCAGGAATTGCATTTATGATTATCAAGGTGCCGACTCTGACCATTGATTTTTCACAGCAAAGTGAACTTACAGGCAGAGCCTCGGGCTTCCTTTATGGTTTAGCGGAAGATGATGTTCCTACAAGTGAAATTACTGAAAGTATCGGCATTAACACTCTTGCCACAAAGCCTGCGGGCGGACTTCAGCACCCAATCGGTGATGTTGAGCAAGTTGCAGAAACATTTACAGATGCCGGCGGTGAATATCTTTTAATTTATACTCAGGATATGTATGACACATGGTACTATGAGTTTGACAGTCTTGAGCTCTACAATGAGAGAGTTAAGACAACCGTTACCGAAATGGAAAATTCAGAATACAAAGACAAGCTTGTTTACTGTATTTACAATGAAATGGACAATGGCGTTTGGTTTGGCGACCATTGGGTAGAAGAAAACAGATACAAATTCTATGACGCATGGCTTTCCACATATAAAGTAGTTAAAGAAATAAATCCCGACGCTAAAATTGCAGGACCCGGTCACGCGGGCTACAACTATGACTGGAACAAGGAATTTTTATCATACTGTATTGCTAACGATTGTCTTCCTGATATATTCGTATGGCATGAGCTTGCAGGTGAGCCTAATTATTCAATATATTGGATGGAATACAGATTTAACGAGTTCAATGAAACTTGTGACGAATTAGCTATTGAGCGTCTTCCCATTTGTATTTCTGAATACGGACTTATGCAGACAAACGGTTTACCGGGCGAATCGGTTAAATGGATTTCACGACTTGAGTCAAGTGATGTTTACGGTTGTGTGGCTTACTGGCGACTTGCAAACAACCTTGCTGAAGTTGTTGCTGACGATGTTACACCTAACTCAAACTATTGGGTTTACAAGTTCTATGCTGATATGAAGGGCAACGAGCTTGAGGTTACTGAATGGGATATGTTCCACAGCAATATAGGTAACTGGCTTAAGGGTAAATACCCTCTTATGAACAAAGGATTTATTGGTATGGCGTCATTTGACGAAGAAGAAAAGAAATTCTATGTTCTTACAGGTGGTAGTGCCGAAAACAGCAAAATCAAGATTGAAAATATTGACGAAAAATATTTCAAGAATGGTGACAAGGTTACTGTTAAAGTAACTTATGTTGATTTCAAGGGACTTGGCGGCGCAGTTTACTCCCCTGAAGAATGTATGACAGAGGTTGTTAAGGTTTCGGGTAATGCTATTAAATTCACACTCCCCTGCGAAGCTGAAAGTCAGGCATATTTCATTGAGATTACACCTTATGACGGCGAAGAAGAATCGGAAAACGAGAACAGAGCCGTTCGTTATGAGGCTGAAGATGCTGAATTCTCGGGTAACGCATGGGTGCCAGAATGGATTTCATATGCAAGCTCAGAGGGCTTGGTAGTTAAGGGTCTTGACAAGGACAGCATAATTAAATTTACAGTTGATGTTGACGAGGCAGGAACATACGACCTTGACATTGTTTATGC
>CAYXMF010000099.1:1635-5337 GCA_964465845.1 uncultured Eubacteriales bacterium | reverse complement strand
CCTATTTTATATGCTCTTTTTAAAGTATTATGCATAAAAGTCCGTTACAACTTTCGTTAATAACCCGTTCAAGAGTTTCCTGGAATTTCATACGGGCATCTGTTGGCATATGGTAAAGTTTGTTGCGAAGTCCCTCATTTACAAGGTCGTTTAAGGATTTGCCAAAAATATTGGACTCCCAGATTTTGTGCGGATCTTCTTCAAATCCTTCGAGAAGATATTTTACTAATTCTTCTGACTGACTTTCACTGCCTACTATCGGGGCAATTTCTGTTTTAATATCAGCTTTCATCAGGTGAATTGACGGTGCAGATGCACAAAGACGCACACCGTATTTTCCGCCTTGCTTCACAATTTGCGGTTCTTCAAGAGAAAGTTCATCAATAGTAGGCATTACAATTCCATAGCCTGTAGTCTGTACCTCATCAAGTGCGGATTTAATACGTTCATACTCTTTCTTGATTGTTGAAAGTTCTTTCATACAAGAGAGTAATCCTTGCTCGCTGTCAATTGCCAGTCCTGTAGTTTCTTCAAGGATTTTATAGAATAAACCGTTGTTCAGTTCAACAGAAATCCATGCACTTCCCACACTTAAATCCATATTGGAAATATGTGCGCCTGTTATATGTTCACAACTGCAAAGAGAATCCGTCATTACGCTTATGTCACGTACATACGTCACATTTTCTACTGAATCCCATACGCATTTAATTGTATCTGCCTTTAACCAGTGGTCATCAGGGAGTGACACAAGCCATAATGGTAAATCAACACCGATTTCTTTAACGGGGAACTCGAAAAGAATTTGTGTAATAATTTCTTTGATTTCCTGTTCGCTGAGTTCAAGACAGTTGACCGCCATAACGGGAACAGAATATTTGGCTGACAGTTCCTGAGATAGCTTTTGTGCAGAATCACCTTTAGGGTACATACAGTTGAGAAGTACAACAAAAGGCTTGTTAAGTGATTTTAATTCATTGATTACGCGTTCTTCTGCTTCTTCGTATTCATCACGGGGAATGTCGCTGATGCTTCCGTCAGTAGTTACCACAAGACCAATTGTTGAATGTTCTGTGATTACTTTCTGAGTGCCGATTTCAGCCGCCATATTAAAAGGAATTTCGTTTTCAAACCAAGGTGTTCTTACCATTCTTGGTTGGTCGCCCTCAATGTAACCTAATGAACTCGGCACAATATAGCCTACGCAGTCAATCATTCTTACGTTAAAACTTGCATTGTCGGGCAGAGTGATTTTAACGGCATTTTCAGGTATGAATTTCGGTTCGGTAGTCATAATTGTTCTGCCTGCTGAGGATTGTGGTAACTCGTCAGTAGCACGTTCTCTTACGGCATTGTTTTCCATATTGGGAAGAACGACAGAGTCCATAAATCGCTTTATAAAGGTGGATTTGCCTGTTCTTACGGGACCAACAACACCAATGTAAATGTCACCGCCTGTTCGTACGGCAATATCATTGTAAATACTTGAATTACTCATATTAAACCCCTCCTTTATACTTTCGGAATAAGCAACTTGCATTTTTTCTCAACTGTGTTGCCTGTAAGACGATTTTCACGCATAATAGCATCAACCGTTGTGTTATATTTTTCTGCAATGCTCCAGAGTGACTCGTCACATTCTGCAAAATATACGGTAAGCGATGCTGTTTTAAGCGTTTTCGCCTTTGATTTATCAACAAGTATTTCGGTAACGACACTCTTTTCTTTTTCGCTGAAAATAAAACCGTGTACGTGTATTTCAATTCTGACATCAAGCTTGTTGTTTTCGCTCATAACATAGCTTGAAGCTGTAGCGGAACAGTTCGGCTTGCAAGTGAGTGCATCACCGTTTGACTGCAAAGGACGTTTGTACTCAAAAGGAATTTGTCTTTGTGCAAAGGCTATATCACCGTTGGCATCTTCATAAATTATATCTGCAGTAACTTCGCCTTCAATAGCAACTCCGTCTTCAAGAACAACAAATGATGCTGTTGTGTTATGACAAACAAAACTGAGAATTTTTGCCATTCCCGTAGTTGAAAGGTCTGCAGTACCACGGCACAAAAAGGTGTCGTCAACTTTTTCTTCAAGAACAGGCGAGTATATTACGGCTTTTTTAATCTGTGATTCATACTTTGTTGAGTAGGCATCTTTTATTGACGTAATCTGACGAGTGCAGTAAGCACAAGCAGAAAATCCCAGAGTGGCAGAAATATCAAGAAGATTCTTGTCGCCTGCAGAGTCAAATCTTGAACGCACTTCAAGGCTCATAACCGAAAGCAGGGCATCTACATCGCAATCTTCTGTTATATCAGGAGATTCAATAATCTGATTTATGCTGACTGTGTTTTCAAGAGTTTGTACCTGACAAGATTCCTGCCCGGCAATTGCAGTGTATATAATCATTTCTCCCTTTAAAAATAACTTGTTAGAAATGATTTTCAGTTCGTCAATTACTGTTACGGCACAGTATGAAATGATTGCACCAATCGGCTCTGAAAGCGTTCCTGTTTCAACAGTTTCAGAAATTGCAAAGGTCTTTTCAGTAACTGATACAAGGTCGCAAACCTCGTCACATTCGCAACGAGCAGTTACGCCTCCGCCACTTACTTCATTTATAAATTCGCATGGTTTCTTGCCTGTTGCTTTTGCAAAAACCGTAACAGCACCGTGCACCTGAAATTTTCGCTGACCTGAAACTCTGTAATTCACATAATCAGTTTTGGCACCGATACAGATATCGGTAATAGCATCAGCGGATTTTAATTCGATTTGCTTAGTGAAGTGAAGTGTCTGGTCAAAACAACGGATTTTACCTTCTTCACAAATATAAAGCACTTTAACAAGACATTCACATTCGGCGGTAATTCTGTCCCCGTTTATCTGGTGTGACTGAACACCAGGAATTGCACTGCAACGAAGAATACGCACAATATCAGGCATATATTCGGGTAAGGTAACGTCACAGTCTATGGGGTGCTCTGCACTTGCCTGAAAGGCAGTTGTACTTACAGAAATACAGTCTTTATTAGAATTAAATTCCATATTATCTCTCCTTTATCGTCTTTGCATTTCAATCAAATGTATGAGACAAGTGGAAAGATTATGACAAGCAATGTGTAATAATGCTGATGAGCAAGGCGAAATGTATTGTTAAAAACAGAAATGTATGTTAAAATACAGGTATCTTATTTCTACGAGGTACATTATGAAAATAGGTAATGTTGAAATAAATGGCAAAGTAGTTTTAGCCCCAATGGCAGGGGTGGCTGACAGAGCATTCCGTGAACTTTGCGTAGGTTATGGAGCTGCGTATGTTGTAAGTGAAATGATTAGCTCCAAAGGCGTTTCTATGGGCGACAGAAAATCGAAAGATTTAATGTTCTTGTCAGAGACAGAACGTCCTGCGGCGGTACAGATTTTTGGCAGTGACCCTTTTATTATGGCAGAAAGCGTTGAAATCGTAATGCAGGTAAATCCCCAGATTATTGATATTAATATGGGCTGCCCTGCACCTAAAATTGCAGGTAACGGTGGCGGTGCTTCCCTTGCAAAAAATCCTGAACTTGCTGAAAAAATCGTTAAAGCAGTAGTTGAGGCTTCACCTGTGCCCGTAACGGTGAAAATCCGTGCAGGGTGGGATGAAAATTCCATAAATGCAGTTGAAATGGCAAAACGTGCTGAAAATGCAGGTGCTTCTGC
>CAYXMF010000099.1:0-1535 GCA_964465845.1 uncultured Eubacteriales bacterium | reverse complement strand
ATTGAAACCTTGTGTCAGTACAAAGGCGATTATGTTGGTATACGAGAAGCCCGAAAGCATACAGGCTGGTACACAAAAGGTCTTCGAGGAGCGGCAAAATACCGTCAGGAGTTAGGTGCGCTTGAAACAATGGAACAACTTCACGAAATCGCATATAAAATTTGCTTGGATAACCAATAAAAAAAGACTTGCATAAGCAAGTCTTTTGATTTTATATTTAAAATTTCATTGCATTTTCACGGTATTCTCTTGGGGTCTTACCCATGTATTTTTTGAACATCTTTGTAAAGTAGTTCACATCATAGATACCACAGTTCTGTGCAATTGACTGGATTTGCAGGTTTGTTGATACAAGCAGAAATGCTGCCTGCTCAATTCTTTTCTTTGAAACGTATTCGGTGAGTGTCATTCCCGTTTCTTTTTTGAACAGCGTTGACAGGTAGCTGGCATTAAGATTCAGCCTTTCAGCCTGTTTGTGAAGGCTTAAATCAGCGGTTAAATCTGAATCTATAACAGTAATAACCTTTTGAACAAGAAGAGAATAGTTTTTCATTGAATGATTTTTTACAAGAGCGCAATATTTGTAAATCATATTGTGCATCATATCAATGCCTTCCTGAACAGATTTAATTTTTTCAATTTTTCTTGCAAAATCTGATGAAACGCCGTCAATATAGAACGGATGAACACCGCCTTGCTCAACTGCTTTGCGAAGAAGTACATTCGTTACAATGACATAATTCTTCATATTACGCACAGGATCAGTAACTCTCATTTCAAGCATAAGCTCAGAAGAATTGCTTATCATTTGTTCAGCTTTGTGAGCAATACCCTGACTCACTGCCTGCATAAGCTTGCGTTCGCCTTCATAACGGCTTTCAAGCATTTTCATAGCAAGAAGAGGGTCTTCAATGTGATTGCTTATGCGTTCAACAACTTCAGGGAATTTGCGTTCAGAGGTAACCAGACTAAGACTTCTGACTGCAAAATTGTCCATTCCGCCCCACAAAACTTCACCCAGAGAATAAAAAAGAGATGAGATAACATCTTTTTCAGTATATACCGGAACAGTTGTGTAATATTTTTCAATTTGGTTACGAAGAGGGACGGGAACATCATATTGTTTTGCTGCATCAATAAACATTTTCTGAGTAAAATCCGTATCAATATACGGACCTGCAATAAAAGTCTTTTTTTCGTCGTATTCGGGCAGAAGAATAAAAATATAATTGCAACTGAAACTGTCAGTAAGTTTAAAAATTGTATTTTCGGTAAGAGTTTCGTGACGTGTGCAGAAAAGTTGGTCATAGTCTTCGCTTAATCCTAATGAATCACGAAGCCCGCGATCTGCCATTCGGTAAGAGGTGTCGCCATCAGTCATTATACAGGAATTTATTCTGTAATTTTCAAGTATTTTGCGAAAAAAATCAAGTTCTTTATCGTAGTACATAAAAACTTTCCTTCAAAACTAAATTATACATATATTATCGTACAATTTTTGGTAAATTTCAAGATGTAGCAAAAAAAATACTGAA
>CAYXMF010000098.1:0-5399 GCA_964465845.1 uncultured Eubacteriales bacterium | reverse complement strand
AGGTGGAATCCAATTTGGATTCCACCTGAACTTTTATATTAGTTTTTCAAACTCTGTAATGGTGCAGGGATTCGACCGCCACGGTTAATAAATTTAGCAGGGGATGCTGTATTCAATTTCATTACAGGGCCATAACCTAAAAGTCCACCGAAATTGAGTGTATCGCCAATGTTTTTGCCTATTGCAGGAATAAGTCTTACTGCCGTTGTTTTTGAGTTTACCATACCAATAGCAGCTTCGTCGGCGATAATACCTGAAAGCACCTCTGCAGTTGTATCACCTGGCACAATAATCATATCAAGACCAACTGAGCATACACAAGTCATTGCTTCAAGTTTCTCAATTGTAAGCGCTCCGCTTGTTGCCGCCGCAATCATACCCGCGTCTTCTGAAACAGGAATAAATGCACCTGAAAGTCCGCCAACATGTGAAGATGCCATTACGCCGCCTTTTTTAACTGCGTCGTTAAGAAGAGCAAGACAAGCAGTTGTACCGTGAGCACCGCACTGTTCAAGCCCCATTTCTTCAAGAATATAAGCAACAGAGTCGCCAACTGCTGGGGTTGGGGCAAGCGACAAGTCAACAATACCGAACGGTACATCAAGTCTTTTTGATGCTTCACAAGCAACAAGCTGTCCCATTCTTGTAATCTTGAATGCAGTACGCTTAACCATATCTGCAACTTCAGTAATATTTGCATCAGGAATTTTTGATATTGCTGAACGAACAACACCAGGTCCCGACACACCAACATTGATTACGCAGTCAGGCTCACCAATACCGTGGAATGCACCTGCCATAAATGGATTATCTTCAGGAGCATTACAGAATACAACAAGCTTTGCAGGGCCGATACAGCCTTTGTTTGCAGTAATTTCTGCAGACTCTTTTATGATTTGTCCCATAAGTTTTACTGCGTCCATATTGATACCAGCTTTTGTTGAGCCGATATTAACTGAAGAGCAAATGTGGTCTGTTACGTCAAGCGCTTCAGGAATACTGCGGATAAGTGCTTCATCGCCTGCGGCAAAGCCTTTTTGAACAAGTGCCGAATAACCGCCGATGAAGTTTACACCAACAGTTTGTGCAACTCTTTCAAGTGTTTTTGCATACATTACAGGGTCACCTTTGCCTGATGCCAAAATCATTGAAATTGGAGTTACTGAAATTCTTTTATTTATAATCGGAATACCATATTCCTTTTCAATATCTTCACCTGTTTTAACAAGTTTTTCTGCTTTTCTTGTCATCTTTTCATAGATTTTGTCACAGGTTGATTTTGCATCACCTGTGCAACAATCAAGAAGTGAAATACCCATTGTTATTGTTCTGATGTCAAGATTTTCATCTTGAATCATATTTATTGTTTCAAGTATGTCGTGCGTATTTATCATTTTTCTACCTACTTATATTCTGTGCATTGAATTGAAAATATCTTCGTGCATTACGTGAACTGAAAGAGCCATTTCATTGCCGATTGCAGTAACTTTATCTGAAAATGAAGTGAAAGGCACGTTTGCTTTTTCAAAATCAACAAGCATAATCATACAAAACATATCTTGCAAAATTGACTGTGAAACTTCAATTACATTAACACCGTTTTCAGCACAAACACCTGAAATCTTTGCAAGAATACCAACCATATCTTTGCCTACTACAGTTATAATACCTCTCATTTTTTGTGACCTCCGAATTGAAATTGACAACATTTTATCACATACCCCGAAAAAAGTGAACAACTTTCTTAAATATATTTGAAAATTTATTGAAAAATTATGCCAATGTGTAGTAAAATATTAGCAGATATTGGGAGGTGTATTCCTATGTACAAGAATATTGTTGATTTGCACGTTCATACTGACAATTCCTTTGATGGTAATCATTCTGCAACTTTTTTCTGTGAAAAAGCAGAAATGATGGATTTAAGAGCATTGGCTTTTACTGACCATTGTGAAGTTGATCAGTTCCGTGGTGATGATAACTACGATAAGCGAATTTTTCAGGCTTTTTTTGAGGTTGCAAAAGTGCGTTCTGCGTTCAGGGGCAAACTTTTAATTCTTAATGGTATTGAATTAGGACAGCCTGCCTATGATATTCCAACAGCTGATGATATTGTTAGCAGATATGATTACGACCACATTTTAGGCTCTGTTCATAATCTTCGTGGTGGTGAAGATTTTTATTTTATGAAAAATCTTACTTTGCAAGAGGCTGAAAAACTTCTTAAACAATATTTTGACGAAATACTTGAAATGCTTAAATGGGGCAAATTTGATGTACTTGCACATTTAACATATCCATTAAGATATTTTTATTCACAGTCAAATCTTGATATTGATTTGAATAACTTTAAAAAACAGATTGACGAAATTCTTTTGCTTACTGCCAAAACTGATAAAGCTCTTGAAATCAATACTGCGGCTCTTCGCCAGCCTCTTAATAAACTTTCTCCTGAGGTTGATATTGTGAAAAGATTTAAGGAACTTGGAGGAAAATATGTTTCTGTGGGCTCTGATGCTCACTATGCCGAACATCTTGCGGCCGATATTGATATGGCATACAGTTGTGCAATTGAAGCAGGATTTGACAGCATAACATTTTTCCAAAAACATACTCCAATGCAAATGAAAATTGAAAGGTCGGAATAAATATGAAGGTTAAAGTTGCGGCAAAAATCAATTTAATGCTTGATATTCTTAAAAAACTCGATAACGGTTATCATAGTCTTTTTATGATTATGCAGTCTGTTGATTTGTATGACACTGTTACAGTTGAAAAAAATAGTAAAAATAAAATCTTGATCGAATGTGATAAAGATGGCGTTCCTTGTAATGAAAAGAACATCGCATATAAGTGCGCTGTAGCGTTTTTTGAGGCTTGTGACATTGGTGATAGGGGAATTACCATAGAAATTGAGAAAAATATTCCTATGGCGGCAGGTACCGCAGGTGGCAGTGCTGATGGTGCAGGAGTTCTTTATTGTCTTAATAAAATATACAATACAAATCTTTCTCAAAATCAACTTTGCGAAATTGGTTCAAAAGTCGGCGCCGATATTCCGTTCAGTCTTATTGGAGGAACGGCTGTTGCACTTAATACAGGCAATGTCATAGCACCGGTTAAGGACTTGCCTGAATGTTACATTGTTCTTGCAAAGCCTGAACAGGATGTTTCAACGCCTGAAGCATATGCGCAGTTCGATGCACTTTCACGTGTTCGACATCTTGACAGAGTTTCAATGATTGACGCGGTTTCAAACGGCGATTATGAGAAAATATGCTCATTGTGTGGCAATGTATTTGAACAAGCAGTTGAAGTGCCAAAAAGACCGCACATTAAAGGTGTTATGAGAAAGTGCGGTGCTGACGCTTGTTGTATGAGCGGCAGCGGACCAACAGTTTTCGGACTTTTCAGTAACAGGGAAAAAGCTGAAAAGTGCTTTAATAAACTTGGTGAAAAATATGCAAGCGTTTATCTTTGTAAACCGGCAAGCACAGGCATAATTGAATTGTGATTTATAATAACGGGGGATTTATTATGAAAAAATATGATGTGTTGGTGGTAGGTGCATCAACAACAGGCTGTTGGTTTGCCTACAAAATGGCAGAAAAAGGATTTAAAGTTCTTGTAATTGAAAAACAGGAACCTGATAATGTTTCAAGAGAGTATGACGTTTTTCATATGGGAAAGGCTGATATGGAAAAATTCGATCTTATTATTCCTGATGAAAACAGTCCTTTACGCGAGTTCTCTTTTGACCATTCAACAATGGTTTCGCCTTACGGCAATTACCCGAAGGCTTGTGCTGAAGCACCGGTAATTGGTTTGCATAAGCACGACTATATTATGTTTATGGCTGAACGTGCAAAAAAAGCGGGGGCAGAAATAGTTTACGGTGCATCATTTACAGATTTTATTTATGATGAAAACCATAAAATTGTTGGTGGGAAATACATAACTGCTGATGCCGAGTGTGAAGCTCACGCAAGAATTGTTGCGGATTGTTCAGGCATTCCTGCAGTTGCCCGTACAAAACTTCCCGATACATCAGTTGTAGGCAATTTCAAATTGAAACCTAAAGATATTCTTTATGTTGTTCTTTATTATGC
The DNA here is from genome assembly GCA_964465845.1 of uncultured Eubacteriales bacterium. GTDB lineage: Bacteria > Bacillota > Clostridia > Oscillospirales > Acutalibacteraceae > Fimenecus. Next base: position 1,290 of record CAYXMF010000098.1, on the reverse strand, counting down.
TGAATATATTAACAATGCTTTTAATCCAAGAGATTTAGACGGTTTCTTTATGCAGTATAAATCCTGGTCTGCACCATCTGATAATCCTAATGGTGCAATTCTTGGTATTGGTGCGTTCTATTCATACGAATACGCTGAAGAAATCTTCAAAGAGCATTTTATGAAAAATGTTAAGTTCCCTGAATATAAAGTTGAACGAATTGAAAAGGGTATGACACCATATCATACGTCAGTTTACTCTCTTGTTGATGACGGATTTATAGCCCTCGGTGATGCTGCTTGTCATACAAAGCCTACTTGTGGTGAGGGTTGCACATCTTCACTTGTTGCAGGCGAAATCGCGGTTGATGTTATCTCAAATCTTTTGAAATCAGATAAATATCTTACAAAAGAGAGAATGTGGAGTATCAACAAGCGTTATATGACTGCACAGGGCAAGGATTTTGACTCAATGCGACCACTTCTTATGGGCGTTATCTCAATGGACTATGATGAGGCTGAATATCTTTTCCAAAATGATATTATTTTCAATGAAAAAATCCTTGGCGGTATGGATACAGGTCTTAATTTATCAAGTAAAGATATTTCTGATATGGTTAAGGGAATTGTAAATGGCATTGCTAAAGGCAAAATCAAGCCTGCAACTATCGGTAAACTCTTGAAAGGACTCAAATACAGCGCTCAGGTTGGAACACTTTATGATAACTACCCTGAACAGTATGAACAGTTTGCAGATTGGAAAGCAAAAGCAGATAAGCTTTGGGAAGAAATCGGACCAGTTGCAAGTACTTGCGACCCTGAAATCCTTAAAAAGTTAGGTATTGAAGAATAAAAGCAAAAGCAGGCTTCACTTTAAGCCTGCTTTTTTATGTGTTCATATAATTTAGTGCAACCAAGTAAAACATCATTATATGTAGTTCTGAAATCCCGTGTGTACCAAGGGTCAGCAACATCACGGTCAATATGTGCAAAACTTAATAATTTATGTGTTTTATCGTCTTTATCATAACCGATAATTCTGTTGATGTTTCGCATATTTGCGCTGTCCATTCCGATAATGAAATCATATTTTTCATAGTCGGATTTTTTTAGCTGAACAGCTTGTCTTTTGGTGTAGGGGATGCCCATTTCGTCAAGTATTCCTTTTGTGCCCCAATGAGTGTCATTACCAATTTCTTCTGTGCTTGTGGCACTTGAACAAATCAAAAATTCATTTTCACAATTGTTTTTCTTAACAATATCTTTCATCACAAACTCCGCCATAGTTGAACGACAGATATTTCCGTGACA
>CAYXMF010000097.1:0-5495 GCA_964465845.1 uncultured Eubacteriales bacterium | reverse complement strand
AATCTTTATTCTGAAGTCTTGCTGCAAGTGCTGTACCTGCTGCGATTGATGGACCGTGACCGAGTGAACCGGTTGAAGCGTCAACGCCTACAACTTTGTTTGAGTCAAGGTGCATACCCATTTTTGAACCTGAAAGGTTAAATGATTTAAGCATTTCAACATCGTTGAATCCCTTGTCGCAAAGTACAGGAGCATAAGCTATTGCTGCGTGACCTTTTGAAAGAATGAAACGGTCTCTGTCGTCCCATTTTGGATCCTCAACCTTAATGTTAAGATATTTGTGATAAAGAACTGTGAGAAGGTCCATAACACTCATACCGCCGCCGAAATGTCCGCTACCTGCCCAGACTGTTGTCTGAACGCAGAGCTTACGAAGTTCAAGGGCTTTCTTTTCGAGTGCAAGCCATTCTGCTTTTGTGAGATTATGCATAAAACTGCCTCCCTAAATTTTTATTATGTGACGGAGTTCCCCACTCCGCATTGTTTGTTCATTAACCCCTTAATTCAGGGTGATTTTTTGCAACGACTGAGAATGCATCTTCTGCAATTTCAATAGACTTCTTAATGTCTTCTTCTGTAAGAGAAGCATTGATGAAGTGGTTGTGGTGAGATGTGATAAACAAACCGCGGTTTACACATTCAGCAACCCATTCCTGATGAAGCATAAGGTTGTCATCGTTAGCAATTCTTAAGTAGAAGAGTGCAGGCTCACCTGAAACTACCAAATCAAAGCCGTGTTCTGCACCTGCTTTTTTGAAACCGTCAGTAACCATTGTACCAAGACGGCGGAACATTGTAGGTGTATCAAGAGCCTTCATTTTATTGATACAAGCGATACAAGCAGCAAAAGGAACGCCGCTGAGCCAATAAGAGCCTGTGTATGTAATACCTGAAACTGTTGCTTTCATATGCTCACCACCGCAAAGTGCTGACATATTGTAGCCGTTTGCAAGTGCTTTACAGAAGCAGATAAGGTCTGCTTTGAAACCATAGTAGTGGTCAGAGCCTGCAAGGTCAAGACGGAAACCTGCACGAACGTCGTCAATAATAAGAACTACGCCGTGGTCGTCACACCATTTGCGGACTGCCTGCCAGTATTCTGTAGAAGCAATTTCGTTGTCTTTAAAGTTACCGTGGTCATAAGGCTGAGCAATAAGACCTGCGATATCACCGTTGTTGTCGTCATATGCTTTTTGGAGTGCATCAAGGTCGAACCAAGGAACGATAACGTTGTTTGCTACGTCTTCAGGAGTAATACCCGGGTAGTCAATTTTCTGTGCCCATGGGAAGTCGCCGTGATAATAGTATTTCAAGAAAATAATCTTTTTCTTGTGAGTGTGTGCTCTTGCTGCCATTGTTGCAAGAGTAGTTGTGTCTGAACCGTTCTTGCAGAAGAATGCCCAGTCAGCAGAAGCAACAGTATCAACAAGTGTTTCTGCACATTCAACCATAACCTTTGCAGGTGCTGTTGTGCAGTTGCCGAGTTTAAGCTGTGCAAGTGCGGCAGCGTCAACGTCAGGGTCGTTATAGCCGAGAACGTTAGGACCGTATGCACACATATAGTCAATATATTTATTACCGTCAACGTCCCAGAAGTATGAGCCTTGTGCTTTCTCTGAGAAAGATGGCCATCTTGAAACAGGAATCCACTGACCTTCAGCCGGTCCTAAATGGCCGTAAATACCTGATGGAATAACCTTTGTAGCACGCTGAAACATCTCACGGCTTTTTGTGGTATCGTATGTTGGGAATTTACTCATCTTAGTGTCCTCCTTATGCCAAGTAGAGTGCAACTCTGTCAAGAATACGGTTAACATTGTCAACCATTGAAATCAAACCTTTGATAACAATGTTGCCGTTGCCAACGTGGTCAATAGAGTTAACAGTTCCTGCAAAAAGTGCATTTGCAAGCTCAATGTCGCAGAACTCCATAATTGCACGAGGCTTGTCAGAAGCCTGCTTGATTGTAATCATATGATTATCTTTAATACGGATGGTTGCAAAAACAGTATCTTTAATACCGATCTGAACATCACCGTCAACAATATTTGACGCACTGAATTTGCCGATAGCATCCTGATTACCGATCTGTGAAATTGCAACTGCTACTGTGTAGAATGTGCAAAGAGTATTAAGACGGAAGAAATCAGCATCCTTAAGAGCTTCTTCAGTAGGTCTCAAAACTTCTGTAAGTCTGTCAGTAAGAGCAGTGAAAGTTTTTAAAAGGAAATTAACTTTTGTAAGACCTTTTGTTGGAATTGGTGTGACTTTACCGTCAATAATTCCATTGAATTTGTCGCAAGATGCAACGGGGATTTTAATATCGCAATCAGCGTTTACTCCGTCGTCCATACGGCAACCGTTTTTAGAGAATGTGAGTGTAGCACTTGGACCGTTCTTAACGTCAAAAGCAACAGAAACAGGCTTTTCAATGCCGGAAAGTATTTCTTTAGCTTTGTCGTCGAGTTCGCAAAGATTTTCCAATGTGCCGAGAACTGCGTACATATTTATGTAGGCGAGTGTTCTTGAATCAGTCATTTTCGTTCCTCCTTAGTCGGAAAATTTCGTATATCGTGACCGAAAACTATTATACATATTAAGAATACCAAAAAAATGTACTTAAATCAAGGAAAAATGCGGAAAATTTCACAAAAAGTTAATGATTTTTCGGAATATATGTGTTATAATCTTACTAATAAAATGGGTGTATGTATGCAATGAACATAAAACTCAACATATATATGGATTTTGTTAATAATCTGAAAGGATAGATATAAAAATGTCCCTTTTTAAAAAACTTTTTGGAGATTATTCTTCACGTGAGGTAAAAAGAATAATCCCTATTCAGAAAAAAGTTCTTGAGCTTGAAGAAGAATACAAAAAACTTACAGATGCTGAACTTCAGGCAAAGACTCCCGAATTCAAAGAAAGACTTAACAACGGCGAAACTCTTGATGACATCTTGCCTGAGGCATTCGCAACTTGCCGTGAGGCTTCGGCACGTGTACTTAATATGCGTCATTTCCCGGTGCAGATTATAGGCGGTATTGTTCTTCATCAGGGCAGAATTGCTGAAATGAGAACAGGTGAAGGTAAAACACTTGTAGCTACTCTTCCCGCATATCTTAATGCACTTACAGGAAAAGGCGTTCACATTGTTACTGTCAATGATTATCTTGCACGCCGTGACTCTGAATGGATGGGCAAGCTTTACCGCTTCTTAGGACTTTCAGTTGGTCTTATCGTTCACGACTTAGACGGTGAACAGAGAAGAGCAGCGTATGCTTGTGATATCACATACGGAACAAATAACGAGATGGGCTTTGACTATCTTCGTGACAATATGGTAATTTACGCTGAACAGAGAGTACAGCGTGGTCACAACTTTGCAGTAGTTGACGAAGTTGACTCAATTCTTATTGACGAAGCAAGAACTCCCCTTATTATTTCAGGTATGGGTGACAAGTCAACTGACCTTTACAAAATTGCAAATGATTTTGTAAAAAGACTTAAAATGTGCAAGGTTAAAGAAGTCGACTCAAAACAGGGTATAGAAAACATTGCAGGCGAAGATGACGATTTCATTGTTGATGAAAAGGCAAAAACAGCATCACTTACACAGAATGGTATTAAAAAGGCAGAAAAGTTCTTCGGACTTGAAAATCTTGCTGATGTTGAAAACCTTACAATTCAGCACCATATCGATATTGCCCTTAAAGCAATCGGCGTTATGAAACGTGACGTTGACTACGTTGTAAAAGATGGTCAGGTGTTGATTGTTGACGAATTCACAGGCCGTATTATGATTGGTCGTCGTTATTCTGACGGACTTCATCAGGCTATCGAAGCAAAAGAAAATGTCAAGGTTGAGCGTGAGTCAAAAACTCTTGCTACAATTACATTCCAGAACTATTTCCGTCTTTACAGTAAGCTCTCAGGTATGACAGGTACCGCTATGACTGAAAGTACAGAATTTCAGGAGATTTACAATCTTGACGTTATTGAAATTCCTACAAACAAGCCAATGGTACGTGTTGATGAGGACGACATTCTTTATAAGACAGAGCTTTCAAAATTCAAGGCTATTATTGAACAGATTTTAGAGTGCAATAAAAAAGGTCAGCCAGTGCTTGTAGGTACAACAAACATTGAAAAGAGTGAGCTTTTAAGCAAGGCACTCCGTAAGGCAGGAATTCAGCACAATGTGCTCAATGCCAAGTATCATGACAAAGAAGCTGAAATTATTGCGCAGGCAGGTAAATTCGGCGCAGTTACAATCGCAACAAATATGGCAGGCCGTGGTACTGACATTATCTTGGGCGGTAACCCCGATTATATGGCACGCTCTGAAATGAGAAGAATGGATTATTCTGATGAGCTTATTGCTGAGGCAACAGGCTTTGCAGAAACAGACAATACAGACATTCTTGAGGCACGCAAGGTTTACCGTGACCTTGAGAGTAAATATAAAGAACAGCTTCGTGATGAGGCTCAGAAAGTGCGTGAAGCAGGCGGTCTTTATATTATCGGTACAGAGCGTCACGAGTCACGTCGAATTGATAATCAGCTTCGTGGTCGTGCAGGTCGTCAGGGTGACAATGGTCAGAGCAAATTCTTCTTGTCAGCGGAAGATGAGCTTCTTCGTCTTTTCGCAGGTGACCGTTTCTATACAATCCTTGATACCTTCAAGAGTATGGGTGACATTCCTGTTGAGGCTAAAATCTTTACAAACACAATTGAAAACGCACAGAAAAAGGTTGAAGGCAATCACTATGCAGTGCGCCGTAACGTTATCCGTTTTGACGATGTTATGAATGAGCAGAGAAAGAAAGTTTATGACCAGCGTAATCAGATTCTTGATGGTTATGATATTCACTCTGCAATCCTTAAAATGATTGACGGCTATATTGAAGAAACTGTTGATTTTTACTGTCCTCCCGCTAACGAAGTAAAGGATTGGAACATCAACGGACTTATTAAAAAACTTCAATTCCTTGCAGATAAAGATATTGCAGGGGAATACAATACAAACGCTGCGTTTAAAGAGTATTTCTATAACAAGGCTATGGATGTGTATAACGCTAAGTATGATGAATACGGCGAAAAGATTATGTCAGAGCTTGAAAGAAAAGTTCTTCTTCACAATGTTGACCTGCGCTGGATGGATCATATTGATGCTATGGAAGAACTTAAACGAGGAATTTATCTTCGTTCTTATGCTCAGCAGGACCCTGTTGTTGCATTCCGTATGGAAAGTTACGATATGTTTGACGAAATGAATGCGCTTATTCGTGAAGGTACGGTTATCACACTTCTTACATTCCGTCTTAAGAGCGAAGAAGATATTAAGCGTGAGCAGGCTGCAAAGATTACTGCAACAAGTGGTGCTACTGACGGCAGTGACAAAAAAAGACCTGTGAAAAAAGGTGAAAAAGTTGGCAGAAATGACCCGTGTCCTTGCGGCAGCGGCAAAAAGTACAAAAAATGCTGCGGCG
>CAYXMF010000096.1:0-5560 GCA_964465845.1 uncultured Eubacteriales bacterium | reverse complement strand
GGCAGCATACCCAGCACCATTACAAGCGCAAGCACAAGGCTGAGTATGCGGTTTGTTAATTGATTTTTCGTTTTCATATTAAGTCCTCCTATGATGTTAGAGTTACTTGGTTTTGGTGGGGAGTATGCAACACCCTACCATTTCGTATTTCGAATTTAATTAGTTTGTTTTTCGAGATAATCGAGCATTGTTTGTATTGTATTTTCTGCGATTGTTTTGAAATCGAACTGCATTACAAAATCAATAGTTTCCTGAATCTTTTCATCGGGAACACGATAAACAAGAAATGTGGTTTCTAAAAATCGTTTGACTTTTCGTTCCATTGTGAAGTACATATCACAAGGTATAGTCATAAACCCTCTCATTATTCCGCCTGACGCGATTTCTAATTCATAGAAATCCTTGGTTTCAAGGTTGGGCAGATGCTCTTTGAAGATTTCTTCAAGCTTACCTGTTATTGTATGCTGAATTATCTCAGAGGTTGCAGGCATTGAATACGCCGCTGCATACAAATCACGAATATATTCGCCGGACTCTGCCATATATAATTGCATTGTGGTTTCTGCCGCATAAAAAAGAATTTTATCTTCGGTTTTGCCCTCTAAAAGTTTCTCCGTTGTTTTGAACTGACCTTCAAGGACATATTTTACAAGGTCTGCAAGAATTTCTTCTTTACTGCCAAACACATACATCAATGTGCTTGTGCTGACCTCGGCTTCTTTTGCAATTTCCTTTACGGTTGTGTTGGTATAGCCTTTTGTTAAAAACAATTTTGCCGCCGAAAGCAAGACTTTTGTTTTTAGTTGTTTTGTTTCATTGACATCTCTGTAATTCGCCATATCATTTTCCCTTTTTTCTTATTTTTTGAACGCTATTTGAAACTCAAATTAAAACGCGTTCTAAATTACAATTTAGTATAGCATTAAAATGAAATAATTGTCAATAAAATTAGTTAAATTTTTAACAGGTAATATTGCATAAAATAATTAATAATTCTTATGCGAAATGCTGAATTTATAATTTATAATTTGCAGTCAATTTCGAATTACGAATTTTCACTTTTAACTTTACTTTTTTTGTGGGTGTGGTATAATGTGCGTGATTAAAAACATTCCTTTAGCGAGATGATTAAAAATGTCAAAACCAATTACTGCGATAATCGTTGGTGCAGGTCACAGAGCGTTAATTTACGCGGAGCTTGCAATTACAAATCCCGAAATGTTAAAAATCGTGGGCGTTGCAGATCCGAATCCTGTAAGACGTGAAATGTGTATGAAAAAATTCGGTTTTTCCCCTGATATGTGTTTTGAAACAGCACAGGAATTAGCAGAAAAGGGCAAGCTTGCAGATACTGTTATCAATGGTACCATGGACCATCAGCATCTTGAAACTGCGATTCCCCTTTTGAACGCCGGTTACGATATGCTTCTTGAAAAACCATTCGCACCTAACGAAGAAGAAATGAGAGAAATAGTTGAATGTGCAAGAAAAAACAACTCAAAAGTTATGATTTGTCACGTTCTTCGTTACACACCTTTCTATTACGGAATTAAAGAGCGAATTGTAAGTGGTGAAATCGGTGATATTATCAACATTCAGACACTTGAACACGTAAGTTATCATCACCTTTCAACATCATATATTCGTGGTAAATGGGCAAACAGCAAAGAATGTCACACATCAATGCTTCTTGCTAAATGCTGTCACGACATTGACATTATGATGTGGCTTATGAGCGAAACAAAGCCTGTTGCAATTTCAAGCTTTGGCAGTAAGTATCAGTTCAAGCCAGAAAATGCACCTGAAAATGCAGGTACTCGTTGTCTTGTGGACTGTCCGCTTGTTGAGGATTGCAGATATTCTGCAAAACGTCTTTACATTGACCAGCCTGAGCGTTGGGCATTCTACATTTGGGACAAGCTTGAACACATTGAAAATCCAACTATTGAAGATAAAATCAATCTTCTCAAAGGTGACTCACCTTACGGCAAGTGCATTTACAAGTGTGACAATGATGTTGTTGACCATCAATCTGTACTCGTGAATTTCGCAAATGGTGCTACGGGCACTCACAACCTTGTTGGCGGTAACTCAATGTCACTCAGAAGAATACATATTACAGGTACAAAGGGTGAAATTTACGGAAACTTTGAAGAGTCAAAGTTCTATGTTTCAAAGATTCATCCTACAACTACTGACGAGAAAATCGTTGAAGAGGTTGACCTTAAGGTTACGGGCGATATGGTTGGTGCATACGGCGGTCACGGTGGCGGTGACGAAAGACTTTCAGCAGACTTTGTATCATTCGTTCGCGGTGAAAAGCCAAGCCTTGCGTGTACTTCAATTTTCGACTCTGTTGCAGGTCATTTATGCGTTTATCTTGCAGATAAATCAAGAGAAAATGGCGGTATGCCACAGGAAGTTATATTATAAAACAAGATAAAAAATTAAGGCAGTCGATTGACTGCCTTATTTTCGTTATATTTAATTATTTTGTGCCGAAGATTCTGTCGCCTGCGTCGCCAAGACCAGGAACAATATATTTATGCTCGTTGAGTTTTTCATCAAGTGCTGCACAGTAAATGTCAACATCAGGATGAGCGTCTGCAAGAGCCTGCATTCCTTCAGGAGCTGCGATAATACCCATAAACTTGATTGATTTTGGATGATATTCCTTAATCTGTGAAATTGCATCAATTGCTGAACCGCCAGTTGCAAGCATTGGGTCAAGAACGATTACTTCACGCTCTTCAATATCTGATGGTAATTTGCAATAGTAAGGAATTGGACGTGCTGTTTCCTCATCTCTATACATACCGATATGACCAACCTTTGCAGATGGCACGAGGGACAGAACACCGTCAAGCATACCTGTGCCTGCTCTTAAAATCGGAACAAATGCAAGTGTTTTACCTGAAATAACCTTTGTTTTTGCAATAGCAACAGGAGTTTCAACTTCAACTTCTACAAGCGGAAGGTCACGAGTTGCCTCATAACACATAAGAGTTGCAATTTCAGAAACGAGTGCTCTGAACTCTTTTGAGCCTGTATTCTTATCTCTTAAAAGAGTAAGTTTGTGTTGAATAAGTGGATGGTTTGTAATTATAATGTTGCCCATTTTATATTCCCCCAAATTTTCTTGGATTTTTTCTTCAAATTTAATTATATACTCTATTTTTGCAATTTACAAGTTCTTTTATGAATTTTCTATCTCCATAATTTGGTCAATTCTGCGCTGATGACGTCCGCCTTCAAATTCAGTTTCAAGGAAAACATCAACAAGCTCAAGAGCAAGACCTACCCCAACAACGCGTCCGCCCATACAGAGAGCGTTAGCATCGTTATGCATACGAGTCAATTTTGCGCTGAAATAATCTGAACAGCAAGCAGCGCGGATTCCCTTAACCTTATTTGCAGCCATTGAAATGCCGATTCCTGTTCCGCAGCAAAGAATTGCTTTTTCACACTCACCGCTTGTCACCTTTTCGCAAGTTGCCTTTGCGATTGGTGCATAGTCGATTGACTCTGCTGAATATGTTCCGCAGTCGATATACTCTACACCTTTTTCATCGAGATGTTTTTTTATTGCCTCTTTTAATTCAAATCCGCCGTGGTCGGCACCTAATGCTATCATTTTATATTCTCCTTTTTCAATGAATTCTTATTATTAAGTTCTCTTTCTGCCTGAGGTAATCTCAGATAGAAAGGGACAAGTTTTGCTGAGTCTATTGGTTCATCACCGTTTTTGATTTTTTCTTCTGCAACAAAGCCTACGCTTGAGCCGTGGACATAACGTATATTTTCGTCCGCAACATCAATATTTGTAACAACATTTTTAAGCTTTTCATAACATAAAACTGAGCCGTCACCAATAAATATAATTGGTTTGTTAAAACTTTGCAGTTCTTCGCCAAGTTCATCGATTAAAACTGCTTTATCTTCACAAAGACGTTTACCACCGTCAAAAATCGCAGTATAAACCTGATTACAACGGGCATCCATAACTGAACATGCGATTACATCTTCATTTTTAAGTGGCTCAGCGATTGCCTCAAGAGTTGAAACTGCGACACACCTTTTGCCGAGTGCATCTGCCATACCTTTTACTGATGCAATACCGATTCTGACGCCTGTAAATGAGCCGGGGCCGTTTGCTATTGCGAATAAATCAATGTCTTTTATTGAAATTTCAGCATCATTCAAAGTCTTTTCGACCATAGGCATAAGAGTCTGACTATGGGTAAGTCCGTTATTAATAAAACTTTCAGCTAAAATACTACCGTTTTCGGTAATGGCAACGGATGCTGATACCGATGAAGAATCAACTGATAAGATTTTCATATTTCATCGCCTCCGTCAATGGTAATTATACGCTGATTATCGCTTTCTCCACGCTCAATTATTACTCTTACAGTATTTTCAGGCAAGGCATTCTCGATATTTTCACTCCACTCAACTGCAAGGATTCCCCCTGCCTCGTAAAAGTCGAAAAATCCGCTTGCATAAAGGTCGTCCCAACTCTCTACACGATACATATCAAAATGATAAAGAGGTGGATTTCCGCCGTAATCGTTGACTATTGCAAAAGTGGGGCTACTCACCTCTTCTTTTACGCAAAGTGCTTTAGCCATACCGCGAGTAAAGGCAGTTTTGCCCATACCAAGTCCGCCGTAAAATGCAACTACAGTTCCGCCTTTTAAGGTTTTGGCAAGCCGCATACCTAATTCAATTGTATCATCAGCGCTGTTTGAAATGAATTTTTGCATAATTACACCATAAGTTTATTTAATCTTTAATATTTTATCAAACAGTATGTGTTTTGTCAATTTGTATATAATCACAAAAGAAAAATTAAAAATATAATTTTATGAAGTCAATATACAAGATTTCTTGCAAGTTTTGGTAATTTTTGCAAGATTTTATGTCAAAAATGAAAGTCGTTTGGTTAAATTTGTCATTTTTAACAAATTAAAGTGTTAAAATTTAACTATCTTTTTCAAAATTGTGAATTGAAAATAATAATGTATTTATGGTATTATTTTTAGCATCAAGACTAGGGGGTCTTTTTAATGAATAGTTATATTGAAAAAATACTTAAAAGAGTCGAAGAACGTGATGGCGACAAAGCCGAATTTCTTCAGTGCGTTCGTGAAGTTTACGGTTCACTTGAAAAGGTTATTGAAGCACATCCTGAATATGAAAAATACGACATTCTCGGCAGAATGGCTGAGCCAGACAGAACAATTCGTTTCAGAATTGCATGGGTTGACGACAATGGTCAGACTCAGGTAAATCGTGGTTGGCGTGTTCAGTTTAACTCAGCAATCGGTCCATATAAAGGTGGTCTTCGTTTCCACCCAAGCGTTAATGCAAGTATTATTTACTTCTTAGGTTTTGAGCAGACATTCAAAAACTCACTTACAGGTCTTCCTATGGGTGGTGCCAAGGGTGGCTCTGACTTTAATCCGGTTGGTAAGAGTGACGGCGAAATTATGAGATTCTGTCAAGCATTTATGACAGAGCTTCAGCGTCATATTGGTGACAGCATCGACGTTCCTGC